>CALGBY010000077.1 GCA_937886445.1 uncultured Clostridia bacterium | reverse complement strand
CCTTCAGTGTAAAGGGGATGATCCTTCTCAGCTCCGCCAGCAGATACAGCAGCGCAAGGCTGTCCTTTCCGCCCGAAACCCCCACAGCCACACAGGCGTTTTTGCTGATCATGCGGTATTTTTCCACCGTGCGCCTGATCTCTCCAAGCTCTCTCTGCATTTCTATGTGTTCTCCTTCAGATGAAGCGCCAATGGGCTGTTTGGCACTTATCGCCTGCCCTCCGGAAGAGGCATCGATGGGGTGCTTGAAAATGATCCGTATACATTTTCAAGCTTATGGCCTGCCCTCCGGAAGAGGCACCAATGGGCTGTTTGAAAATGATCCGTATACATTTTCAAACTTATTTCCCACAAGCAAAAACCGGCCCGCGCCGCCGCGGCGGAATGAGCCGGATCGTTTTCAATTATCAGTGCCGAACAGCGCACCGCTCAGGTATCTTTCGCCGGTATCAGGCAAAAGCACGGCCACGGTCTTCCCAGCGTTTTCCTTTTTCATGGCTTCCTGTACGGCAGCATACAGCGCGGCACCCGATGTAATGCCGCAAAGCAGCCCCTCCGTACGCGCGAGCAGCCGGGCCATGGCAAAGGCGTCATCGCCCTCCACGCACACAATGCTGTCCACGACCGTCCTGTCCAGCACCTCGGGCACAAAATCCGCCCCGATGCCCTGCAGAGGATGCGGGCCGGATATGCCCTTCGTAAGCAGCGGAGAGGCAGCCGGCTCCACGCCGATCACCCTGATGCCGGCGTTCATTTCCTTCAGGTATCTGCCCGTTCCGGAAAGCGTGCCGCCGGTACCGATGCCCGCGACAAATACATCCAGCTTTCCCTCGGTGTCCCACCACAGCTCGGGGCCGGTGGTACGGTAATGCGCGAGGCGGTTATCGGGGTTGGTAAACTGACCGGCGATCACACTGCCGGGCAGTTCCTTTTGCAACTCCTCCGCTTTGCGTACCGCTCCGCTTATGCCTTCGCTCCCCTTCGTGAGCACGACCTCAGCACCGTATACCTTCATCAGGCGAATTCTTTCAACGCTCATGGAATCCGGCATTACGATCACCACGCGGTATCCCCTCACGGAGCCGACCATGGCCAGCGCGATGCCGGTATTGCCGCTGGTAGGCTCGATCACGGTACCGCCCGCCTTCAGCAGACCCCTTTGCTCAAAACCGTCCAGCAGGCTCACCGCGGCGCGGTCCTTCGCGGAGCCGGCGGGGTTGAAGCGCTCCGCCTTCAAAAGCAGGCGCGCCTGCAGGTCCAGCTTCTGTTCCAGCCTTTTCGCGCGCAGCAGCGGCGTATTGCCGATCATTTCCTCAACAGATGTATACAGCATAGCGTTAATCCTTTGTTACAAACAGAATTCCCAGCGTACTGGGGCCGCAGTGGCAGGAGATGGTGCAGCCGGCGTCGGTCTCTATGATCTCGTCAAAATGAGCATATTTCCGTATCAGCTCCGTCACGGCAGGCACATACTGCTCTCCCTCCAGCGTATGTGTGATAAAGATGGTATCGCCTCTCAGATCCTGTCTGCCCTCAAGGCGCTCTCTCACATAATCCTCAAGGCATTTCGCGTAGGTCCCGCGATACTTTTCCGCCACACCCATCATGCCGTCCTTTACCTTGATGCAGGGCTTGATCTTCAAGATATTCGCGCCCAGCGCCGCGAGCGTTGAGCAGCGCCCGCCCTTACGCAGGAAGGTAAGCTGATTGAGGATGAAGGAAGCCTCCACATGGGTGCGCATTATTTCCAGCCTGCGCACGATCTCATCGGCAGGCAATCCCTTTTCAGCCAGCCGCGCAGCCTCGATCACCACCAGACCTTCACCGGTGGAAAGGTTCATGCTGTCCACAACATACACATTTTTCATTTCCTCCGCGGCGTTCACAGCGTTCTGATAACAGGAGGAAAAACCGCTGCCCAGCGTCACGCAGATCACAGCGTCATATTCGGAAGCGTATTTTTCAAACACTTCCTCCCATGTTCCGATATTGACAGCCGAGGTGGAGCACATGCTTCCTCCGTTGTTTACATGCTCGATCAGTTCCTGCGTGGTGATATCCACGCCGTCCAGAAAGGATTCGCCATCCTTGATCACGGAAAGAGGGCTTATATGGATATTGTATTTCTCGATCAGCTCTTTGCTGAGATCGCAGGTGGAATCAGTACAGATCTTGATATTCATCGTAATATGTTCTCCTTCGGGTGAAGTGCCGGCGGCTGTCTGAAAACAGCCGTACACCATTTCTGAACCGGTTTTTCATAAGTTTCCTTCGGGTCCGTCACGGAATTCGCATCCGTCATTCAAGTATAACATATTCGATCAAAAAAGAAAAGAGAGCGATTGTGCCGGATCATTTGGCGCTCTGCATGACATCCGGTTCCTGAGCAAGACCGTCTGCGGAACCTCCGGGCTTATGTGCAGGTATCAGTCAGTATACACTGATAGACCAGTGAAACAGAAGCAACCTCCGGCTGTGCCTTCATATTCGTCATAAGCCTGTCAGCTCTCCGGCATTCCATTGCATTCCCGAAAGACAGAGTTCATCGAAATTTTTCAGGCAGTGGATCCCGCCGAATGCGATCCGTGCGGAATGGCATTTTCCCCGTTCGAATCCTGCTTCCCCCAACATCTGCCAAAATGCCGCTGTTTTCGAGCAGTAAACATCCACCGGCATAGCCGGTGGCTTTTCATATGCGGGCATAGCCCTA
>CALGBY010000076.1 GCA_937886445.1 uncultured Clostridia bacterium | reverse complement strand
CGCCACCTTGCCAAGGTGGAGGTCGCGAGTCCGAGCCTCGTCTACCGCTCCATTTTTTCCCGGCGCAGTAGCCAAGCGGTAAGGCGAAGGTCTGCAAAACCTTTATTCTCCAGTTCGATTCTGGACTGCGCCTCCAGTATTCTCCCGTATGCGAAAGCACGCGGGAGTTTTGCTTTATACAGCTGAGTATTCCGCCGGGAGGGCTGACGCGCGGCGGGGTCACGGCGTTTATGATCACGCGGGTACGGTATTGCCGTAAACAAAATGCCGGGCGATGTACCCGGCAAAGCTCTGTTTTTGTATCTGCTTTATGAAAGCGCTGTTGCTTTTTTCTTTGCTCTGAACATGAGGATGACATAAGCCGCGGCTGCTGCGAGCGCGGTAAGCGCCCCCGCGGGATAGGCGATCGAGGCGCTCAGCTTCAGCCCCTCCTCCGCCATCAGGATATAGGTGATGCTGACAGCGACCATGAACGCGGCCGGGACTGCGCAGATAAGGGAGCCGAGATACTTTTTTTCATGGCAAAGGTAGGCTGTCGCCGTCCAGAGGGCGATCATCGCCAGCGTCTGGTTGCTCCAGGAAAAATAACGCCAGATCGCGTTAAAATCAATGTTTGTCAGTATGCAGCCTGCCGCGAGCAGGGGCAGCGTGAGAAGAAGGCGGTTTTTGATCTTATCCTGCGGAAGATGAAAGCATTCCGCCAGCACGAGACGCGCGGCACGGAAGGCGGTATCACCGGAGGTGATCGGGCAGGCGACCACGCCGACCAGGGCGAGGATCCCGCCGAAAACGCCCAGCAGACCTACTGAGATATCGTATACCACGGCGCTCTGCCCGCTTTCGGTAAGCATGCTGTTCAGCACCTCGGTAGAGCCGTAAAACGCTACGCCGGCGGCGGCCCATACAAGAGCGATCACCGCCTCGGATATCATCGCGCCGTAGAATATATGGCGTCCGTGTTTTTCGGAAGTGATGCATTTTGCCACCATCGGGCTTTGCGTGGCGTGAAAGCCCGATATCGCGCCGCAGGCCACAGTGATGAACATGAAGGGCCAGGTGGGAAGACCGTCCGGGCGCCCGGCTCCGCTCCAGATCTCCGGCACGGTGTAGCCGCCGGCAATGATCCCCGCTGTGATGCCGACAGCCATCATGATCAGTACGATGCCGAATACCGGATAGAGCTTTCCGATCAGCTTGTCGATGGGAAGCAGCGTGGCAAGCAGATAATATACAAGGATCACCGCTACCCAAAAGCCGTGACTGAGCGCGTTACCGGTCAACTCATCAAGCAGGGAAGCAGGGCTGGTGACAAATACAGTGCCAACCAGCACCAGCAGAATAACGGAGAAAGCGCGCATCACATACTTGGCGGCCTTACAGAGGTATTTTCCCGCAAGCTCCGCGATGCTTGCCCCGCCGTTCCGGCAGGATACCATGCCGGTAAAATAATCGTGTACACCGCCGCCCAGTATGGAGCCGAACACGATCCACAGAAACACCCGGGGGCCGAACACCGCGCCCATCAGCGCGCCGAAGATCGGGCCTGTGCCCGCGATGTTGAGCAGCTGGATCAGAAAGGCGCGCGGCGGCTTCAGCGGTATGCAATCCACCCCGTCGTTCACGGTCACCGCGGGCGTGGGACGGTCGTCGGGAGAAAAGACGCGTTCTGCCAGTCTTGACCAGATCAGGTAGCCGATGACGAGCACCAACAGGGAAAGAACGAGAGAGATCAAGCGATACACACCTCTTTTGCGAAGAAAAATCGTACCTCTGTATTATATCACAGTTTTGTCTGCTGATAAACAGCGCTTTGATCATTCAGGGCGAAAAAGCAGAAAGACAGAAAGGAAAAAACCGTGCTTTGGATTCTTTTTATCGCCGCGGCCGCGGCTGCTCTCCTGTTAGTATATTTTTTCTTCGGCTTGAGCGACCTGCACTTTCACAAAAAGCCCCGCGCAGGCATGACACGGATCGCCTGTATGGGAGACAGTATCACCAACGGGGCGCTGATCCCGTTCTGCTTTTTCCGCTCCTATCCGGCTGTGCTGGAAAAAATACTGGAAAAAGGTTTTCATGCGGAAAACTTCGGTCTGAACGGCAGAACGCTGCAGCTTTCGGCCGACCGTCCCTTTGAACGGGAAAAGGAGTATCGCCTGGCTGTGTCGTTTGCCCCGGATATCGCGGTGATCATGCTGGGCACCAATGATACAAAGCCTCAAAACTGGAAGGGCGCGGAGGCGTTCCTCGCGGAATACAGGCGGTTTCTCTCCGCCTTCCGTGAAAGCTCCGGCTGCAAAGACATCATCCTCTGCACGCCTGTGTGGGGCGTAAACGCGAAAAACCGCTTTCAGTACTTTACCAATGATACCGATGCCGCTCATCTTCCGGAGATCGCGGAATGTGTAAGGCAGATCGCCCGTGAAAACGGTTTGAGAACGGTCGATCTGTACGCGCTCACGGAGGGAAGACGGGATCTGATCAGCTATGACGGCTGTCACCCGAACGCGAGGGGGGCAGGCCTTATCGCCGCGGAGCTCACGAGACTGATCTCACGGAAGTGCGTTATCTGGTTACAAAATTGAATTGATCAGGCCCGGCATTCACACGGAGGATGCCGGGCCTGATGGTCATACGGGTATATGCCGTGCGGAAAATATGCTTTCCGTATGGGAAACGGTCAGAAGTTTTTGAACCGATAGCGCCGGATGGGAGCTTCCGCGTCCTCCGGGAAAACGGTGTTTTCATAAATACCGCCGCATTTTTCTATGGTGGCCCGGGAAGCGGTATTGTTTTCGTATACCCCTACCAGCACCTCATATATGCCCTTTTCCCGGGCTTTTTGCAGCATCATTTTCAGGATGCGGGTAGCATAGCCCTTGCGGCGTTCCGAGGGACGCACACCGTAGCCGATGTGTCCCCAGGTGTTGTAGCCCTCCACCGTAAGGTAGTGCCTGAGGCTGGAAGCGCCGATGAGCCGTCCCGTTTCATCCATCACGAAATAGGAGGTGGTGGAGGAAAAGCGTTCAGGCACCCTGCCGAACTCCGCGTCATTCAGCATGCGTACCAGCCCGGCGAATTGCTCCATGCTTTCGAGCGGGGGATCCAGAAACCAGGGAGCGATGCGTGAACCGTCCGCGCACCATTCCTCCATCATGTCATTATACTTTTCGTAACAGGTCAGATCGGGCTTCACAAGATACAGTTCCATTCGCATACTCCTTTCCCGCTTTTTCGGTGCTGATTTGCTCCGTCCTGCGGCGGGGACCGCCCGTCCGCGTTCGGGATTGCAGATATTATAGAGAAAGCGGGAAGAATATGCAAGAAAAATGTTTCATCCCCCGAAAACACCCCTGAAAAGCAACAGATGAGGCCTTTTCGCGCAAATGGCGCGCAAAAATGCATTTACAAAACGGGTGCAGTATGCTAATATATTACATAACAGGTTACACGCTGCACATGATGCGTAATTGCATGATGAAAAGAGGCGCTTGCTATGGGAGATTATCATTCAATATATTTCATTCAGCTGAATGCCCTGTGCATCCTGCTGCTGGTGATCGTTCTGTTCAGGCTGCGCAACAAGCGCGAAACACTTTCCGCGCGCAGGAGGGTGTTTCTGCGCCTCACATGGGCTGCCATCACTCTGTGTGTGAGCGATATCATTTCGGGCCTGAGCAATCTGCAGACCTTTCCGGGCGCGCAGTTCATGAATGAATTCGGAAATATCGTCTACTATCTCGGCATCACCTGGATCGGCTATATCTGGATGGTTTTCGTCAATATGAGGCTGAACGGGCTGGAATATAACCACAAGAGAATGGAAGTTCTTTTGTCAAGGGGAAATTAAGGCAATACCGCACAATTTGTCAGCACGCTGAACGGTGCCTCATGTTTTGCCCTCCGGAAGAAATACCAATGGG
>CALGBY010000075.1 GCA_937886445.1 uncultured Clostridia bacterium | reverse complement strand
AATGGCGGAAAAGATGCTGAAAATGCATCGTTTTGAATTTAGAAACACACCCTAAGGTATTGAAAAGGAGAAAACGGCATGCGGGTCCGGTTTGAACAGGTAGACACCAAAGAACAGGAACAGGCGCTGATCCGCGCCACGGAAAAAAACGCGGATATCCTGAACGCCATCGATCTGCTGGAGAACGGCTCCGGCGGGCTTACGGTGACGCAGGACGGGAACACCTATCTGTGCAAACTGACGCAGGTCTACTATATCGAATCCGTGGACAAGCGTACCTGGGTCTACACCCGGGACGGATGCTTTGAGAGCCGGGAACGCCTGTATGAGCTGGAGGAAAAGCTGGGGCTGTACTATGTGCGCATCTCCAAATCCATGATCGTCAATCTGCGGAAGATCCGTAATGTCAGCGCCCAGACCGGCGCCCGGATGATCGCCGAGCTGCTGAACGGTGAAAAGGTGGTCATTTCCCGCAGCTATACAGGAGAAATCAAAAGGAGGCTGGGCATTCAATGAATATCATGAAAAAGATATTTATCCAAAGTATGGTCATCTCTGTATCCCTGCTCCTGCTCAACGGTATCAGCATGGTAATCCGGCACTTTGCGGGGCAGGACATCGTGATGCTTTGGTATCACCCGATAACGATCATTCTGACGGGAGTTTTATGCGCGCTGCCTACTCTGCTGCTGCGGAATATGGACCGGTGGCCGCCGAAGGTGTTTGTGCTCCGGGTAGCCCTGCACGGATCGGCGTTGTATGCAGCAGTGACCGGTATGGGTTATCTGCTCGGCTGGTATGAGAATCTGACCGGTTTTCTGTGCGTCAGCGCGATCTTCTGGGCCGTTTATGTGTTTGTATGGCTCTGTAGCCACTGGATGGACAAGCAGGATGAAAAGAAGATCAATCAGGCGCTGAATGAGATCCGGGACAGCGAGTAAACATCCGCCGGAGCCGATCCTCCGCGGCTTGATACCCGCAAATAACGGTTCCGGCTTCCGGGGTGTATTACTTTATTTTGTATCAATTGCCCCGTGATTTTGATATTCTGCTTCCGGCTGCTCCGGAGTCATGCCCCTTTCTTCGAGCAGTGTTTTATGAATTCAAAACGATGTATTATCAGCATCTGTTCAGTCGTTTCTGCGTTGTCGAACCTCGATTTGCCTCCGGTAAGCCTTCGGCTTTTCGCATTGAATGGACGGAAAACCTGCCTGAAACGGCACATTCCTCATTTCAGAAACACACCCGGGTAAAGATCCTGATAATAATCCATAAGCATTTCCGATGTTATCGGTACCTTATTTCCCGCAAGCTCCTGATAGATAAGCCGGGTCAAATTCAAAAGGCCTGACCATAATTCCTCGCTGCTTTCGCCTGTAACAAAGGTACTCCTTATGGATGCTTTTTCATGCTCCGGTAATCTGTCAATTTCACGGTTCATGGCGCTTTCCAATCTGTAGCGGTCGCCTAACAGATCAATATATATCTTTCTGACATATTCAAGTTCTCCGACTGCACGGAAACAGTTACCGCGCCTGATAGCAACCGCCGCATGCATCAGATGGGCCCAGACAGTATCACAGGCAAGCGCAAGATCATTCTTTTGTTTATCGGTAAACAGCGCATCGTCCATCCATTTTCTTGACTGAATCATCTTTTCTTCGACAATGCCTGATTTGTCATACAGAACCTTGAACGCGGGTTTTCTGGCAGCGGCGTTTTCATATCCGCCATACCCGATATCGATCTCCAAAAGATCGGACAATAAATAAACTTGGAGATGACTTGCTTCAACCTGCTTGAAGTAGAATATTTCATATTTTTCTGCGATCTTCCGGTGAATATAGTCCATCACCGATAGCATGGAATCGTTTGAATCCATCGCAACCACAAAATCAAGGTCTGACCTTGCGTCATGATATCCGATCGCGCCGGAACCCACCTGAACCAAAGAAATGATTTTGTCACATGACTGTGCAGCAGACAGAATGTACTCAAACGCTTTCTGCCTGTCCTGTTCACTGAAGATCCTGATCATTCGAACGCCCTCCGTGCAATAAGCCATCATATTTCTGTTTGTCGCTCAAAGAAAAACCACCGGATGGGATACCTTCCCACCCGGCATTTTACCATTCTTCTCTTTTCCCGGCAACCCTTACTTCACCCGGAAAATGCTGCCCGTTCCGTTTATGGCAGCGGGAGATGATCCATTTTCCTGATGAGTATGGCTGCTGCCGGCGTCATCCGCCGGCTGAACGATACCCTTCAAACCGGACGGCATTTCCCGGTAGAAATCGGGTATAGAGCAGGATGAACAGGCATCCCGGTTTTCCCTGCGGTCAGGCTTTTCC
The DNA here is from genome assembly GCA_937886445.1 of uncultured Clostridia bacterium. Taxonomy (GTDB): domain Bacteria; phylum Bacillota; class Clostridia; order Christensenellales; family Aristaeellaceae; genus ZC3RG03. The sequence goes on along the minus strand of CALGBY010000075.1, from coordinate 135 downwards.
TCTCGTTCCGCTGCATTCAGCGTTTCTTCTGCTTTTTCCCGCAACAGACCTCAAATTGCCTCTTTATTTCCGGCTCATTCAGGTGTATAATCTCTTCCATGGGAACTCCTCCTGACGCATTGGATTTTGCTGCAA
>CALGBY010000074.1 GCA_937886445.1 uncultured Clostridia bacterium | reverse complement strand
AGGCCCTATACGGATGACGGAGATCCCGACACCCATAGCCGCCTGGTGAGGTGTGATGACTGCGGGTTCTGGGTTCCGCAGCAGCAGGCGCACACATGGGTGCACGATTCGTACAGGAAGGATGATACGGACGGTGGCGAAGAGGGCCATATCGAGGTAATGAAGTGCACTGTATGCGGCGCGAAAAAAGAGATATGGCAGCCGCATGACGCCGGAAAACATATCTCGTTCAAGGCAACCGGCGACATGGAAAATCACGCGGAAATTCTTGAATGCACGGTTTGCGGTCAGCAGTTTGAAGCGGACTGTCCGCACGAGCTCGTACACGACTCGTATAAAAATGACGGCGACACATCATTGCATATTGATGTGCTCAAATGCACTGTGTGCGGGCAGCTTGTGGAAAAACGCGCCGAGCACAAGCTGATGCACATCAGCTGGAAGAGCGTATCCGACGTGCAGGATCAGGAGACTGTGCGCTGCAACATGTGCGGGCTTGAATATAAGCTTGACCTCGTCGCGCATCAGTTCGACAGTTTTTTCTATGTATCAAATGGGATGGACAATCATATTGTTTACAAAACGTGCTCAAAGTGCGGCATCCGTCAGCCAGACGGTAAATCCTTCATCGAGAAACATGATTTTTGCTCTGCACATTATTGCACAAAATGCAAGCAGTCATCGGTCCATGATGGCGATCACATGCCTCATTACACGCCAAACAGATGGATTCAGGTTGATGATGTATTGCATGTTCCTGAATATCGCTGTTCGTATCCCGGATGTTCGACGGATTATTTGGTTTACGACAGGATGAATGTGCATATGTTTGATCCAATCACGATGAAATGCACGGCATGCGGATTTTTGAAGGAAGGCTGTGAGCATCACTACCGGCAGGTACTCTACTATACAAATGATGGGCATTGCATTGAAGGCGAATGCGTAAAATGCGGGAAACAGCTTGCAAACCCATACTTTGGAGGTCATTTGATGGACCGGAAAGACCAATATTGTTTCCAGTTCACCGACGAAAAACATATCTGCATGAATATTAAAAAATGTTCCGTCTGCGGATATGAAAAAGTGGATTACAGATTTGAATATGAACATGTATTCTCTGGCCTGCGCTGCAAAGAATGCGGATACCTGAAGAGCACGGGCTGCGATCATGTATTTGAATGTGCGCTTGTGACCGATCAGCAGAACGGGCTCACGCATCTGACAAAAATGAAATGCACAAAGTGTGGCATCATAACCTACAAGCGTGAAGAGCATGATCTGAAGCTGCTCTCTGATCCAAGCTGGCAGAAAATGGACGACGAAGTCCATTCCCGCATGGCACACTATCAATGCTCCGTATGCGGTTATGAAAAGACTGTTAAGGAAAACGAATCGCACGAGCTGAACGCCTTACCTGTTTATTACCGCATGCATTCTTCTGCATCTGGTTTTCACGATAAAGTTTCGGGATATGAATGCAAAAAATGTGGTTATGCTTTTGAAAACACGAAAAATGAAAGTCATATTTTAGTCGAAATAGGCGGTCGTATGAAATGCCCCTTATGCAGTTGGGTGAAACCGGAATAACCCATTTCGCGGGTCCTACATGGGGCTCCGCCCCTTCGTGGGATTTCATCCCACACCCGACAAGGGGATATATCCCCTCGTCCCCGGTGTGCGATCTTTCTTGGATTAACTGAATAACGTACGGCGCATGATGAGCTTAATCACCATGCGCCGATTGTATTTTCGATAAATTATGATATTTCCCAAACCGCCCTTTCCGAAAGGGTTCGGGAAGCGCCTTTTCGGCACGAAAAGGCAGTTCCCCAAGGCTCTTTTTCGTCCTTTTCGTCCGTTCGCGCGGGGTTAGTGTTGCGCCGGAAAGTGATATGATATATAATCAAACCGTGAAGGGACAGGATGTGCCTTCACAAAAGGGAAAAGAACAAATTTTTTCCAAAAACGGTGATTGATATGCAACAGAACGAAGGGAAGATTCGTTGAATGAGTGAGAGGCGCAGGTCTGCCCCGCGGGAGAAGATGGACAGCACGCTGTTTGAACAGCTCTACGCCCGGTATGCCGATGATGTGCTGCGCGTCAGCTACTTTTATCTGGCGGACCGGCAAAAGGCTGAGGATGTGACGCAGGATGTGTTTGTCAAGCTGCTTTGCGCGAATCCCGATTTGGAGCCGGGCAGGGAAAAGGCGTGGCTGCTCACCGTGGCGGTCAACCGCTGCCGCGATATCTGGCGGCAGAGCTGGGTGAAGCGCGTGGTGCTGGGCAGCCCGCAATTGGAGCTGATCCCCGATCCGGAAAGCCCCGAAAAACATCTTGAAAACGCGGAGCTTCTGCGGGCGGTGCATTCGCTGCCGGCGGCTTTCCGCGAAACGGTGATACTGCACTACTGGCAGGGCTACGGCGTGGAGGAGATCGCCGCGATGCTCTCCGTTCCGCCCGGAACGGTGTCCAGCAGGCTGAGCAGAGCAAGACAAAAGCTGGAACAGATACTGAAGGAAGGTGAAGCGTGATGAAGGATACGGAAAAGAAGCTGGAAGCCCTGTCCGGCATCGCGGATGAGGCGTTTGGCGGCCTGCACGCGGCACAGTCGCTGAAAAACAGCGTGCTTGAGCGGGCGGAGGGGAAAAGAAAGCCCTCCTTCCTCGCGGGAAAGGCGCGCCTGGCGGCCACGGTGACCGCCGGTGTGCTGGTGGTGGCCGCGGTATGCACCTTCACCCTCTCAAGGGGCGGTTCCGGCACAAAGGTACAAAACGATACGGGCGCGCCGCTGTTGATGGCGGCGGAATATGATGAGGAAAACCTTTCGCCGCAGGAAATGATCCGCAGGATCAGCACTGTGGCGGCGGGCAGCATCCCCATGCCGGAGGGCAGTGAGGAAAAGGCCGAGGTGCGCGGCAATGTGGAGATCAAAAACGGCTCCGCGCCCGCCTTCCGCAGCCTGTGGGACCGCAATTCGCTCATCGCCGTGAACGGGCAGTATTACTGCCTGCTCACCTCTCCCTCCTCGGTGAGCGCCTCCCTGAAGGGCGAGGCGCTGGGCAATGCCCGCTTTGATTCGGCGCTGCCCGCGAGCTTCGGCGTGTATACCAACTGCCTTGAGGACGGCGCGGCGGTGTACGGCGTGAAGGGCATGCAGAATACCGCCGTGATGTGCGAAATGGGCGGCAGGCTGCGCGTGTTCCAGCGCGTATCGCTGAACGGGAACGGCATTCTGGGCAGCGAAACGCTGGCGGATACCCTGAAGGGCAGCCCGGTGCGCCTTGCGCTGAGCGGAACGGGAGAATTGACCGGCAGCGCCGCGCGGGAGGCCTGGCGCACCCTGCTTGGCTGCGCCGTGTTTTCGGGAAACGGCACCTCCTCTTCCTCGCAGACGCTGCTTTGCGAAATGGATAACGGCGTTACGCTGCAATTGTTTGTTTCCGGCTCCAGAGTGATGGGCTGCGGCACCTGGTCCTGCCCCGAGTTTTTCGATCTGTTCGGCAACTGAATACGACAGTGACGGAGGCTTCTCGCGAAGCCTCCTTTTTTGCGTTCGGGCAGGCAAAATTTCATTATTTTTTGCTCTAATTTCACATTTTCGAAAAATCAATTGACAATTTTGTCATAAACACGCTATACTGTGTTCAGATGCTTGTCAGGAGGCATATATGCGACGCACTCATAAAAAACATACGCTGCTTAAGCGGATCTGGTCAGCCAAATATCTGTATCTCATGTTTTTGCCGGTCATGGCATACTATATCTTTATGCGCTACGCGCCGATGGGCGGCCTTGCGATCGCCTTCAAGCGCTATAATATCTTTTTGGGTTACGACAGAAGCCCCGATGTAGGCTTCAAGTATTTTGAGCAGTTTTTTGATTCCATCTATTTCGGCCGTCTGCTCCGCAATACGCTTCTGATCAACCTGTATGACCTGGTGTTCAATTTCCCGGCCGCCATCGTGCTGGCCCTGCTCCTCAATGAGGTGCGCCAGCAGAGGTTCAAAAAGGTAACGCAGACCATCACCTACATGCCCTACTTTATCTCTTCCGTGGTGCTGGCCAGCATGGTGGTGCAGTTCCTGAGCCCCGGCAACGGCATCGTGAACGAGTTTATCAAGGCGCTGGGCGGAACGCCGGTCTACTTTATGACGCAGGCGGAATCCTTCCGCGGCATCTACACCGTGATGAACCTCTGGAAGAGCGTGGGATGGAACTCCATCATCTTCCTGGCCGCCATCAGCGGCATCAATGCCGAGCTCTATGAGGCCTGCACGGTGGACGGCGGCGGATATCTGCGCAAGATGTGGCATATCACCCTGCCGGGCCTGATCCCCACCATTGTGGTGCTGGTGATCATGCGCATGGGTCATATGCTGGACGCCGGATACGAAAACATCCTGCTTTTGCAGAACAATGCCAACCTGGAGACCTCCGATGTGATCGGCACCTATGTATACCGCCGCGGTATCAAGGAGGGCGATTACAGCTACGCCACCGCCGTGGGCATTTTCCAGAGCGTGATCGGCTTTGTGCTTGTTGTGGGAGCGAATTACTGTTCCAGACGCTTCTCCGATACAAGCCTTTGGTGAGGAGGGAGACGGAATATGCAGAAAGAAATTCATGCTGTCCGGGCTTCCGGCAATCATATCCGCGAATCGCTTGCCCGCCGCGCGTTCCTGAAGTTCAACGCGTTCCTGCTCATCGTTATCTGCGCGCTGATGCTGTACCCGGTGGTGTACGTGATCTCCGCTTCCGTGTCATCGGAGCAGGCGCTGCTGCAGGGGCGTGTGGTCCTGTGGCCCATCGATGTGCATTTCAAAGCGTTCGGCAAGGTATTTGCCTACCCCAATATGCTTGTCAGCTATGCCAACACCGTTCTGTACACGGTGGCGGGCACGGCGCTGAACATGATACTTACCGTGTTCGGAGCATGGGCGCTTTGCCAGAAAAAGATGCCCGGCCGCCGCTTCCTTACGCTGATGTGCACCTTTACCATGTTCTTTTCCGGCGGAATGATCCCCACCTTCCTGGTGATCAAGGATCTGGGCATGCTGGATACCATCTGGGCGGTGCTTTGCCCCGGCGCGGTGAGCACCTATAACATGATACTGATGCGCACCTTCTTCCGCAACATCCCGGACAGCCTCACCGAGGCCGCCGAGCTGGACGGCTGCAGCGATTTCGGCATCCTGTTCAGGATCGTGCTGCCCCTCAGCCTTGCCAGCCTGATGACCATCGGCATGTTCTACGCGGTAACGCACTGGAACGAATATTTCAATGCCATGCTGTACCTGAGCACGCCCACAAAATTCCCCATGCAGATCATCCTTCGCCAGGTGGTGCTTGAAAGCCAGATCGTTGAAAACTCCACCTCCGCGGCCGATTCCAACATGGCGGAGGGTATCAAGTACGCCACCATCGTTGTGGCCATGCTGCCCATGCTCTGCGTGTATCCCTTTGTGCAGCGCTACTTTGTAAAGGGCGTGCTGGTGGGAAGCGTGAAGGAATAAGCCTGTAAATGTAAACGGATCATTTTGAAACGCCCCGCCGGTGCCTCATCCGGAGGCCGGGCAAAAATATGTATATCATCCGCGGAATGCGGATTAGATAAATTCAAGGAGGTAGACCCATGAAGAAACTTACCCGTATCCTTTGTGCGCTGCTCGTGCTGGCCATGCTTCCTCTGGCGTTCGCGTCAGCGGAAGACAAGGTGACCATCACCATGTGGGGTTCCGACCGTTCCAACATGCCGTTCCGTGACGGCCTGCGTACGGCTGAGACGCTGCAGGAAGTGCTTGGCATCAACATCAAGATCACATCCGCTCCCACCGAGAACCTGGAAGAAAAGTATGCCGGCATGATCGCCAGCGGCAATATCGACACCGTTGTGCAGTACAAGGCCAACAGACTGCTGGACTACAAGGACGCCTGGGTCATCCTGGATGATTATATCACCCCCGAGGATACTCCCAACCTGTACGCTGTGTATTCTGATCCCGACATCCGCCGCCGCGTTCAGGACAGCGAGGGCCACATCCGCTTCATCGCGCAGCGCACTGCCATCCAGTGCGGCAAGCTGTGGTTCTACCGTCAGGACTGGATGGACGCTCTCAAGCTGGAAGCGCCCAAGACCATGGAAGACCTTTACAATGTATGGAAGGCCATCAAGGAAGGCGACCCCAACGGCAACGGCATTGCCGATGAGATCCCCTTCTCCGTGCGCAAGCAGGGCGACAACAACCGTGCCAACCTGATGCCCTTCGTGCACAGCTTCGGCATTGAGGAATTCTTCTTTGCTGAGGATGATGTTGTAAAGTACGGCGCCATCGATCCCCGCATGAAGGAAGCGCTTACCTGGCTGAGCAAGTGCTACACCGAGGGCCTGATCGACCAGGAGTACATGACGCTGAGCAAGAACGACTGGTACAGCCGCTGGACCAACGGCGCCGACGAGCGCGTGTTCATGGGCTATGACTGGAGCGCCTATATTGACAACGTGACCAACCTGTTCAAGGGCAGCGACAGCACCGTGCACATCGTGGGCGTGCCTCCCATGGAAGGCCCCACCGGCATCGCTCAGACCCGCGACCAGCTGCAGCCCCTCACCGTGGATGAGGACTGGAACGCCGCGATCTTCGTAGGCGCTTCTGAGGAACAGATCAAGGCCGCCATGAAGCTGTTTGACTATGCCTACAGCGAGGAAGGCATGATGCTGCTCAACTTCGGTTATCTGGGCGAGACCTATGATTTCGATGAGAACGGCGAGCCCTACTACACCGATCTGATCATGAACAACCCCGATGGCCTGAGCGCTCAGGATGCTCTGCGTCAGTACGGTGTTCAGAGCCTGTTCACCCTGCGTCAGGATGCCCGCTACGAGCGCGCTCAGGTCTCCGACGAAGTGAACCGCACCCGCGATATGTATGAGCAGGAGAACCATATCGGACCCGCCTTCCCGACGCTGGCCTTCACCGACGACGAGCAGGATGTGATCCGCGCCAAGTACATCGATATCGAGACCTATGTGAACGAAATGATCGACAAGTTCATCATGGGCAAGGAACCCATCGAAAACTTCGACGCCTTTGCGGCTGAAGTGATCAACAGGGGCATCAATGATGTTCTGGCTGTGTATCAGGCTGCCTACAACCGTTACATGGGCCTGTAAGGCTGACCGCTCCGGCCGCGGCTGAAAACGGATCAGGTGCCGCCCTTCCCGGAATGCCCTGAACGGGCCTTTTGGGAAAGCGGCCCGCCGTGCTGAAGCGCGCCCGGCCGGAGACAGATAACAGTGATCAAAAAAGAGAGACTGCCGCGGATATCAATGATCCGCGATGGTCTCTCTTTTATTGGTTTTCCGAAAAACGGTATTGCCTTATCGGAATTCCTCCTTGTGGTTCTGCGCGTAGAAGAACGCGTACTGCTGAAGCAGACCGGCGATATTCCCGAAGGCGGAAAAGGGCTCGCGCCCGCTGTACTTCTGCTCTATGATCTTATTGATCCATGTATCCACCGGGGCGATCCCCTTTCTCGCGTAGGCGAAAAGCGCCGTGCAGCCCGCCACCTTGATGCCCACGCCCTTTATCCGCATCAGCGCGGCGGTCAGCGCCGCGTCATCAAGGGCGCAGAGGGCGGAAAGGTCCGTTTCACCGGTGTACACCCTTTTGGCCGCGTCCTCAACATAAGGCCGGCGGTAGCCCAGGCCGCAGGCGGCCAGCTCGCTTTCAGAGGCGTTTGCCAGCGCGGCCGGGGACGGAAAAGCAAAAAGCGCTTCTCCCTCTATCCTTTCGCCGAAACGCCGGCACAGCGTTTCAACGGCGCCCCGGATGGCGGGAATGCTTTTCCGCTGGGAGATGATAAAGGAAACAAGGGTCTCAAAGGGCTCCTGCCGCAGGATGCGTATGCCCGCGCCCTCCGCGGCGGCGGTTTTGAAAAAGCCCTCCGGCAGCGCTTCCCGCGCCCCGCGGCAGCAAAAGCTCAGGTCAAAATAGGGATGCCACACCCTGTCCCATTCGTCTCTTTCGCAGGAAACATCAAAGCGGTGCTGCCCGGCGCTTTTTACATGCAGCACGCTTTTGCCCGTAATAAAGCGTACGGCGCCGTTTTCCTTCGTTTGCGCCCGGAAGCACTGGCCGCTTTTTTCGATCCGGACAGGGTCAAAATCATCCTGAATGCCGATCAGCATGGTTATGCCTGAATATCCCGGGGCGGCAGCGGGCGGTGCTTGGCGGTGTAGTATTCGCAGTCGATCCTGATCACGCTTACCGCGGAAACCAGCTTCTCGTTGAAGTCAAAGTCCTTCCCGGTCTGCGTTTTCATCAACAGCGACAGCGCGCGCATTTTTTCTTCGGGCTTTTCCACAACGGCGGCGGTGCCGAAGCCCTCAAGGGAATAATAGCTTACGCCGTACTGGCAGGCCAGCCTTCCCTGAAAGGGAGCGATATCACACTCAAGCTGAGCGCAGCATGCCGGGTATTTGCGTATCACATCCAGCTTGCGGCCCTCCGTGGCGCCGTGCGCGTAAAATACAAGATGTCCGTTTTCAAACGCGTAGCCGTAGGCCAGCGCCACAATGTAGGGCTTTCCGTCTTCCACCAGCCCCAGATGCAGCGTTTTTGCCGTATCAAGGATGTGCAGGATCTCGCTTTCTTCCGTTACTTCTCTGTCGCGTCTTCTCATGTTCTTCTCCTTTTCGGGCGGATCATTTTACCGCGCCTCTTTATCAACAAAATGCGGTTCATTGGAAATGACATACAGCCGGTATTTTATCACTGTATCCATACTGCTTTTGCAGTGAATACGCTTCAGGCAGAATGCAAGCCGGTCTCGTTTTGTGATATATCCGGCGGCTGTTTTTCTGTAATCCCGCAGCTTTTCGTCTCCTTTTCCGATATCAGTAAGCATATAGTATATCGCGCTCATTACATATGCATTTTTAGCCGCCGGGTCATCCGCCGTTTGCTTGAACAATAGATCCAGATGCTTCACATAATCTTTACCTTGATGAAGGCACAGGAGAATGATCTCTTCTGACGGAAAAAGGGGTTCGTCTGTATTTATTGTTAAGCTGATTATTCGGTCTGAAAGCTCAGCGGCTTTTCCGGGCTGAATAAAGGATGAAATATATGTGTACAGCTGATAGTACGGAAACCTGGGGAATGGACATTCATCACTTATTATATCCAGATTCTCTGCCATGTCCGGTCCCAAGTGAAGTACATCAGAGAGCATGTTCATATACATAAGCGCTTTCGGGTAATCATGCACCAATATGTATTCGTATGATAACATACAAAGCACTTCTGCAGAATCGTTCTTAATTTGAGAAGCTTTCTCATAGTATTCTATGGACTGCGCATGGCGGTATTTTTCCGCATTGATCCTTCCTAAAATGCAATATATATGGAAGCGCTCTTCCTGATCAGGGGAATGTGCTTTTAGGCAATTTTTCAGCATCTTTTCGGCTGAGAGAAGATTTTTGCGGTACAACAGATCTGTGAGCACATGACATTTATGATAACCGTAAAAGTGCTCGTTTACATACACATATGCTTTATTGATGATAGCAGCCGGCAGCTTTTTTCTGCGATACTCTTCAAATATCTTTTGTTTTTTAATATCAATGTCATCCATTACGGCAATAGTACTCCGATCAGTTAATATTCTTTCTGATATCAGTTTCCGGTAAGGCCGGTCACACGAACCCTGTCCGGCGATACTGCTTATGCTCCGGCAAACTGTATGCTTCATGAAGTGTACAGCGCCCGGTACGGGTACACAGTCCTCTCTGTAATGTTATTATATATCCGCTGTATGACAAAATCAAGCACGGCGTGGGATCCTGTTGAATACAAATGTATAAATAATCAATAATTATGCATAAAATTGCAAAAAAGGGGTTGACAACGGGCGGGATACTGCTTATAATATGCACGTGTTATGCAAAACGCACAGCACAGAAGCAATCAAAACGCCGCGAAACGGCGTTCCGGAGGGATAGAAAATGGATAAGAAGGATATCAAAAAGGTCGTTCTCGCGTATTCCGGCGGTCTGGATACCAGCATCATCATTCCCTGGCTGAAGGAAAACTACAATAACTGCGAAGTGATCGCCGTTTCCGGCAATGTGGGCCAGGCGGACGAGCTGGAGGGCCTTGAGGAAAAGGCGCTCAAGACCGGCGCCAGCAAGCTGTATATTCTGGACCTGACGGATGAATATGTGGATGAATACATCATCCCCACCATGCAGGCGGGCGCCGTGTATGAGGATTATCTGCTGGGCACCAGCCATGCCCGTCCCTGCATCGCCAAGGGTCTGGCCGAGATCGCGCTCAAGGAAGGCGCCGATGCCATCTGCCACGGCTGCACCGGCAAGGGAAACGATCAGGTGCGCTTTGAGCTGGCCATCAAGCATTTTGCCCCCGATATGCCCATCATCGCCCCCTGGCGTGAGTGGGATATCAAGAGCCGCGATGAGGAGATCGATTACGCCGAGGCGCACAACATCCCTCTGCGCATCAACCGTGAGACCAACTATTCCAAGGATAAAAACCTGTGGCACCTTTCCCATGAGGGAATGGACCTGGAGGATACCGGCAACGAGCCGCAGTACGAAAAGCCCGGCTTCCTTGAAATGGGCGTAAGCCCCATCGACGCGCCCGATGAGCCCACCTACATCACGCTGGACTTTGAAAAGGGCGTGCCCGTAGCGCTGAACGATGAAAAGCTGAGCGCCAAGGAGATCATCCTGAAGCTGAACGAGCTGGGCGGCAAAAACGGCATCGGCATCATCGATATCGTTGAAAACCGTCTTGTGGGCATGAAGTGCCGCGGCGTATACGAAACGCCGGGCGGAACCATCCTTTACAAGGCCCACGAAACGCTGGAGAGCATCACGCTGGATAAGATGACCATGCATGAGAAGACCCGTCTTTCCGTCACCTTCGCGGAACTGGTGTATAACGGCCAGTGGTTCACCCCGTTGCGCGAGGCGCTTTCCGCCTTCGTGACCAAAACACAGGAAAAGGTGACCGGCAAGGTGAAGCTGAAGCTGTATAAGGGCAATATCATCAAGGCGGGCGTGTGGAGCAAGTACAGCCTGTACAGCGAGAACATCGCCACCTTCGGCGCTTCGGATTACAATCAGAAGGATTCCGCCGGCTTTATCACCCTGTACGGCCTGCCCATCAAGGTACAGGCCATGGTGGACGCTTCTATCGCGAAGGAAGAAAACTGATTACCGGTCTTGCCGGCCGGCAGACGTCCGGCAGGGCGCATGATCGGGGGACTGCGGTCCCCCGATGCCCCTTTTTGGATGTCGCGCCTTCACAAACAGGCGGCGATATCCGGCGGGCGGAACGAACAGGATTTGGAGTAAGTTTGGAAAATGTGTTCGGCCATTTTTCAAACAGCCCATCGGTGCTATTCTGGAGGGCGGGACATAAGTTTGAAAAATGTGTTCGGCCATTTTTCAAACAGCCCATCGGAGCTATTCCGGAGGGCGGGACATAAGTTTGGAAATAGTGTACGACCCATTTCCAAACAGACATCGGTGCATTTTCCGGAGGGAAGGCTATAAGTTATGGCAAAAATGTGGGAAGGCGTGACCAGCGCCGATACAAACAAGGCAGCGGATGATTTCAACGCGTCCATCCGCTTTGACTGCCGCATGGCAAAGCAGGATATCACAGGCAGCATCGCGCACGCGCGTATGCTGGCCAAACAGGGCATTATCACCGAAAATGAGGCGGAGCAGCTTGCGGACGGGCTGGCCGGCATACTGGAGGACCTGACCGCCGGCACGCTTTTGATCGACGAGAACGCGGAGGATATCCACATGTTTGTGGAGCAGGTGCTCACGGAGCGCCTGGGCGATGTGGGCAAAAAGCTGCACACCGCGAGAAGCCGCAACGATCAGGTGGCGCTGGATATCCGCCTGTATCTGCGGGACGAGATCGAAGCGATCCGCGAAAAAGCCAAAAAGCTGATCCGGGTGATCGCGGACAGGGCGGAGGAATATAAGGGCGTGATCTGCCCGGGCTATACGCACCTGCAGCGTGCCCAGCCCATCACCTTCGGCCACCATCTGCTGGCCTATGCCTTTATGCTGCTGAGGGATCTGGACCGCCTTGCGGACTGCAAACGGCGCATGAACCTGTCGCCCATCGGCTGCTGCGCGCTGGCCGGCACCACCTATGATACCGACCGCGCGTTTGAAGCGCAGCAGCTGGGCTTTGACGGCGTGTGCCCCAACAGCCTGGACGGCGTGAGCGACCGCGATTTTGCCGCCGAGCTGATGAGCGATCTTTCCATCCTGATGATGCACCTTTCCCGTTTCTCGGAGGAGGTGATCCTGTGGAGCAGCTGGGAATTCCGGTTCGTGCAGCTGGATGACGCCTACACCACAGGCTCCTCCATCATGCCGCAGAAGCGCAATCCCGATATGGCGGAGCTGGTGCGCGGCAAAACGGGGCGTGTGTACGGCGATCTCATCACCCTTCTTACCGCCCTCAAGGGCCTGCCGCTTGCCTACAACAAGGATATGCAGGAGGATAAGGAATGCGTGTTTGACGCCTGCGACACGGTAAAGGCCTGTCTGGATATCTTTGCCGGCGTGATCGGCACGCTGAAGGCCTGCCCGGACAATATGCGCAGGGCGGCCGGCGGCGGCTTTATCAACGCTACCGATCTGGCGGATTATCTTGTGCGCAAAGGCCTGCCCTTCCGCTCCGCCTACAAGATCAGCGGGCAGACGGTGAAACTGTGCATGCAGGAGGGGTATGTGCTGGAAAACCTGCCGCTTGAAAAATACCGGCAGCTTTCGGAGCTGATCGGTGAGGATGTATATGACGCGGTCGATCTGGAAAACTGTGTGAACCGCCGCCTCAGCGAGGGCGGGCCGGGGCTGGCCAGCGTGGAAAAACAGCTGCAGGCCGTAAATGCGGCGCTGGAGTGCTGAAAACAGGATCGGACGGCTGCCGTGCTTTGCGTTTTGCGGCAGCCGCCGTTTTCATTTTCCGTTTTACCGGCGCGAAAACTGTGCTATAATAGGCTGATGCGATATTGACCGATCCGTCAGGGCCGCCCGCGTACGGGCCCGCCTCACCGGACCGGTGTGTAAAATATTGAATGACAGGGAGGCGTGACCATGCCGGAGCTGAAAAAAAGAGAAGATATGGACAGCCGGTATCAGTGGAGGCTGGAGGATATGTACGCGTCACAGGACGCGTTTGAAGCGGATTTTGCAAAAGCCGGGGCGGGCATCGCCGCCTTTGCCGCGTATGAGGGGCATGTGAGCGAAAACCCCGCGGGCATCGTGAAAGCGTATTTTGAACTGAAGGAAACGGTTGAAAAGCTGTATGTCTATTCCTCCATGCGCCGGGATGTGGACGCCGGAAAAGCGGAATATCAGCAGCTGTTCCAGCGCGCGCAGGGGCTTTCGGTGCGCTCCGAGACCGCCTGCGCCTTCCTTACGCCGGAATTGCTCTCGATGGATGAGGGCGCGCTGAAAGATCTGATGAAGGACCCTTCCATGAAGGATTATGATACCTTCCTGCGCGGCGTGCTGCGCGAAAAGCCCCATGTACTGCCCGGTGAGCAGGAAAAGCTGCTCAGCATGGCGCAGGATGTGCTCTCCGGCCCGGCGGATGCCTTCGGCATGCTGAACAATGTGGACCTGCCGATGCCGGAGGTGAAAAACGCCGACGGCAGCACGGAAAAGCTTACGCAGGCCACCTACGGCATCCGGCTGCGCAGCAGGGACAGGGAAGTGAGAAGGAGCGCGTTTGAGGGCATGATGAACGCCTTCAAAAGCTTTTCTTCAACGGTCTCCGTGCTGTATTCTTCCGCCGTGAAGGGAGATCTGTTCATCGCGCGGGCAAGAAAATTCCCCTCATGCCTGGAAGCGTCGCTTTATCCCGATGAGGTGCCGGTAAACGTTTATGAAAACCTGCTGGAAAGCGTAAAGGGTACGCTTCCCGCGCTGACGGAATATCTGAACATCCGCAAAAAGCGTCTCGGCGTGGATGAGCTTCACATGTATGACCTGTATGTGCCCATCGCGGATAGCTTTGATATGAAGCTTTCCTTTGAGGAAGCCTACGATCTGGTGCTGGAGGCGCTCCGCCCGCTGGGAGAGGATTATGTATCCGTGCTGCGCGCGGCAAGGCACGCCGGCTGGGCGGATGTGTATGAAAACAAAAACAAGCGTTCCGGCGCTTATTCCTGGGGCTGCTATGACACCCATCCCTATGTGCTGCTCAACCATACCGATGACCTGAACGGCTGCATGACGCTCGCGCATGAGCTGGGACATGCCATGCATTCCTATTTCAGCAACGGCGCCCAGCCCTTTGCCAAGGCGGGTTACAGCCTGTTTGTGGCCGAGGTGGCCAGCACCTGCAACGAGGTGCTGATGCTGCGCCATCTTATGAAAAAGTACGCCGGAGATAAGGCGGCCACCGCCTTCCTGTGCAACCAGCTGCTGGAGTCATTCCGCACAACTTTGTTCCGCCAGACGATGTTTGCGGCCTTTGAGAAGCGGGTGCACGAGATGGCGGAAAAGGGCGAGCCGCTTACGGCGGACAGCATGACGGCGGAATACCTCGCGCTGAACGGGCTGTATTACGGCGGCGGCTGCGTGGTGAATGAGCTGATCGGTGCGGAATGGATGCGCATCCCGCACTTCTACACAAGCTTCTATGTGTACAAGTACGCGACCGGCTTTTCCGCGGCGGTCGCCATCGCGGACCGGATCCTGCGCGAGGGCGAAAGCGCCGTGAAGGATTACCGGCGCTTCCTTTCCGCGGGCGGCAGCGTGCCGCCCCTTGAGGCGCTGCGCTGGGCGGGCGTGGATATGGAAAAGAAGGAGACCGTGGACAGCGCGATGCGCGTGTTTGCGGATACGGTGAAGCAGCTGGGCGCCGCGCTGGAATAAGCGCGTGCCCGACAGGGAAGGATGCGCGGCGGCAAAGATGCTCCCCGGGGAAGGAGACCGCCGCGTGCTTTCGCTTCGGGTGCGGTCTCATAATTCTGCGGACAGGCGGGGCGGCTTTTGCCCCGCTTTTGCTTTTTCGCGCCTTTTTCTCAAAAAGCGCCCGCGGTATTTGAAAAACACCGCGTTTATGGTATACTTTTATCAGCAGTGACACGCTTCCCGGCCCATCGCGCCGGGGGCTTGACGATAAAGGAGTGATCATCATGCCGGATCGTTACTGCTCCGGGCAGATTCAGCACCCTTTGTGATGGTACTGCTTCCGGGTTTCCTGGCATAATCGCTGCCCGTCCGATGCAATACGAATACAGCCAAGACAGAAATTTTCATCCGTTATCAATCCGGACGGAAATGAGGGCGTACCATGCCGGAGATCATCGGTGTGCTGCGCGGCGAAGCGAACTATGAAAAATGCCGCAATTACTGGAAATACCTGAAAAAACAGGCTCAGAAAAGAAAACAGTCAGTTGGTTAGTGCCACTACCCAACTGAAGATCACCGCCGCGGACGGAAAGAAATACCGTTCGGACGCGCTGGACGCGGAGGGTGTGTTGCTGCTTGCAGCCGAATTTCCCGGAAGGCCGGGCGCGGATTTTATCTCGTGGTTTACGCGTGCCGATGATACCGTAGACGGAAAAAGCAAGCAAAAGGCTTATTCGCTTTTCGGCAGCACCTTTATTGACAGTATCGAGGCGGGTATCGTCAAAGGGATGCAGCAGATCCACGGCTTCCTGTTCGGCGGGCTTTATGATTTTGCCGGGCAGATCCGCAGGGTGAATATCAGCAAAGGCGGCTTCATGTTTGCTCCGGCATAATTCCTTGATGATTCCCTGAAAACCATCGAGCGGATGCCGGAAAGCAGCGTTCGGGAGATCGTCGCGAAATATGTTGAAATGAATATTGCTCATCCCTATATGGAGGGAAACGGAAGAAGCACACGCATCTGGCTCGATCTGATCCTGAAAAAGAATCCGGGACAATGTGTGGATTGGAGCAGGATCGATAAGTATGACTATCCGGAAGCGATGCGGGAAAGCGTTGTAAACGCGGATAGGATCCGGGAACTGATCGAAGGAGCCCTGACGGACGCCACGGATGACCGGGAGGTATTCATGAAGGGCATCGACTATTCTTATTATTACGAAGAACCATAGGAAATACCGCGCAATTTTTCTTTGCGCTGAGATGTGTCTTTTCCGGCGCAGCATGGATCATATCCTGCTGCCGGCGATGAGATCCCGAAACAGCCATTGCCGGGAAAAGGAGCTGACCGCCGTTATCCGGACTGAAAGCCTGAAGGAAGAGGATACACGCAGGTCGATCGGGGATCCGTTCGGAAACGGCGGGAATATGATAAGGAACATCAGGGAGAGAGAACTCAATGAAATATACGCTTGATGAAAACACACTTACCCTTCAGCCGGAAGGAAGAATAGATTCGGTAAGCTCCGAGGTGTTCAGGCGGGAGATGATGGCGCTGTGCGCGGAGTACCCCCGCGGCAGGGTGGTGATGGACGCGGAGAATATGCGGTACATTTCCAGCTCGGGCCTGCGCGTGATACTGGAAATGCGCAGGAAGTATCCGTCCTTTTGCATAAAAAACGCCTCGAGAGAGGTGTATGAGGTGATGGAGTATTCCGGCTTTACCGAGATCATACCGATCGAAAAGGCATACCGCAGGCTGAGCGTGGAGGGCTGTGAGGTGATCGGTCACGGCTCAAACGGCTTGGTGTACCGCCTGGACCGGGATACGATCGTCAAGGTATACCGGAACGCGGAAAGCCTTCCGGATATTCAGCGTGAGCGCGAGCTGTCGCGCAAGGCCTTTGTGATGGGCATCCCCACCGCGATCCCCTTTGATGTGGTGCGCGTGGGGGAGTGCTACGGCTCCGTGTTTGAACTGCTGAACGCGAGATCGGCGGCCTCCGTGCTGCGCGAGGAACCGGACAGGCTGGAGGAGCTGGCCCATATGCAGGCGGAGCTGCTCAAAAAGATGCATTCCGTTGAGCTTGCACCCGGTGAAATACCCGATAAGCGCGCGGATACCCTCAGCCGCATCGAATTTCTCAGGGATCATCTGCCGCAGGAGCAGTACGGCAGGCTGTACGCGCTGGCGGAGGCCGTGCCGGAGGATCACCATCTGCTGCACGGTGATTTTCATTTGCGCAATGTGATGCTTATGAATAATGAGCCGCTTTTGATCGATATGGATACGCTGTGCCTGGGCCATCCCGTGTTTGAATTCGCGTCCGTCTATATGGCTTATCAGGGCTACGGAGAGCTTGACCCGGATGAGGTGACGAATTACATGGGCATCCCCTATGACCGGTGTGTGCGGCTGATGCGGGCGATCTTCTTTGAATATTACGGCCTGCATTCCGAGGAGGAGTACCGCGCGGTGCTGGATAAAGCACGCGTGATCGGCTACGCGCGCATGATGCGCCGGGCGATACGCCGTCTGGGCGGCACGCGGTACGGCAGGGAGTTTGCCGCGTATTGCGCAAAGCAATTGAGCGGGCTGCTGCCGCGTGTGGATTCGCTTGTGCTGTAACAGGCTCGGGAAGCATAAACGGGCCATGGCTTTTCGATGTGTCCCGGAAGCTTTTTTCAGCCTGATGTGACATTCCGATGCGTTCGGGAAGAATTATTTCCATTATTTTTTACAGCAAAAAAGGCTGCTGCGGATCATTTTCCGCGGCAGCCTTTTGCGGCCTGCGGCCTTTTTCAGGGCCGGGCGAGATTTACTTTTCTTCCGCGTCTCTCAGATGCTCAACGATATCCACACGGATGCCCTCGGGAGAGATCATCATTTCATAACGGGCTTTGCCGTGGATATCGGCCCTGCCGCCGCGCAGCACGCTGCCGGGATTGCGGTATCCCTTCACCAGGAAATACTCAACGCCCTCGTTGATGTCACGCACATTCATGCGCATGGCATAGAAGCCCTCGGGAATGGTATCATCGGGGAAGGATACAAGCGCGATCCTGTCGCCGTATTCGTTCTTCAGGGTGTAGTACTTGCTTTCACCGTTGATATGGCGATGCCTTACAGTAAAGCCAAGATCGTTTACATAGGATTCGGCTGCCTTATCGATATCCTTTACGAAAATTTCCGGAAAATAGGATGTAACTGTCATGCTGCTCCCTCTCTCTTTGTTTTTTTACAGTATAGCATATTTTTTTCATCTGTACAAGTGGATTTATCCGATTTGGCGCAGCTCCCGCATCGTGTTTCCCGGCCAAAGCTCCGCAGCTGCCGGACATGATCCGGCAAAAATTTGTTCGTGACAAATCCGCATTTCCGGCATATAGAAAATTTTGAAATTTGTGATACCGGGTCGCTCGGCGAAGGAATATGGGAAGGAACTGCATCGCGTACAGGCACCCGTGCCGACCTGTTCGGCAAATGACCGGCTATGTGCCTGCCCGTCCGAGGGAGGATCTGCTGTGGATACTGCGGGCACTGACGGGAATGTGCGGGCTTGATTGAATGCTTCGCCTTCCGGATGATACGCCGAAGGCTTTTGAGCCGGGCTGTACACGGTTTCCTGATCCATGGCTCCGCAGGGAACGAAGCCTTGAAATGTAACGAAATTTTGTAAACATTCTCCACTTTTGAACAAAAATCGTAGCAAATTTGCAACAAGTATGGTATAATGCCCCCTGTAACCGAGAAAAATCGGGAATGAACGACGGCTTTGCCGTGCCGCTTTCTGCTCCGGGAGGGTACAATGCGAAAATACGCGCGCCTTGCGGCGCTGATGCTTTGCGTGATGCTGCTGCTTCAGGGCTTTGCCCTCGCGGCGGCCGAGATCACGCCCACCATGCAGGTCACACCGGATACCGACTGGGTATCGCTGCGCTCGCAGCCCAAAACCAACTCATCGCGCCTTGCCAAGGTGCCGGCCGGGGCGTATGTGACGGCGTGTGAAAAGGCCAATAAGGAATTTGTCTGCTGTGTGTATGAGGGGCAGCAGGGCTATATCCTCACGCGCTACCTCCTGCCTGTGTACGGCAGCGTGTCGGATGAAACGGTGTATATCGATACCAGCACGCTGGGCACGCTGCGCGTGACCGGCTGTGATGACTGGGTATCGCTGCGCAAAAAGGCTTCCACCTCCTCAGACCGGCTTTGCAAGGTGCCCGCGGGGGCGCTGGTGACCGGATGTGAGGAGGCGGATAACGGCTTTATCAGCTGCGCGTACAACGGCCAGAGAGGCTATATCCTGGCTGAATACCTTGAAAAAGCGGACGCGGAGGCCCAGCAGACGCTGCGTACCGCCGCTCCGGCCGCGGATGCTTCTCAGGATACTCTGCCGGCGGATATCACCGCCCCCGCTGAAGAAATGCCCGATATCTGCAAGGACGG
Source organism: uncultured Clostridia bacterium (assembly GCA_937886445.1). Taxonomy (GTDB): domain Bacteria; phylum Bacillota; class Clostridia; order Christensenellales; family Aristaeellaceae; genus ZC3RG03. Next base: position 4,236 of record CALGBY010000074.1, on the reverse strand, counting down.
CATCTTCTCCTATGTGGAGATCTCCTCGGGCGGAAGGGTGGAGCTGGACGCGCATCTGGGCACAGGCGACAGCGCCAGCTATGTGTTTGCCGTGCGCAAAACGGATAAGGACAGTGAAACGCTTTACATCGGCGGCTATGACCTGAATTATTTCCCGCTGTGGGGAAAAACGATGACGGCCCCGCAGATATCCGGGGAACAGTCTCTCAGCGTATTTTCGGGCGGCACCGAAAGCAAGCCCATCCTGTACCTGTATCACGCGGGAGAGGGCCTGCTCGCGGCGGATCCGCTCACCGGAGATACCCTGTGGGTGCTGCCCTCCCGCAAGCTGGATCTGGGCATTTCCGTATGCCAGGCCTCGGACAGCGACGGCACGCTGTACATCGCGGGCAAGCACGGGCCGCATCCCGTGGCCATCAACGCAAACGGCGGTGTGCTGTGGATGAGCGATATCGAGCAGGCGGAGGTGTACGGCCCGTACCGGATCACCGTTACGGAAAACGGCATCTCAACCGATTATGAAAGCACCGATGCCGCGGGCAGCCGCCAGCACTACCGCGCGGATATCGATTTTTACGGTACTGTGACAAGCGTTTATGTGACCAATATACGGTAAAAAGCAGCCGGGAACGGCGTTTTAGCACTCTCGATATGAGAGTGCTAATTTTGTGTTGCATTTTCCGCAAAGCGTGATATAATAATACAAGAGGCGGAAAACGCCCCCTTGAATATCTGCTGTACGGAGGTTTTGTTAAATGAAAAACGGTGATATTTCCATTCACGCGCAAAATATCATGCCGGTCATCAAGCGCTGGCTGTATTCCGATAAGGACATTTTTATCCGCGAAATGGTATCCAACGGCTGCGACGCCATCACAAAGTACAAAATGCTGCATCCCGGCACCGAGGAGGATTTTCGCGTCAATGTGACGGTGGACCGCGAGAACGGCACCATCTCCTTTGAGGATAACGGCATCGGCATGACCGCTGACGAAGTGGAAAAGTACATCAATCAGGTGGCTTTTTCGGGCGCGGAGGAGTTCCTCAAGAACTATACCGGCGAGGATAAGGGCGGCATCATCGGCCATTTCGGCCTGGGCTTCTATTCCGCCTTCATGGCCGCGGATAAGGTGACCATCGATACCCTCTCCTGGCAGGAGGGCGCGAAGGCCGTGCGCTGGGAGAGCGAGGACGGCATGAGCTTTTCCATGGATGACGGCGCGAGGGAAAGCCGCGGCACGCTGATCACGCTGCACATCCTTGAAGAAGAAAAGGAATTTCTGGATACCTTCCGCACCCGTCAGGTGCTGGAGCGTTACTGCGGCTATATGGCCACGCCCATTTTCCTGAATGAGATCAAGAGCGCCGCCGAGATCGCCGAGGATGAAAAGCGGAAGGAAGAGGCGGCAAAGAGAAAGGCCGAGGAAAAGGCAAAGGCCGCGAAGGAAGGAAAAGAGGAAGCGGAGGACGAGGCTGAGGAGGAAGTAAAGGAAGAGCCCAAGCCCGTGAACGATCCCGATCCCCTCTGGCTGAAGAACCCCAAGGACTGCACGGACGAGCAGTATAAGGAGTGCTACCGCAAGCTGTTCCACACCTGGGAGGAGCCCCTGTTCTGGATCCATCTGAATGTGGACTACCCCTTCAACCTGAAGGGCATCCTGTACTTCCCGCGCATCCGCAGGGATTTCGGCGGTCAGGAGGGCGAGATCAAGCTGTTCAACCGTCAGGTGTTTGTGGCCGATAACATCAAGGAGGTCATTCCCGAGTTCCTGATGCTGCTCAAGGGCGTGATCGACTGCCCCGACCTGCCCCTCAATGTGAGCCGTTCCTTCCTGCAGAATGACGGCTATGTGAAGAAGCTTTCCGCCCATATCACGAAAAAGGTGGCGGATAAGCTGAACGGCCTGTTCAATACCGAGCGTGAGACCTATCAGACCTACTGGGATGACATCCATCCCTTCGTAAAGTACGGCTGCATCAAGGACGCCCGCTTCTTTGAGGCCGTCAAGGGCTCCATCCTTTACAAGACCACTGCCGGCGAATACTATACGCTGGAGGAATACCGCAGCCGCAACGAGGGCAAGGCCGAAAAGAAGGTGTACTACACCACCGAGGAAAACCGTCAGGCCGCCAATGTGGCGCTCTATACCGCCAAGGGAATCGATGTGGCGGTAATGGATACCCTGATCGATATGAACTTCATGAGCTTCATGGAGTATTCCGGCGGTGAGGACGCCCCGCAGTTTGCCCGTGTGGATGCCGATGTATCCGGCCTGACCGAGGAAAGCGAGGAGGGCAAGGATCTGGAGCTGGATCCCCTGCGCGAGCTGTTCCGCGGCGCGCTGGAGCAGAAGGAGCTGGAGGTCAATCTGGAGTCGCTGTCCGATCAGGATCTGCCCGTGATGCTGCTTGAGGATGAGCAGATGCGCCGCTACAAGGAAATGAGCCGCCTGTACGGCGAACGTTTCCCGATGCCCGACAGCTTTACCCTGGTGCTCAACCGCCGCAACGATACCGTGCAGGCGCTGGCCGGGAAGGACGCCGAGGACGAGACCACGCAGATGCTGTGCAAGCAGGTGTGGGATCTGGCCCGCATGGCCGCCCAGCCGCTGGAAGCCGAGGAGATCACGGATTTCCTGGCAAGAAGCGCGAAACTGCTGAATATGGTCGCGCGCGGATAATGAGGGCCGAAGGCCAAGGGCTATGCGAGGGCCTAGGGCCAAGGGCCAAGGGCCAAGTGAGAGTCTTTTCACTTTGGCCTTGCTGCAAAGCTGCAGTTGGTTCCAAAGTTCAATCATAAGGCTTTAACACTACCTTTGTAGCCCTTAGCCCTTGGCCCTTGGCCCTATAAAAATCGCCGGAACTTTCGTTCCGGCGGTTTTTATTACACACTCAAGTACTTGTCCATGATCCAGGCGCTGATGTACCAGAAGATCGCGATGACGAAGAGGCAGATGGCGCTGCGGACCAGGTTGGCGGCGCCGATCACCATGCTTGCGGGGATCACCTTGTCCAGCAGCATGCCCAGCAGGATGGACAGGCCCAGGAAGACGAGGAAGCTGATGAACAGATTTCCCTTTTTGCCGCCCAGCAGCGCGGCGGAAATAATGACGGCAAAGTAGGCCAGGGTAACGGTGGACAACCAACTGATGAGCATATACAGGCAGAAGGTGAGGACCGAGTAGGTATCGAAGCGGATGTGCCGGGAGAAGGACTCCATGATGGACTGGAACATTTCCATGAGCTGATCCAGAGCCTGATGATGATTCATCAGAAGGGTGAGGTCCAGCGCGCCGAGGGCGCAGAAGAAGACACCGCCGAGCAGAATGGAGAACGCGTTTTCGAGTACCTTGGCGCCCAGGATCTTATAGGAACTGTTGGGCGTCATAAAGAGCATATAGCTTTGGCGCGTGTTCATATCCCTGTGCAGGGTGAGGATGCTCTGAAGGCCGATCCAAATGACGCTGAACGTGGCAAAGAGCACGAGGAGCAGAACGCTGATCCCCTGCAGTTCGTCATCATTCTTGAAAAGGCTGAATACAAAGAGCGCTTCCAACGCGAGGGTAATGCCGAGAATGATCAGTTTGGACAGGCGCGTTTTGAGAAATTCGTATTTAAAAAGCTTCAGCATGGGAATCACACCTCCATATGGGCGAAGATCTCGCGATAACGGTCGGCCATGGACTTGCCTTCGGCAGAACGCATCTCTTCAAGATTGCGTACTTCGACCAGCTGGCCTTTGCGGATAAAGACGGCGGTATCGGCAATTGCTTCCATCTCCTCGACCAGGTGGCTGGAGATCAGGAGCAGCTTGTCGGGATCGAAATGCTCCAGAATGCAGGCGCGGATCTCGTCCCGGGCAAGCAGGTCGATGCCGTTGAAGGGTTCATCCAGCATCCAGACACGGGCGTCCCGCGCCATGGTGACGGCGATCTTCATTTTGGCGGTCATACCGGAAGACAGGGTGGAGATCTTCTGGGCGGGATCCAGCTCCATACGCCGGAGCAGGGAATTGTACGCGTCCATGGAGAAATCCGGGAAGAAATCGGCATAGTAGGTGCCGGCATCGCTGACGCGCATCCAGCTATAGAAATAAGGCTCGGTGGACATATAGGCGATATCGCGGCGGCTGTCGACGCTGATGGGGGCGCCGTCGTACAGGATCATGCCGCTGGTGGGCTTGACGAGACCGGCGGCCATTTTCATCCAAGTGGTTTTGCCGCTGCCGTTGGGGCC
>CALGBY010000073.1 GCA_937886445.1 uncultured Clostridia bacterium | reverse complement strand
GGTAGCTGCACTTGGTGCAATGCCCCTCCGCGTCCAGCTGATGATCCTCCCAATAAACGCGGATCTTCATCTGGCAGTCATCGCAGTATTCACGGATCCTGTGCATATAATCAGTGATTTCCAACACGGTATTGTGCGTTTTATGCCCCGTGTGATCCTCCCGTATGCCGGGCTCAAACGGGAATTCCGTCGGCGTGGCCGTCGGGGTCTTTGTCGGCTTGGGCGTTCCGGTGGCCTTTCCGGCGTTCGGATCTTCTTCCTCATTCAGGCCGAAGTGATACGGATCATCCGTCGCGCCCGTCTGCTCCGCCAGCGCGGATGTGACGGCGCACATAAGCAGAAGGGCGGCAAACAAAATAGCGAGCTGTGAAAGCAATGCTTTTCCGGTGTTTCGGTTCTTCATCTTGTTTCCTCCTCAGGATCCGGGTGGATGTTTTCTTTTCATTATATTATACGAAGCAAATTTCATTCCGTCAATCGCGACCTGCCTGCGATCTGTCGCCGCGGCCAATGCGCGTACGGCACGGAACGCGTAAGAAAGCCCCCTGCGGTCATTCCGCAAGGGGCCTGCCGGATGATATTTCTGTATGTTTGATATTTCCCTTTCGCAGCGATGCCGTCACTCGCTCAGCACACCCAGCTGACGCAGGGTATCCAGCACCTTGTCAAGGCCGGCTTCCAGGTTCGGCTCATCCGCGCCGTACTTCTGCTTCATTTTCGCCAGCACATCCTCCCGGGTGGTTTCCTCCTGCAGGCAGCTGATGATAAAGCCCGCCGAGCTGTTCATGGATACCACGGAGTTCGATCCGTTATCGCTCAGGGGGATCAGGGCAGCACTGTCGCCGAAATGGGCAAACTTGCAGTTATCCTTCAGTTTCATTCAGTTTCCTCCCTGCGTCCGGGGGACGCCTGTGTAAAAAGTAAAATTAACATACCCTGCCCGTTTCGGGGACCCTTTCTAAACAGATCCGGCTGAAAAAGCCCGGCGAAAGGGGCAGGGAAAGTATGCGTGTGAACCGTCAGAACTGAAGATCAGTGCTTTAAGCCACGCGCATCAGAAGCAAGAACTGACCCTGATCTCTGAAAGATCATCGGGGCAGGGGTCTTCAGCGGTGCAGGGAGACGCGGTGATAACATCCTCCGTGCTCAGGTTCACGATCTCCATCTCGGGCATTTCGAACTTCTCGTGCTCCATCAGTTCATTCTTCCTGATTTCCATGTTCATTCTTCCTCTCGGGTCATTTATATCGTCCGGCCGGCATGGCCGTCGGGGATGATCACATATTTTGTTCAGATCTCGCGGCAGGGCAGTGCCCCTCGTCACAGAACGCAATCCGCTCCCTCCGGCGCGGCCCCCTGCTTTTTCTCATCCTCCGGCAGGAAAAACAGCCCGGCTTCATAGCACGCCACCGTTTCCCCGCATTGAGACGCTTTGCATTTGCCGCTGTAAAGATCTTCATAGCGATGGTCGGGGCAATGGGGGCAACGCTCCCGGTAGGCACAGCTTACGCAATCGGCGCTCTGCACTGCAGCATCCGCTTTTTCGCGGATGAAGCGCCAGCAGGCATCAAAGCTTTGCGTTCTCAGGTCGGTACAAATCTCCGGGAAGGTGAGGCACAGCGCCATTTTTCCGTTCCACAGGACGGAAAAGGAGATATTGCCAGCGTTGCAGGGCATGCCGTGAAGCGGTTCACCGGGGCCGCCCGGTGCGGGCGCGGGGCACCGCGGCGTGCAAAGCCCTTTTCCCAGCAGCACCCGCGACACCTGCCGAAGGCCGATCATCTCCTCCGTGCGCAGGGCGTAATCCTCATACTTCCGGTCCTCACGGGATTCGGACAGGTCAAAGGTGGCGGTGTAGGCAAGCCCACGGCTTTTCACCAGCCGCAGAAGGGAAATAAAGTCATCCGCCAGATAGCGGCTTACCGTAAGGGCGATGCGGGGCATGATGCCACGGCTTTTCAGCAGATCCAGCGTGCTGATCACCCGGGCATATTCCCGGTGCCCCGTCACCCGCTCATAGCCGTTGTCGCTCGCACCGTAAAGGGAGATCTGCAGTTGCCGCGGGGGATGCTGAGCGAAAAAATCCGCCTTCTCCTCTGTGATCAGCAGGCCGTTGGTGTTTACATCCATGATGATGCCGCGGCTGTACAGGTAAAGATACAGTTCTTCAAAATCTCCGCGCAGCAGGCATTCGCCGCCCGTAAGCAGCGCGTGCTTCATGCCCGCGGCGATGGCCTCATCAAAAATACGCTTCCATTCGGCGGTGGTAAGTTCCTCTTTCAACACAGCGGGGTCCGTTTTGTGCACATAGCACATGCGGCAATCCAGATTGCAGCGGGCCGTCAGCTCAAAGGCGCCGAACATCGGCAGATGCTCGCGCCTGGCCTTCTCTTTCCAGGCCGCATACTCGGGGCTGTTCATCACATCACGGTCCATCGTTCTTTTCGCCTTTTCCCCCTGCAAAATCCGGAGCCGGGGGCGTGCCCGTTCCGGCATTTTTCACCCGGCTGCCGCAGCAGCCCCGGAAAAAGCACGTCCATCCTCCGCGAAGCGGATAATATACCATGATGATTATACTGCAAAAAACAAAAAACGCAACAGTTCCAAACCGCCCTGTTCCGGAATGCGATCGTTACGCTGCGGCCAATGCGCGTACGGCACAGAACATATAAGGAAGCCCCCTGCAGTTATTCCGCAGGGGGCCTGCGCGGTCATTCGGTAATGTAAACGCCCGCGGGGTCATATTGAACGGTATAAGCTCCGTCGCTGCCGGGGGTCAGGGTGATGAGCAGTTCGCCGGTATCCTGCCCGAACAGCGCTTCCGATATCTGCCAAATATCGCCCGGCAGCAGGAGATCGTTTTCATCCAGGCGGATATAAACGCTCTTTATGCCAAGTGATTGCAGAAGCACAAGCTCCGGAGCGGTGAAGCGGATTTCGATAACGGCATCGCCGGATAAGCTTTCGGGAAGCAGGAGGAGATCGACCGCGTCCCCGTCTTCCGAAGGTTCAAACGCGTATCCGAACACCATCTCATTCCCGTCCGCCGTCATATGGCAGAAAGCAGGCAGTGCCGCAATTATATCACCGATGTTTCCCGGCAGGCTCTCTCCGGGTAAAGAAGTCTCGGAGACCGGGCCTCCGCGGCGATACCCGCAGGCACAAACACCGCTTTCACCGAAATCGTGTGTTTTTACATCGTAGTGCCGGAAATCACAGAGCTCGCATGTAGTTTTTACTTCGTGTTCATTTTCATCCTGCTGTCTGTAGTTTACCACAATAGTATGTTCTTCATCTTTCGATATTCGATACCCGCACCCTTCACATACATATACGCTATGATGGAATCCCGAACCCCGTTTATCACTACACTCAATAAGAATATAATTGTGTTCGCCCTTTTCGCCGCACAATCCACATATATGAATGGAACCATCGGCGGACCAGGCAAATTGATGTTTTGTAGTGGGACCGTATCCATTGCATTTAGTACAGGTCTGCCTGTGTTCCTGTGCGTTTACGGATTCATAGGAATAGGAAAACGTATGGGATTCATTGTGTACATCCGTCCCTTCAGCTCCGCATAGGGAACATTTCTCGGAAAAGGAATAGGAATGAAGTGTTTCATCGACAGGCTGATATTCAAAAATTTCAATGATCTGCATATCGTGGCCTTCCGATTCCGTATGCTGCTTTTCGCATCCACATACAGAGCACTTTATGGAACAGGAATATTCATGAGATCCTTCATCGACAGGATGATATTCAAAAATTTCAACGATCTGCATATCGTGGCCTTCCGATTCCGTATGCTGCTTTTCACATCCGCATACAGAGCATCGCTCAGTCACGGTGCGCGTATGGTTATCTCCGTCCGGCTTAAAATCCGTAGCGGAAGCAAACTGCATATCGTGTGCTTCAGTTACCGTGATCTGCTTTCCGCATCCGCTGCAGGTGCCGATGAGCGTATGCTGTTCCTCCTGTATTCCTATTCCGGACGGCTTATAGGTGTATTGATGTTCGCAGCCTTCCTTCAGATAGCCGCACAAGGTACATTTCATTGTAACGGGATCAAAAGTGTGAGCATAAATGCCCTCAAAACAATCGGCGTAGCAATATTTGCACTCCACAATTTTGGCATGGCTGTTTTCATCAACAGAACGGTATTCTTTGATATAAGTGGTTGCAAGTACATGGCTGTGCCCATAGATTTCGCCGCAGTTTTTACAGCAATCCCAGGGTACATCTTTCCAACGCCAGGCGTGCGGTTCTCTCACACCTTTGCCGTTTCGCGTACCGCACTTGGAGCATGCGGCGTACTTTCTATGGGATTGTACTCCCTCAGATTCATAGGCGTATGTGTTGAAGGTATGCGCCACGGGCGCACATGTATAAGTAAGCCCGCACATATTACAGCGTACAACTTCCTGATCCTGTGAATCGGAAACGCTCTTCCAGGAGATGTGCACAGGCCTGTGAGCCTCGCGCTTTTCTGTTTCCGCTTCGCACACTGTACACACGAGCACTTCAATATGGGTATTGGTATCCCCGTCATTCCTGCAGAAAGCGTGTTCCAGCTCGTGCGGCTGTTCTGTTTCAAATGTTTCATTGCAGACCGGGCATTGCAGCACCTCGATATGGGTTTTGTCGTTTCCGTCCTGCCTGTACGCCACATGGGTTCCGGCACCGTGCGGCTGCCATATCTCTTTTTTCGCGCCGCATACAGTGCACTTCATTACCTCGA
>CALGBY010000072.1 GCA_937886445.1 uncultured Clostridia bacterium | reverse complement strand
TTCCGGAGGGCGGACCATAAGTTTGAAAATGTATACGGATCATTTTCAAACAGCCCATCGCTGTCTCTTCCGGAGGACGGACTATAAGTATGTAAGAAACTGCTTCGCGTACCGGATCAGAATGAGCCGGTACGCATTTTTGAAAAATATCGACAGAAAACACAGGCGGATGCCGGTCGTGGAAACAGCATCGTATCGAGATACGCAAGTTTTTTAATGTTCGGGGCTGGAAGTACGATACTTTCTGCTGATATTCAAATGCCGGTTTTCTTTTTTATCAGTTTGTGATAAAATATCCCTGTATCAAAAATGATTTGAATGACAGGAAGGGAAAGCCATGAGCAAAAAAATGATCATTGTATTGTGTATTGCCGTTGTATTGACCGTCGTTGCGGTTGTATTGATCACATGCCTGACAAAAGACAAAAATCAGGAAGAGAAAACCATTGGTGAAGGGAAATATTACGCACAGATCGAAATGCGGGATTATGATCCGATCGTGCTTGAACTGGACGCGGATACCGCGCCGATCACAGTCGAGAATTTTGTCGGTCTGGTGGAAAGTGGTTTTTACGACGGCCTGACATTTCACAGGATCATTTCAGGCTTTATGATCCAGGGCGGTGATCCTCTCGGAAACGGCACGGGGGGATCCGAAAAAACGATCAAGGGAGAATTCAGGGCGAACGGTGTGGAGAACCCGATCTCCCATGTGCGCGGTACGGTGTCTATGGCCCGCTCTCAAAGGCCGGACAGCGCAAGCAGCCAGTTTTTTATCATGCATGAGGACGGTACCTATCTTGACGGCAGCTATGCCGGCTTCGGAAAGGTGATCAGCGGCATGGAAACGGTGGATGCCATTTGCAGGGATGTTCTGGTCATTGACAACAACGGAACGGTAATCCCCGCTAACCAGCCCGTTATTAAACGAATCAGGATGATCACGAAGGAAGAAGCATTGCAGTGATCGATATTCTGCCGGTAACGGATGGTGGTATACGGGCTTCCTGATGAGATACACAGAGATACCGGCTGCGTACTTGCGGCCTGCCCTCCGGATGAGGCACCAATGGGCTGTTTGAAAATAGGCCGAGACCATTTTCAAACTTATGGTCCGCCCTCCGGATGATGCACCGATAGGCTGTTTGAAAAATGGCCGAACACATTTTTCAAACTTAGCGCATGCAGGGGGAAACATATGCATGACGATATTCAGAAGATAATCAGTACGGTAATAAAGGAAGCAATGCCCGATCGTACCGTGCGCGACGCGCTTGGCAGGATCAGTTTCAACACTAAAGGCAGGCTGATCATGATCGCCGCCGGGAAAGCCGCGTGGGAAATGGCCCGGACCGCGTCGGAGGTGCTGAAAGACAGGATCGATACGGGCTGTGTCATCACAAAATACGGCCATGCCGGGGGAACGCTCGGGAAGCTGAGGATCTTTGAGGCGGGACATCCTTTTCCGGACAGCAATAGCTACGCGGCGACAGACTATGTCCTTTCCCTGGTTGAAGATCTGTCTGAAAACGATAATGTGCTGTTTCTTTTGAGCGGTGGGGGAAGCGCGCTGTTTGAGAAACCCTTGATAGCAGCGGAGGAAATGTCTGATATCACAAGCCAACTGCTTTCCTGCGGCGCGTCCATCACGGAGATCAATACCGTCAGAAAGCGTCTGAGCGCTGTCAAGGGCGGGAAATTCGCCCTGGCCTGTATGCCGGCGCGGGTATACACCGTTGCGATCAGCGATGTTATCGGTGATGCTCCGGATATGATCGCCTCGGGGCCGGCTTGCCCTGATCCGACGACAACAGAGCAGGCGATGAGACTGATAGAAAAATATCAGTTGAAAATGAGCGAACAGGCGTTGGCTCTGATGAGAACCGAAACGCCGAAGCAGCTTGACAATGCCGAGATCCTCATAGGCGGAAGCGTCAGGCAGCTGTGCGTTTCAGCGGAAAGGGTTTGCAGAGAACTGGGGTATGAAACTGTTTTTCTGACGGACCGCATGTGCTGTGAAGCACGCGAAGCGGGAAGCCTTCTTTCGTCCATTGCGGTATCTCATCAGGGTACGAAGCACTCTCTCGCTTATATTGCCGGCGGGGAAACCGTTGTTCATGTGACCGGGAACGGCAAGGGAGGGCGCTGCCAGGAGACGGTGCTCTCGGCGGCAAAGGAGATCGCGGTGTGCCGGGATACTGTGATATTTTCATTTGGCTCGGACGGGACAGACGGGCCGACGGACGCCGCCGGCGGATACGCGGACGAACATACAGCGGAAAAGCTGCGTGAGACAGGACTGAGCGCGGAGGAAGCGCTGGAATGTCATGATTCCTATAACGCGCTGAAAGCCGTGAACGGTCTGATCGTTACGGGGCCTACCGGAACGAATGTAAATGATCTGAGCATCGTATTGATAAGAAGATGAATTTCATTCATACAGGAGGAAAAGTAAATGCTGGTCGATCTGAAGACGATATGTGAAATCGCAGAAAAGCAGAATATGGCTGTAGGCGCGTTCAACGCGTGTTCTCTTGCATCACTTAAGGCTGTGTTCAGAGCGGCAGAGGAGCTTCAGACGCCGTTTGTGATCCAGTTTGCTCAATGTCATGAGGTATACAATGCTCTTGAGGATATCGGGCCGCTGATGATCCGGTATGCCGAAAAAGCAAGTATACCGGTAGCAGTGCATCTTGACCACGGCGAGGACCTTGAATACCTGAAAAAGGCACTGGATATCGGCTTTACCGGGATCATGTTTGACGGGTCTGTTCTTCCGTATGAAAAAAATGCGGAGCTTTCGGCGGAAGCGGCGCGAATGGCACATGCCTTCGGAGCCTCCGCGGAGGCTGAACTCGGCAGTATGGGAAGAAGAGAAACAGGTGAAGGCGTCGGAAGCGGAAACGAGGACGAAACGAAGATCTATACCGATCCTGCCCGGGCGGCGCGCTTTGTGCAGGAAACAGGGATCGACGCGCTCGCGTGTTCTTTCGGAACAACGCACGGGATCTATCTGAAAAAACCGAAGCTGAATTTCGATGTTGTGAAGGAAGTAAGAAAAACCACAGGGGGGATCCCTGTGGTGATGCATGGCGGAAGCGGTGTATCAGACGAGGATTTTCACAAGGCGATTGATGCCGGTGTAAGAAAGATCAATTACTTTACATATATGGATAAGGCGGCCGGAGCCGCGGTGAAGGACAGGATCATCCGTCAGAACGAGGAATATCCGTTTTTTACAGAACTGACCCTGACAGCGGAAAAAGCGATGACGGAAAATGTTAAGAAGGCGATAAGCGTATTCATGAATAAAGCATGACGCGTATATCGAAGGTGTGAACCCGGGAAATCGGCTTATTCGCCTGATACGATCCTGCGGATGTTCTTTTCCGTCTCGGTGAAGAAATCCGCGATCCGGATCCCGTCAACAAGGCTGTGATGCGCGGCCACTGTAAGCGGCATCATCAATCTGCCGCGAAAGTCCTCTTCATACTTTCCCCAACTGATTCGGGGATTGGTATCAAACCGGTCTTTGAACGGATTGGTGATACTGCTGTAATGGATCCACGGGATACAGGAGCAGAACAGATAGGCCTCTACATCACTGTCCTCATCGATGGTTGCTGCTTCGCGGGCCTTCCGCTGAAGCTCTGCAGCGGAGGTCATATAGGTATGCCACGGCATATGATGACTTACGGTGCAGTAACAGTAGAGCCCGTTTCCTGAATCCTCCGTGTGGGATGTGGGGCATTCCGCGTATTCGCGTATCTCACATCCGCTTAGCGGGCCGGATGTGAAAGCACCGGTATGCAGGCCGGAATGAAGCTCGTCCTCCGAAAGACGGTGGATGCGCTGACGGAACGCCGGGATACTGTCCGCCGCAAGTGCGGTACAATGAAGAAACGCAAGGAAGAACGAGGCTTTTTCAAGCCGGCAGAAGCTGACCAGATCGGTCACATCAACAGAAGCCGTGATGCTCAGATGCGGTGCTTCAAGACTTGCAAAGTACTCAAGATGGTTCAAACGCCCGCAGTTGTCCGGATCGATGATTTTGAAGCTGATCATGGGATATACCTCTCATTCGGTTCTGTGATAACACGATTCACAGTTTGGCGGTGTTTACATGATGATATTAACATTTCCGGAGGTGTTTTTCAATATACGTGAAACGAAACGCAGGGTCATCTCATTTAAATATTACGCATTAATTGCAAATATTACATTTTTGT
>CALGBY010000071.1 GCA_937886445.1 uncultured Clostridia bacterium | reverse complement strand
GCAGGATAGCAGACATAACGGATGACATTGCGAACCTGATGGACTTTTGCGCGGCCATTGACAGCCTGCTGCTTGATTTGCCTGTCGACCAGTACAAAGTTATCGATTTGCGATACAGGCGATTCAACACGGCGAAAAAGCCGCCATGGGTGCGCGTTGCGCGGATGGCAGGCATGTCGGAGGATAACGCAAGACTGTTGGAGCGAAAAACGGTGGACGCGCTGTCGAAAGAAATTGATATAAAAACATTAACATAACCGTTTTTAAACGTTTCCATGATGTATAGTAGTATCATCGGATTAGGCCAATGACAAGGTCGATGTTACTAAACACCTCCTGTGCGGAAGGGGCGGCGCTGTGTGCCGTCCCTTTTGCATACTGAAAGGGTTCGTATGGAAAACAGGATTAAATTCATCAGCACGCCAACGACATGTAAGGAGTGTGGCTACTATGACGCGAGGGCAAAGAGATGCAGATTGAAGGAGTGCCGATATCCGGCGAGAAGATAGTATGATTGATTTTGAGAATCTAGACAAACTGCACTTAAACGGTGTTGGGAAGTATAATATCCCGTATATAGAACCGGAATTCACATACCCACACGGCGATTTTATACCAATGAACTATGCAAAATCTGCGAAGGGTGCAAAGACGAAAATTGTGCATTGTTTCGTGGATGATTACCAATTTACCCGTTATTGGAACAGGCCGGATGACTACACAACGAAGTTAGCCGAATTTGCTGCTGTGTGCTCTCCGGACTTCTCGACATATACAGATATGCCAATTGCAATGCAAATATATAACCATTATCGAAAACATTGGCTTGCTGCATATTGGCAGATGCACGGAATCAGGGTGTACCCTACAATTTCATGGAGTACTCATGAAAGCTTTGAATGGTGCTTCGATGGGGAGCCAGTCGGAGGTGTGGTTGCTGTATCCAGCGTCGGAACGCAAGCAAATTCGGATAGCAAGCGGCTATTTCTTCGCGGGTATGACGAAATGATGAAACGACTGAACCCGAAATTTGTAATATTTTATGGCCGCGTGCCAGAAGAATGCGACTGGAACGTAATACGCATAAGACCGCACTATGATGATATTGCTGAAAGGAGGAAAAAGAAATGGGCGGGCGCGGAAGCGGCGGAATTGTCGGAAGTGGAGGATTGCCGGCGCTGACTGGCAGTGAAAAACAAATTGCATGGGCCACATCAATACGGGAGAATTCACTGAGATACTTAGATAAAATGAAACGAGACGTTGATACGGCAGTAAAAAACTTCAGGGGCGGAAAAACAGATAAAACAGATCCGGGGTTTGCGGAAAGGGAAGCCGAAGGTATGTTTAAATATTCCGCACGTGATGTAACCACTGTCAAAAAAAACACAATAGAATGGTTTAAAAGAAATGCGTCAGCGTCATCGGTGATAGATAAAAGATTTGATCTTTCTGAGCGGGAATTAAAGTCCAAGGTACAGCAAGAGCGGCACAATAGAAGGAAACGCGATGGCACCCTACCAGAGAGGGAAAAAAACAAATATTGGCGTTGAGTGGTGGGGTGATTAAATGGCTGCACGGCTGACGGACAGGCAGAAAAAGAAAATCATTGCGGATTATCTTGAAACCGAAAGCTATAATGCCACGGCAAAGAAAAACGGCGTTTGCGGGCAGACGGTGCGCCGAGTTGTAGAGGAATCTCATGGAATCACCGAAAATCTCAAGAAGAAAAAAGAAGAAAACACGGCGGATATTCTTGCGTACATGGAAAGCCAACGCAAGGTCGTGTGCGAAATCATAGGAAAAGGGCTTATGGAGCTGAACAAGCCTGAGAAGTTAGCCCTTGCGACACCTGCGCAAATCACAACGGCATTAGGCACATTGATAGATAAATGGACTGCCATCAGCGGCGGTGCAACGGACGCGGCCAAGGATGATGAACTTAGTCGTAGCCTGCGTGAAATGGCGGGAGAGTTGGAAAGCGATGATTAGCGCAAAGCAGAAGAAAATCCTTGCATTTCCATATTCCGAGTATGATGCGCTGATTTGTGATGGTGCCGTGCGTTCCGGCAAGACATCCATAATGACATGGGCGTTTGTGGAATGGGCAATGCGCGAATTCAGCGGTCATAGGTTCGGAATCTGCGGCAAGACCGTGGATTCAGCCGCAAAGAATATCGTCGTGCCATTCATATCCATGTCACTTGCGAAGGAACGCTATACGCTACGGTGGCGGCGCGCCGACAAGGTATTGGAAGTGACGCGCGGGGCGGTCAAGAACTATTTTGAAGTGTTCGGCGGAAAGGATGAATCATCGTTTGCGTTGATTCAGGGGCGTACGCTTGCGGGCGTTCTGTTGGATGAAGTGGTACTAATGCCACGTTCGTTTGTAGAACAGGCGCTTACGCGCTGTTCTGTGGACGGTGCAAAGCTGTGGTTTTCGTGCAACCCCGGAAGCCCGCAGCACTGGTTTTACACGGACTGGATACAGCGCCACAAAGAACGGAACGCGCTGTATCTGCATTTCGAAATGACGGATAACCCCGGTTTGTCCGGAAGGACGATAGAACGGTATCAGACCATGTTTGCGGGCGTGTTCTATGATAGATATGTTCGCGGAATGTGGGTGCTTGCGGAAGGTCTGATATATGACTTTGGGGAAAGCAATATTACTGACGATGCGCCGGATTGTGGCGAGTATTATATCTCCTGCGACTACGGCACGCTTAACCCGTTTTCGGCGGGGCTGTGGTGTTGGGATGGCAAGACGGCAACACGAATCCGGGAATATTATTATTCCGGGCGTGATGAACACCACAACAAAACCGATGAAGAATATCACGCTGAGCTTGTGACGCTTGCGGGGGATTTGCCTATACGAAGTGTGATCGTTGACCCTTCTGCGGCATCGTTCATCGAAGTAATCAAAAGACACAAGCAATTCACTGTACGTAAGGCTGTGAATGATGTTATTCCAGGCATAGCGACCACCGCGCGGTATCTGCGCGACGGAACGATAAAGGTTCATCGATCGTGCAAAGACTGCATCCGGGAATTCGGGTTGTATAGATGGGATGAAAAGTCCACGGAAGACAGGCCAATCAAGGAAAACGATCATACGATGGATGACACGCGCTATTTTGCCATGACTGTGCTTCGGAACAAGGTGGGAAAGGCGAAATACGAATCAATTTTGACGTAATGGAGGCGACCGGCTATCAAAACATATCAGGATTTAATCTCTGTAGGCGAAAGCGAACACGAAAGGATGGAGTTTATCCGCGCCGCCATTAACGACCATCGCGGCAGCGCAGCGTATAGAATTGCGCTGGATGCAGAGCAGTACTATGATGGCGAAAACCCGACTATAAACCGCTACGAGAAAATCATATATGACCTCAAAGGCCGTGCGCATAAGGACATGTGGACGGCGAACCACAAACTTGCATCGCGGTTTTTCGGGTTCGCGGTAGATCAGGAAAATTCGTATCTTTTGGGCAACGGAATAACGTTTGAGCAAAATGGAACAAAGGACAAGCTGGGCGCTGACTTCGATCAGCGTTTGCAGGAAGCGGGCGAATATGCACTTGTGATGGGTGTTTCGTTCGGATTTTGGAACTTAGACCATTTGCAAGTGTTTAAGCTGACCGAGTTTATCCCGCTGTATGACGAGGAAAACGGCGCATTGATGGCGGGTATTCGCTGGTGGCAGGTTGCGAACGATAAACCGCTACGCGCCACGCTGTACGAAGTAGACGGGTATACTGAATACTTCCAACCAAAGAACAAGGATATGGAAGTCCTGCGGCCAAAGCAGCGGTATCAAAAGTATATCCGCACTGATGGGCTGAACAACACGGAAATATTTGACGGCGACAATTATCCAGGCTTTCCGATTGTGCCGCTCAAAAACAACAGGCGGTGCACATCAGAACTATCGGGCAAACGCAACAGCATTGACGCGCTGGATTTAGCCTGTTCCAACATGGTCAACAATGTCGACGAAGGAAACCTGATTTATTGGGTGCTGACGAATGCCGGGGGAATGGACGACATGGACGATGCGAAATTCATGGAGCGCATCAAAACGCTGCATGTTGCCCATACGGAAGATAACACGAATGTAGCGGCACACACGATTGAAGCTCCGTATCAGGGGACGAACACCACAATTGACATGCTGAAAAAGAAGCTGTATGAAGATTTCCAGTGCTTCGATGCTTCGGCGGTTTCAGCGGGCAATCAGACGGCTACGGCGATTAAGGCAAGTTATGTTCCATTGGATTTAAAGGCAGATAGGTTTGAACGGCAAGTGACTGACTTCATCCACGGCATCCTTGAAATCGCGGGAATCAGCGATAACCCGAGCTATACGCGGAATCAGATCATAAACAAATCCGAGGAAACACAGACGGTTTTGCTTGGAGCGCCGTATTTCGACGATGAATACATCACTAAAAAACTGCTTACTATCCTTGGCGATATCGACCAATACGACGAAATGATGAAACGCAAGACTGCCGAGGATTTAGGACGGATTGAAAGCATCCCCAATGATGAAGGGCAGGATGGTAATAATGGCGACATCGACAATTAACACATTGATAATCTGCGTGACGCTGCTTGCGCTGTGCATCGTGGGGCGTAAGGGATGAAACCCGACGAAGCCCACGTATGGACGGATGAAGAACTGAAAAAGCTCGAACGGCGCATATCGAATGAATACCGCAGGGCGTATGACGAACTGGACAAAACAATCCACGATTATTTCAACCATTTTGCCAAGCGGGACGCGGAGCAAAAAGCGCGGCTTGATTCAGGGGAAATCACAGAACAGTATTACAAACAATGGCGCTTAAACCAAATGGGGCGCGGCGAGCGATTCAAGGAGCTGCAAAAGAAGGTAGCAGAGCGCATGACGCATGCAAACGAAGTTGCGGCTGCATATGTAAATGGTGGCATGCCGCGCATCTACGCGCTGAACCGCAACTATACGGCGTACACTATCGAAAAGGCCGTTGGAAGCTGCGACTTCATGTTGTGGGATGAATCAACGGTTAAGCGCATGATCGTCGAAAACCCGGATGTTATGCCGTACTACCCGCCTGATAGGGCTATCGATCGCGGGATTGATATCGCCTATGGAAAACAGCAAATATCAGCCAATGTGACCAGTTCGGTTTTGCAGGGTAAAAGCATCAAGGATATTGCGGATGATTTGCAATCGCGCATCGCAACCATGAACCGCGACAGCGCCATAAGGGCGGCGCGGACAGCAACCACAAGTGCGCAGAATGCCGGGCGGCAAGATAGCTACGAAGCTGCGGCGAAGATGGGCATTAAAGTGCGCAAGCGCTGGATAGCGACCAAAGACAACCGAACGCGCCATGAACACGGCATGGCAGACGGCCAAGTAGTGGAATATGATAAGCCGTTTGATGTAGGTGGCTATGAAATGATGTTTCCTGGCGATAAATCCGCACCGGGGCATCTTGTGTATAACTGCCGATGCACCATGCGGACGGTGGAAAAGGACGGCATCGAAGCAGAACCCAGGCAAATGCGGGTGCGCGACCCCGAAACAGGCCGAAACGTATTGGTGAACGAAATGACCTATGCCGAGTGGGAAAAATGGAAGGGCGCATCAAGTGGAAATTGAAATCATTGATAACAGCAAATTGGTTTTAGATGAATTCAAGGACGCTGTCCTACGCGCACTGGAACGGTGCGGATTGCAGGCGGAAGGGTATGCCGCAGATCTCGCACCGGTAGATACCGGGAACCTGCGCGATCATATTTCGCATGCGGTAGATGCGTCCGAGCCAGCGGCGTATGTGGGCACAAACACAGAATACGCCCCTTACGTTGAACTGGGTACGGGCATCCATTATCCGGGTGGCAGGGATACGCCGTGGATATATCAAGACGCAAAAGGGGATTGGCACAGAACGAACGGCCAAAGACCGCAACCATTCATCAAACCTGCGGCAGCAGACCACGCACAGACGTACCGCAATATCATTGAAGACGAATTGAAGAACGGATAACCGCCCCTTTCGGGGCGGTTAATCATTGTGCATTAAAACGGGCTGTAAGGCCTTCTTGTAAGACTTGGGAGCAATTAATCCCGCGTTTATCTGCAAGATCAACCATCCAAGCGGGGAGTGATACGTTCTTGCGCACTGCGCGGGTATCGGTCAATGCGCGATATGCAATGGTATCGACTTGAACAAGCGAAAAAACACAGCCGGGCTCGTGCAGCATCGAATCCTGTCTGGTTGGAGTGGGGATTGGGATCTTCTCATCCTCCGCGACAACTAGCCAGCCAGAAGCGGCATCTGTAATCTGTTCGATGGCATCATGCAGGTTGCTTCCAGTGGTGATGCAACCGGGCAGGTCTGGAATACGGGCATAATACTTCGTTCCATCCTCATTAGTGGAAAATACGGCGGAATAGATATATTTCATTGTGTTCTCCTTTCCGAGAAGGGTGGAGGCTTATCTCCTGCCCCTCTCGTTCTTTTTGATTTCATTCAAGATGTACCGCAGGTCGCTTTCATCGAAATCATGGCGTTTTAGCGGGATGATGCAACCGACGTTAGGGTTGTAGTAAATATCGTGGTTTGCACCGTGGCGTTTGAATGCATATCCGCTTGATTCAAGTTCCGCAACCGCTTTTGCTCGTGGTTTCATTGTACGCCCTCCTTATGCTTCTATTATACACAAATTTGCGCAAAAGTCAATAGAAAAATACACAAAATTAAGTAATATAATTGGTAAAATCCGCGAAGCACGGCGGTTTTTATAAATCTATCATCCCCGAAGAATTGGGGCCAAAGAAAAGGAGATAGTGTCATGTCACTAAAACGCAGTTTTTTAAAAGGCATGGGCTTAACGGATGAGCAGTGCGACAGCATCATCGAAGCGCATGCCGAGACGGTTGACGGCCTGAAAGCAGACCTTGCGAGGTACAAGGAAACTGCCGGAAAGGCTGAACAGCTCCAAAAGGACTTGGAGAAGACAAACGCTGACCTTGAATCCGCGAAGAAGGACGGATGGAAGGACAAGCACGACAAAGTCAAAAAGGAATTTGACGATTACAGGGCCGGAATCACGGCGAAGGAAACCAAGGCCGCCAAGGAAAAGGCGGTGAAAGCGTACTACGAGAGCAAAAACATTACCGGGGATAACCTTACCATTGCCATGCGTGGCAGCGGTGCGGAGATCGAAAGGATTGAACTAGACGGCGACAAAATTAAGGATACCGCCGCGCTAGATGCCCTTGTCGGTGGCGCGTTTTCGAAACTTGTTTCCACCACGACCAGAACGGGCGCGCAAACGTCAACGCCGCCGAACAACACGGGCGGTGGTTCTATGACGAAAGATCAGATTTTCGCCATCAAGGATAGGACGGAACGCCGCGCTGCAATTGCACAAAACATGAATCTATTTCAAACGATGAAAGGAGATAGCCAATAATGGCAGCCGAAAACATTATCAAATCCGCAGACCTTGCCCGTGCACGCGAGGTCGAATTCACCTATACCTTCGGTGAAAACATCAAAAAACTGATGGAAGCGCTTGGCGTTACCCGCAAGATCGCGAAGCAGGCGGGCACTGTGCTAAAGGCGTACAAGGCAACTGGCACGTTGGAGGATGGCGCTGTCGCGGAAGGTGACACTATCCCGCTGAGCAAGTACAAGACTGAACCCGTAACGTTCGCAGAAATCACCCTGAAAAAGTGGCGCAAGGCTACTTCTGCCGAAGCAATCATCGAAAAGGGTTACGATCAGGCCGTTACCATGACCACAGACCGCATGCTGTTGGATGTACAGAAAACCATCCGCACCGCGTTTTTTACGTTCCTTGCTACTGGCACTGGAACCGCCACGGGGACTACCTTCCAGGCGGCGCTTGCGCAGGCGTGGGGGCAGCTTCAGGTCAAGTTTGAGGATGATGCCATTCAGTCGGTTTACTTCATGAACCCCTTGGATGTCGCGGACTACCTGTCCACGGCGGATATTACATTGCAGACCGTTTTCGGCATGACCTATGTTGAAAACTTCATCGGCCTTGGAACTGTGTTCTTCAACAGCTCCGTGCCGCAGGGCAAAATTTACGCAACGGCCAAGGACAATATCGTCCTGTACTATGTCCCGGTCAATGGCGCAGACCTGAACGAGGCGTTCAGCTTCACCACAGATCAGACGGGATATATCGGCATCCACGAAGAACCCGACTACACTAACATGACAGCATCTGACACTGTTGTAAATGGCATGGCACTGTTTGCGGAACGGCTTGACGGCATTGTTGTGGCAAGCATCAGCGCGGCGGGTTAATCGTTAACGGGGGTTGGGGTATAATATGGCAACAAAAACGACAGATAAAATTGAATACGTTGTAACCGCGCCTAACGGCCTGCGGCTGCGCGATAAGCCCGATGGTACCCCCATGATTGTCATTCCGCACGGATGTTTGGTTGTGGGCGCATCCGGGGAACTGTCAAAATGGCTGAAAGTGACCTATGGTCTGCGAACTGGCTACGTAATGACCGAATACATCAAGGCGGTGGTATGATGCTCGAACAAATCCTAATGCACCTGCATAACTGGTTCGCAGTCGAGGTGAAGGAAGGTACATTTACGATTGAAGGGGGCAGCATTGCGCTGCCCTTTCTTCAAACAGGCCAGTATTTCCGTATACGCGGCAGCATCTTCAATGACGGCCTGCATCAGTACCCAGCCAATGGGCTGATGGGAGAAACGTTTTCCGGGACGATATGGGCGCTTGCAATCCCGAATGCCGTTATTGATTTGGCGGCAGAGATGGAAGAATGGCAGGCGGAAAATGGAGACGCGGCGGCGGGGCCGTACCAGTCCGAAAGCTTTGGCGGATACAGCTATTCCAAGTCCACAAACGCCAACGGTGGTACGGTCAATGTATTTGATGTCTACAAATCCCGCTTGAACCAATGGCGCAAAATCAAGGGGGTGGAGCCGTGAGCCTGTTGGATGATTTCGGGCGCTCATGCGTCCTGTTGGAAAAAACGCGCACGGATGACGGCGAGGGCGGTTATACAGTTGCATGGGCTGACGGTATAACCTTCACGAATCACCAAGCGCTTGACACTTCCATGGAAGCCCGCAGGGCCGAAAAGGAGGGAGTAACAAGCGTGTATTCCGCCCTTGTTGATAAGGCAGTCCCAATCGAATACAACGACTATTTCCGGGATACCGCAACGGGCGAAACGTACCGTGTCACGTCAAACCCGGAGGAAAAGCAATCCCCAAGATCATCCACCTTGAAGCTGAAATACTTCACGGCTGAACGGAGGGAGCTGCCATGATCGTGAATGTATTGGGTTCCGATTATGCCGTCATGGTAACGAACGAAGCACAAGAACCACGGCTTAAAAATAAAGATGGCTTCTGCGATGATACTTCAAAAGAAATTTTTGCGGAAGATTACAAAACCGTATCTTCCGAAGATTCAAAAAGAAATCTTTTGTTGCAGACGAAGAAAGTTCTGCGCCACGAAATAGTTCATGCTTTTCTGTTCGAAAGCGGCCTTGCGGAAAATAGCGGTTGGGCGCAAAACGAAGAGCTTGTTGACTGGATAGCCATACAAGGGCCGAAGTTGTTCAAGGCATGGCAGGAAGCAGGGGCGTTATGACAAAAGCGGCAGCGCTTCAAGCGTTTTTTGAATCGTTTGGGATTACGGCATACGCTGCATCTTCCGTGCCGGAAGACACTGAATTCCCGTGGTTGACCTATGAAATGACCGTAGATGCATGGGATGGCGGGGAGGTTGGCTTGACCGTCAACCTGTGGTACTACGGCGCAAGCCAAAAACCCGCAAACGACAAGGCCGAAGAACTTTCTGCGGCCATCGGCTACGGTGGCAAGGTTCTGCCTTGTGATGGTGGGTATATATGGCTTAAACGCGGATCGCCGTGGTGTCAAAATATCACGGACGATTCCGACAAACTGATTAAACGGCGGTACATCAACGTTACCGCCGAATACCTAACACTGAACTAGGAGGATTTACATGGGTAAATTTACTGTTATCCCTCAGGATACCTTTGACGGGCTTCAACTTGACGCAGGCGTGCTATTGAAAACATTTAATCCGGCGCAAGTGGCAGCGCCCGATGACGCAGATATTATATGCGCCACCACAGGCGGGATTAATGCATCCTGCGTTCCAACGTATTCTGACCTTGGCGAGGATGTGGACAACTGCCCCAACAACACAAAAGAACTCAAGCACTTGGACGGATGGAACTGCAAAATGGCATTCACGTCCTTAGGCACATCAGCGGCAAATATCAATCTGGCTTTGGGTGCTGCGGATATCGACAGTGTTGACACAACCAAGATCGCGCCGCGCAGGGACCTTGCACAGACTGACTTTTCCGATATTTGGTGGGTTGGTGACCGCGCGGATGGCGGGTGTGTGGCTATTCAGCTGAAAAATGCGCTGTCTACTGGCGGATTTACCATTCAGACCACCAAGAACGGAAAGGGGCAGGTATCAGTTGAACTGACTGGGCATGTCAGCATTAATGCACAGAGTGTTGTGCCGATGGTATTCTATTCAATAAATCCAGCTACGGAGGGTGGTAAGTAATGAAGCTGTCCGAACTTTCGACCGAACGCGCGGCAGATGTGCTGTGTGAAATCACGCCGTATGTTGCCAACCTGACCGGGGATAAGGCGCTGCTTGATGCGCTGAAAACCGAAGTTGGCGCGGGTGACAAGAGCGTTGCAGAGATTTACACGATTGGCGCAAAGAAAATCGCGGCCATTGTACCGATTGTGCTGAAAGACCATCGACAGGATGTGTTCGGCATCCTTGCAGCACTGAATGAAACGGATGTCGAAACAATCACGCGTCAAAACATCCTAAAAACCATTCTTCAAATTCGCGAACTGGCGAAGGACAAGGAACTGGCCGATTTTTTCAAATCGTGGGGGCAGCAGGAGGCGAGCGCGTAACGCTCGCCTTGTTGTCCCTGCGCGGCTTTTCGGCGCGTTCGTGCATTGCCGCACTTCCTGCGGTCTTAAAACGCGACGAACACGCCGAAGCGTACCGCGTATATGTTACCGACACGCTGAAAACCATCTGCAAAAACACCGCAAGACAGGGCGGGTACTGCATTAAAGTGCGGTATATCGACCTTATAAACCCAAAACCCGAAGATACCCGAACGGGTGATGATGTAATCGAACACATGAAATTAAAATTGCGCACGATTGGGGGTGAATGAAATAGATTTATTCAACCTTTTCGCAAAGATATCGCTGAATACAGAGGATTACGAAAACGGGCTTGAAGAAGCAAGCGGAAAAACAAGCACATTTGCCGACAAGATTAAGGGCGGTCTTGCCACTGCCGCAAAGGTGGGGGCTTCCGCGCTTGGGGCTGCTGCTGCTGGTGTTGTAGCACTGACGAAACAATCCATTGCAAACTATGCCGAATACGAACAGCTTGTAGGCGGTGTTGAAACGCTGTTCAAAGGTTCTGCTAATGCTGTGATTGGATATGCCAATAACGCATATAAAACGGCTGGGCTGTCTGCGAACCAGTACATGAACACCGTCACAAGTTTTTCCGCATCCCTGCTGCAAAGCCTTGGGCAAGACACCGAAGCCGCGGCGCGATACGCCGACATGGCCATAACAGACATGTCGGATAATGCCAACAAAATGGGTACGGCGATGGAGAGCATACAAAACGCATATCAAGGTTTTGCGAAGCAAAATTACACCATGCTGGACAATTTGAAGCTTGGTTACGGTGGCACAAAGGAGGAAATGCAGCGACTTCTATCCGATGCTGAAAAGCTTTCCGGCTTGAAGTTCGACATTTCATCCTATGCGGATATCGTTGACGCAATCCACATCGTTCAAACCGAAATGGGCATTACTGGCACAACGGCGTTGGAAGCAAGCACCACAATTCAAGGTAGCTTAGCGTCCGCAAAGGCGGCATGGACGAATCTGTCTACTGGATTTGCAGATGATACACAGGATTTGGATGTGCTTATAACCAATTTCACGGATAGCGTTGGAACAGCTGCCGGGAATCTCATCCCACGCATAACGACGGTTATTAGCGGGATTGGGAAGGCCATCCCTAAGCTTGCGTCAGTTCTTACGAAGGAATTACCCGGGCTAATTAAATCTACATTGCCGGTTCTTGTAAGCGCTGCAACTGATTTGGTGGTTGGAGTTGTGGAGGCGTGGCCTGGCTTTATAACGATGATAACGGACATGCTCCCAATGCTGATTGAAACGATCGTAAATGCACTACCAGCATTGCTTCCTGCGCTGATAGGTGGCATTGTGGCGCTGATTGTAGGCATAGCAAACGCGCTACCAACAATAATCGTTGCAATAGTCGATGCACTGCCTACGGTCATCCAGTCGATATGCACTGCGCTCATAGAAAATATTCCGATCTTAATTCAAGGTGCAATACAACTTGTGCTTGGAATCGTGCAGGCGCTGCCGGAGATCATTGTATCACTCATCGAAGCACTGCCGGACATTATCATGATGGTCGTGGATGTGATTATAAACAACGTTGGGCTATTCATCGAAGCGGCCGTTCAGATCGTTTTTGCGCTTGTTGCTGCATTGCCCGAGATTGTTCTTAGCCTGATTAAGGCTGTCGTGAATACCGTTATTGACCTTGCAGAAAAGATAAAGGAAAAATGGCCGGAGTTCAAGGAAGCGGCAAAGGAGTGGTTCAGAAAGCTACTTGAAGGAATAAAAGAAAAGTGGAAAGACGTTGAAACATGGGCAACAAATGCGTGGGATGACTTTGTGCAATGGTGCATGGATGTGGGGCCTAGATTGAAAGAGGCCGGGAAACAGGCATTGGATGACCTGTGGAGCGGATTAAAGGAAGCGTGGGCAGCTATCAAAGCATGGTTTACCGGCGAGTGGGACAGCCTGTTTGAGACATCCACTTCCGCAAGCGGGAAGAAAATCATTCATGTTAACAAGCCGAAAACACAAGGTTCCCATGCGTCCGGCCTAAACTATGTTCCGTTTGATGGCTACATCGCGGAACTGCACCGTGGCGAAATGGTAGTACCCGCAAAACAGGCTGACGATCTACGGAAGGGCAAAGTGCGCCCAACTGTCTCTGTCGTCCAGTACATCAGCAGCGAAGCAAAAACGGCAGCGGACTTAATGCAAGAAGCCGTATGGTATCAGGAAAGGGCGGTGCTAACGGGTGTATAATGCAAAGTTCGTGAAAAGCAACGGCGATGTGTTCAATTTTGGGTTGGAATATAGCACCATCCTTGACATATCACCGCTGTCCGAACTTGATGTGCAGATCGGCACAAATCAGGGGTTTCAACAAATCGGTGATACAATCCAAACGCGGGGCATGAAAGGTGTTTCGCGCACCATTAAGGGAACGATCATCGGCGAAGCAAATTCGCTGAAAAAGCGCATGCTGACCGTGTTTTCTCCATTCGCAAGCGGCAAGCTGTATTTCAACGACAAATACTATTGCAATGCCGTGGTGAAGAAAACGCCCGCTATATCGGTAGACGATCAGGACGCAGAATTTTCCATGATGCTGTATTGCCCGTCTCCGTACTGGTACGCGGCGCGGCAGTCGAGTTACTCAATAGGCCGGATTATTCCGGCCTTTTCTTTCCCAACAACATTTACTACCCACAAATTCGGCACGAAGAACCCAAGCGCATTCATTAACGTGTATAACCCAGGCGAAGATACCAGCGATTTTGAATTGGAGTTCGCTGCAACCGGCGATGTTACGACCTGCGGCGTGCTTGACATAAACACGCAGGAGTTCATCGAAATCACAGCAAATTTGACCGTAGGGGACGCTATACGCATGTACAGGGATTCGGGTAGGCTGCGCGTTGAAAAGCTCTCTGGCGGCGTTGCAACAGACATTTTCGGGCTTTTAAAGTACGATTCCAACCTTTTCACAATCCGAAGCGGTGATAACGTGTGGAAGATGTATGCAGGCACGGGCGTTGACAATCTATCGGTTGAAGCAACGTTCAACATTGCATATCCGGGGGTATACGATGGAATGTAGTTTTTACGACATGTCTTTGACGCGCATTGGAGCAATCAGCACATGGGTTAGTATGGTGTGGGAGGACTGCTATAACACAGAAGGTAAATTCCAAATCGAATTACAGTATCAAAAGGATATGTTCGATTTGATACAGCCGGATGTTTATTGCGGCCTTACGGGCCATGACACCTTGATGCTGATTAAGTCCGTACAGGTGAAGGATGGGAAAATCGTTGCGAATGGTTTTTCCGCATGCACAAGGATCTTGAGCGATCGCGTCAGCACACGGGTTATTTCGAACCAAAACGCCGAGGCGGCGCTGTTGTCGTTGATAAGTGCTATGCAAGCATGGCCGCGCGTATACGCCGGAGAAGCGCAGGGGCTTGCGGACATATACGCGCCGCAAATATCTGACGGCGCACTTTTAAAGTATGCCCTTGCAATATCAGCAGAAACTGACATGGGATTCAGGATGCGGCACGACCCAGCAGCGAAAAAGCTGATATTTGAATGTTACAAGCCCGCGCTCAACTCGAACGCGCGTTATTCTACCAAATACGGGAACATGGGCGATATAACCTATTCGAGTTCGGGTGTGAATTTCAAGAACGTTGCACTTGTGGCCGGAGCCGGAGAGGGAGCAAATCGCGTTGAAACCTATGCAGGCGCAACGGACGCAGCAGCAGAGCAAAGGCGCGAAATGTACGTTGATGCGCGGCAGGAACAACCGGATGAAGGGGAAACGTCAGAGGAATACATTGCACGGCTTCAACGCGTAGGTCTGGAAAAGCTGACCGAGCAAGTCCGCATAGAAAATATAGGTTTTTCACTGGATGATACTGCTCGGAAGGTTGGTGATCTTGTCTTGTGTAAAATCCCAGAACTTGGCGTTGATGCGCAAGTGCGTATTACAGGTATAACGGAAAAATCCCAAAACAATAAATTGACCCGTACCGCTTCACTGGGTACGCCGATCATTGCTAGGAGGTACTAATGTCAATCATTACATACCCGTTGGATATTATCGAATACGAAGCAAAGGACGCTGAAACCTACCTGTGTTCGCGTACAAGCGGCGTTTTTGCATCAACCGGGCATTTCGACGCATCCATTACCGGGGCGCGCGAAGTGACGATTTCAAGCGGTCTTGCGTGGATTAAAAACGCGGATTTCAAGGGGAAATCCGTATTGAATGACACAGCTGTTCCGATTTCTATCCCGATTGCGGATGGTGTTCTTGATCGCGTCGACCGAATCGTTCTGCAATTCAGCAAGACGGCGAACGCGACAAGCATTGTTTTGAAGTCAGGCACGCCAAGCGCGGCGGCGGTTGCCCCTGCAATTGTACAGACCGAAACGGTCTATGAATTGGGGCTTTATACCGTGTCCGTTCCCGCAGGAAGCACCACAATACTTGCATCCCATGTGACCGATACGCGCATGGATGAAACGGTGTGCGGCCTTATGCGGGATGGTGTGACAGGTATCCCAACCGCAGAACTACAGGCGCAGGTGGAAGCCCTGATTGGTGATTTACAAGAACAGATCAGAAACGCTGCTCAGGGAATAATTTCACCTGCCGCCATCGGGGCTATGGGTATAGGCGCGGATAATGGCGCTGTCGGCACCAAGTACACCACATCCATCGAACCCGACACCGCAGACAACGCAGCAAGTATAATCCGCATCAAGGAAAATGCTACGGGGAACACGCGGGTGCTTATCGCGGCAAATACCGATGTAATTACTGGTGAAGTATCGCAGATTGTTCTTCGTGACGGTACGAATGTTGGAAAAATCAATATCCAGTGCAATACAGCCGGCGCAAAAGGCATCAGAATCACAGATGGCAATAACGTTGAACGTATAAAGCTGTTACACACAACTACGGATGACACGTGCAGATTCCAAATCAACGATGCAAGCGGAAATGACATAACACGGCATGTCATCGGTGCGGCTCCTGCCTTGTCTACCCCTTCCGGCGGCACAGTAAACCTAACCCTTGTGGACAACACTGAATACCGTT
>CALGBY010000070.1 GCA_937886445.1 uncultured Clostridia bacterium | reverse complement strand
TGGTAATACTTTCTTAATAAATTTTTAACTATTTTGCAATAAGCGATTGCCCTGATTTTGGCCCGATTGCGCGGTTCTGCCGGTATCAGCCGGTCCCGGCATTCCGGCTTTGGGGTGCATTATGCAAGTGCCACAGCAAACGCGCCGTACAGCGAAAACGCAAAAGCGATAAATGTGATGACCGTCTCTGTATGCGACATTTCGTCCCAGGACAGCATGAAACAGACGGCAGCGTAAGGAAGCAGGTCACAGGTATACCGTGCGCCGAACTGATAACCGCCGAATGTTCTGTGCATCAATAGGAGCAGAAGCTGCAGAGCAAACAAAACAAGAAGCGCGGCATTTTCTATTCCGTTGCGTCTGCGTCCGATCGCCTTTGCGCTCCGCATAAGCATAAGGATGAATACAGGACTTGCCAGCAGCATTGAAAAGCCGAACTGTTCTGTGTTCAGTCTTTCTCCGCTTATGCTGAACGGCATACCGAAAATGAACTTCCGGATGTTCTGCGCCACATGAGATAAGGAAAACTGCGTTCCTCCCTGAAAAGAGAATTCAGGGAGCCAGTTATGACCGAACTCAAAAATGTTTCCGAAGCGAACGGCATTATATACGGCATACACAGCCGCTATGATCAGGCCGCAAATCAATCCCGGCAAAAGAGCGCGTATGGACTTCATAAACGGCGTTTTCGACTTTCTTTTTTCCTCATACCACAGTACGATCAGCAGCACTCCGAACAGGGCGTTCATCGGCCGGCATCCCACAGAAAGCGCGAAAGCGATCAGTGACGGCGTCATCCTGCCGTAAACAAAAAACGCGAGAGACAGGCAAAGCAGCATAAACCCGAGTATCTGAGCGTGATACCAAACACATCCGGAAGTGCTGATCGTCAGTATACACCCCGCGCAGCATACGGAAAATGCGAATACGGCGGATGTAAGTCCGTCCTTTCCCTTTTTTCTGAAAACGAAGTACAGGCATTCGTAAGCCGTTACGGAATACAGCAGCATAAGCAGGTTATCCGGCGTTTCAAATCCCGTGATTTCAGACACGATGTACTCGACCGCGGCCGGAACCGGCGGAAAAGACACATAATACTCGCCATCGTAAACAGCCAGTTCAAGGTAGGAAACATCGTTTTCAAGATGCGTATAGCCTTCGCGCCAGCTCATTGCCTGACGCGTATAGGAATTATAATAGGAAGGCGACAAAAGCTTTGTGCCGTTCGCAGAATGGATAAGCAGGAACAGCATCATTATCATCAAAGGGATGATAAATACAGCAGGATCTTTACCTGTTCGGCGTTCGTGCTTCATGTTTTCCGGGCTTTCTGTCATTACCGCGCTCCGTTCCATATTAAAATCGCTTTGCCGGTTAACGGCAAAAGCGATCATCGTCACTTATTATATCCTGACGGGTTATTTCTCTGCCAGTTCCAGGCATCCCTGCACATATCTTCAAGCTTCCGCTCGGCCTTCCATCCGAGCTTTTCATACGCAAGCTTCGCGTCCGCGTAGCATTCGGAAATATCGCCGGGCCTGCGTTCCGTGATCACATAAGGAATTTTAAGGTCGTTTACCTTCTCAAAGGCATGGATCATATCCAAAACACTGTAGCCTTCACCGGTACCCAGATTGACAGTAAGCACACCGGTGTTCTTTTCCGCATATTTTATCGCGTCAAGATGGCCTGCCGCAAGATCGCAAACATGGATATAATCCCTTACACCGGTCCCGTCTTTTGTAGGATAATCATTGCCGAACACGCGGAGGCATTCCAGCTTTCCGGACGCGACCTGACAAATAAACGGCATCAGATTATTGGGAATGCCGGAAGGATCTTCACCGATCATCCCCGAAGGATGCGCTCCGACAGGGTTGAAATAGCGCAATATCACAATGCTCAGGCCCTTTCCGGCCTTTTCGTAATCCCTCAGGATCTGTTCATTCATCCACTTGGTCCATCCGTATGGATTGGTACAGCCGGTCTCACTGTTTTCCCGCAGCGGCATGCTCGCGTTCGTTCCGTATACGGTCGCGGAGGAGGAAAACACGATCCTGCTGCATCCGTATTCCCCCATCACCTCGCACAAAGCAATGGTCGTCCCGATATTATTGCGGTAATAATCCAACGGCTTCTGAACGCTTTCTCCCACCGCCTTGAATCCCGCAAAATGTACGACAGCGTCCGGCTTTTCCATCTCAAATACATTGCGCAAAAACGCCTTGTCCGCACAGTCGCCCAGATAAAAAGGCACGGTCTTTCCGGTAAGCTTTTCCACCCTGTTCAACGCTTCACGGCTGGCGTTGGAAAGATCATCAACAACACATACACTGTATCCGGCCTCCAGCAGACAAACAGCCGTATGAGACCCGATATATCCTGCACCGCCGGTCAATAAAACATTCATATATCTTCCCTCCGCAATGTACCGTGATTTACAGACTTATTATAGTATCCGGTGCGCACTCAGTCAATAACAGCCGGCAAAAATAATTGTCTTCAGCATGCAGGGTTTATGGTTCCGATGTCGAATAAGTAAAACATAAAAGCAGATTCATCTGCAAACATCAATATTTCACTGCGGCTTATGCCGGGAAAGGAGCAGTTCATGAAACTGACTGTAACTGCAAAAAATATGATCATTACGCCGGGGATCAGTAACCGTATAAACAAAAAGATCTCATCAATGGAAAGATATCTCCGTTCCGACACCGAAATGATCATGCGTCTCCGCAAGGAAAGGAACCAGCGTATCTGCGAGATCACCGTGCCCATGAACGGTGTGACTCTGCGCTCCGAAAGCTCCTGCGAGGACAATCTCTTCATGTCGATCGACAGCGCGCTCGCCAAGATCGAGCGTCAGATCCTGCGTCACCGCACAAAGCTTGAAAAGCGCCTCCGTGATGATGTCAACCTGAATGAAACACCTGAGTTTATCGAGGATCCCGAGGTTTACGGCGAAGGTGAAAAGACCGTTGTACGTGAAAAGGAATATCCTCTCCGCCCGATGAGCAAGGAAGACGCGATCCTTCAGATGGAGCTTCTCGGCCACAGCTTCTTCGTATATGTCGATATCGATACGATGAAAACGCATGTTCTGTATCTCCGTAAGGACGGAAACCTGGGCATGCTTGTTCCGGAGGCATAAAAATCATATCGTTTGCAAAGCAGAGGGGGGCGCAAAAGCGCCCCCCTTCTTCATTGCAGCAAAAACCTCATTTCATTGTCCAGCGCGTTGAAAAGCATATCGCCGCTGCAGACAGTAAGCTGTCTCCGTTGTCCGTTTCCGTCACAGGCAGTATATGTGCAGAACAGCTCCTTTGCCGCGGTAAGCACAAGCACCGGCACTACCCGCATTCTGCTCCCGA
This sequence comes from uncultured Clostridia bacterium, assembly GCA_937886445.1. Classification (GTDB taxonomy): domain Bacteria; phylum Bacillota; class Clostridia; order Christensenellales; family Aristaeellaceae; genus ZC3RG03. The sequence goes on along the minus strand of CALGBY010000070.1, from coordinate 2,928 downwards.
ATATGATCTCAAGATAAGGCACATACTTACAGGCCTGATTTGCCTCCTCTTCTTCGATCACCTTTTTCATCTTGAATTCAAATACAAAAACGGTTCGATCCGTTACCAGTACCGTATCCGCGTACACGCGTATATATTTCGCGCGGTTAAAGCGCATTTCAAAGGCGATTTCCCATTTCGCGGTATCAACTCTTCCGTCCGTCAGAAACGCAATATCCTCAAACAATTGTATCAATGTGCTTCTGCAATCTCTGAAAGAATGAAAAAGCCCTCTGTGATCATCCAGGCTGCGTCCGATCTTCGCGCACCCATCGAGCATGCGTTCCATAAACTCCGCCTCGCTGCATGCAGAAAATTCACTTACCGCACCGTAAAACGCGCAAAAATCCCACAGCGCGCTGTATGGTCTTCTGTCCGCGATCAAAGCGTACCAGTAGTGCTCTTTGTCACAGTAGCACAGTTCCCTCATCAGCGCGGATAAATAAAGGCATCTGTTCACTTCCTTTCTCTCCACATGAAGATCGGACGCGATCCGAGATGCCTTGATGCCGTCGTGGCGGCTGATGATACTGTATATGTTCTTTTCAATATCTGAAAATACCGTCATTACAGTTCGATCCGTTTGTGCTCACGGCTTTCACGATAAATGGAAAACCGGTTGCCGATCGTCTGAACGGGAGCAGCGTGCACTTTTCCGCACAGTTCCTCACAGGCCTGACGCGCTGTCAGCTCGCATCCGTGCTGTACGGCACACTTGATGATCTCTCTCGCCTCAAGTGCGTCCCACGCCTCCTTGATGACATTATCCGTAATACCGTCCTTGCCGATGTAAAGCACAACGGGCAATGTGTTGCACATGGAACGCAGATAGGCCCTCTGCCTGCTGGTGATCTCAAGAATCATATAGTTTCCTCCGCAAAATCAATCTATAAAGTCAAATTCCATATCGCCGATGCGCACCGTGCTGCCCTCATTGGCGCCGGCCTTGCGCAGCATATCGATCATACCGCTTCTGCGCATGGTACGGTGGAACCAGTTCACACTTTCCTCATCGTCAAAATTGACGCTGTCTACCAACTGCTGCGCAGAAGTGCCCTCGATCACAAACACATGATCCTCAACCTTAACACTGAAGCCTTCTGAAATATAGTCCGGCAGGATCTCCTCTTCGGCATAGGTGATCAGAGAAGGCAGCTTGGAGATCGCCTCAGTCACGGCGTCCATCAGCTCATCAAGGCCGATCCTCGCGGCGGCGCTTACGGGGAATACGGTTTGATCCTTTCCCACATGAGCGCGCAGCCGTTCAAGATTCTCTTCCGAACCCGGGATATCCGTTTTATTCGCCACGATCATCTGCGGGTACGATAAAAGGTCGCCGTACTTTGCCAGTTCATTCATAATGGTATCGTAATCTTCAACCGGGTCTCTTCCCTCTGAGCCGGAGATATCCACAACATGGAGCAGCAGTCTCGTTCTCTCAACATGCCGCAGAAAATCGTGTCCCAGTCCGGCGCCTTCGCTCGCGCCCTCGATCAAACCCGGTATATCGGCCATTACAAAATCCTGCCCGTGGCGGCGCACCATGCCCAGATTGGGCATCAGCGTAGTAAAATGATAATTGCCAATTTTTGGCTTCGCGGCCGTTACCGCGGAAAGCAGGGTGCTTTTTCCAACGTTTGGATAGCCTACCAAGCCTACATCGGCGATCGATTTCAGTTCCAGAATAAACTCATGCGACTCACAGCGAATACCGGGCTTTGCAAAGTTCGGAGCCTGACGGGTGGGCGTAGCAAAATGCATATTGCCCCAGCCGCCGCGCCCTCCGTGCAAAAGCACCTTGCGCCGTCCGGCCTCGTACATATCCGCCACAACGATCCCCGTGTCTTTTTCTCTTACAACGGTACCCACCGGCAGCTTGATCACCAGATCCGCTCCGCGTTTTCCTATGCATCTTCCGCCGGAACCGTCCGCTCCGTTTTCTGCTTCATACTTGGAGTGGAAGCGAAAATCCAGCAGGGTATGCATATTCTCGTCCGCCAGCAGCACCACATCTCCCCCGCGCCCGCCGTCTCCGCCGTCGGGTCCGCCGTTCTGAACAAATTTTTCTCTATGAAAGCTCACACAGCCGTTACCGCCGTTCCCGGCCTTTGCCGTAAAAGGAGCCCTGTCAACAAAAGCAGCCATAAAATCCTCCGTTTCTTCCCGCGTGCAGATCACGCCTGTTTATTATAGCAAAAGCCGGGGATGTTTTCAACGGAAATCTCCGGCACATGAAAATCGATAACGAAACAAAAATATTCACTCAGAAATTGATCAATTTATTATAGATTACCTTAAAAAGAGTTGATATGTACGCCGATAAAATCAGAGATTTTAAAATAAAAAAAGACGCCGTAATACTTGCGATTGAATCGTCTTGCGACGAGACTGCGGCGGCGGTTATAAAAGGCGGAAGAAAAATTCTTTCGTCAAAGATTTTAAGTTCTTGCGCGGAGCACGTAAAGTTTGGCGGAGTAGTGCCTGAAATTGCGTCGAGAGCGCACACTACGGCAATTTCGCTCGTCGTTGAAGACGCGGTAAAAAGCGCGGGGCTTACGCTTGCCGATATAGACGCCGTTGCCGTGACCTACGGCGCTGGGCTTTTGGGCGCGTTACTCGTTGGCGTAAGTTACGCTAAAACGCTTGCTTATTCTCTGTCAATTCCACTTATTCCCGTAAGTCATATTAGAGGGCATTTGTCCGCGTCTTACCTTGAGAACGAGAGTTTACAGCCCCCTTTTATAAGCCTTTTGGCAAGCGGTGGGCATACTGCTATTATTTACGTAAAAAGTTATGACGAGTATGAGATTTTGGGTTCTACCTTAGACGACGCCGTAGGCGAAGCCTTTGATAAAGTTGCAAGAGTGCTTGGCTTAAAGTATCCCGGTG
>CALGBY010000069.1 GCA_937886445.1 uncultured Clostridia bacterium | reverse complement strand
GAATCTGTTGAAAAATTCACTCGCCATCGCACCAACTCATTTGTGCGGTATTGCCCTAACTAATTTGTAAAAACAATTTTCATTTTTACAGTTGACAAGTCGACCGTTATAGGCTATAATTCTTATCGTTGCGAATGCAACTTGCGGTTGTGGCGGAATCGGCATACGCGCACGTTTGAGGGGCGTGTCCTTAACCGGGTACGAGTTCAAGTCTCGTCAACCGCACCATCAATGCCTGCAGCGAAAGCGGCAGGCATTTTCATTTATTGTATAAAGCTCGTAAAAGGAGGAACAGCAGATGACCGGCAGCCCGATACCGAAGTCCTCTCCCTGCGGAAGAAATACGTACTGCAGCCTCTGCCCCTCCTTTGATCTGTGCCGGCTGCGTACTCAGAAAGGCACAGTAAGGCCGGAAAACCCTGTTTTTCATTCCGCCTGTACATCAAAGCCGATCCTCCCTCTGCCGGAGCAGGACGGCATCGGCATCGCTGCCGATATCGGAACGACCTCCGTATGCATGAACGCCTATCGCCTTCATGACGGCCGTCTTCTCGCCTCCGCCTCCGCGTACAATGCGCAGTCCCGCTTTGCGGATGATGTCATCGGGCGCGCGGGTGCCGCGGTGAACGGGCAGGCTGAAGCACTGAAAAACGCGGTAACGGACTGTCTTTCAGCGCTCGAAAATACCGTCGATCCGGATCACCTGCCTGTATCGCGCCGCGTTTTCTGCGGGAATACCGCCATGCTTTATCTGCTTACCGGGAAAGACGCCTCCTGCTTCTGTTCCGCACCCTTCCATGCGGAGGATCTGTTTGGTAAAGTGGCAGATGTGAACGGGAAAAACGTATATCTTCCGTCCTGCGTTCATGCCTTTGCCGGTGCGGATCTTGTTTGCGGAATTGCGGATACTCTGCGCTGTCTTCCCGGCGAAACGGAAATGCTCATAGATATCGGCACCAACGGTGAGATCGCTCTCTGGAACGGAAAGGATCTCTTCTGCGCGTCCACAGCCGCCGGCCCCTGCTTTGAGGGCGCAGGACTTTGCTGCGGGATGCGTGCCGTGAGCGGCGCGGTTTCGGAATGCTTCGCCGTCAACGGACGCGTTTTCGCGAAAACAACGGATAACTCACCTGCCCGCGGCATATGCGGCTCCGGAATGACCGATCTGGTCGCCTGTCTGCTGGATCTGGAAATACTGGAGCCTTCCGGCAGGATGGATCAGGACCGCTTTCATATTGATGAAAATGTATATGTAACAGCAGATGATATCCGCCGCTTTCAGGTGGCAAAGGCGGCTGTGCAGGCCGGTATACTCACGCTGATGAAAGAAGCAGGCTGTGAAAAAGCAGACCGGGTATTCCTGTCCGGCGCGTTCGGAACAGCAGCGCGCTTCTCCTCCCTGTTCCGCACAGGTCTGCTTCCCGCCGGTATGCGCGGCAAAACCGCTGCCGCGGGGAATACCGCCCTGAACGGTGCCTCCCGTATGCTGACGGATATGTCCTTCAGGGAAAGGGCTGCAAAGCTGGCACGAAACGCCGTTTACATCCCTCTTGCGGAGCATCCCTCCTTTGCCCGTCTGTTTACCTGTTGTATGAGTTTCCCGGAAATATAGTATACGATATACACAAAAAGCCCGGCTGAACCGGGCTTTTTGTGTATATGCTTTTCAGATCTTCAATATCAGCTTCGCGATGGAGAAATAGATCAGCAGAGAGGACATATCCACCACCGTGGTGATCAGCGGGCTGGCCATCAGTGCCGGGTCCAGCTTCAGCTTCTTGGCCAGCATGGGCATGCAGCAGCCCAGACACTTTGCCAGAATAATGGTGCAGAACAGGGCACCGGCAACCACAAGAGATACCAGCCAGGGATGCTCCAAACCGCTTGCGTTCACAAACCGCACCCTGAAGAAGGTAAACGCGAAGAGGACGATGCCTACTACAATGGCCACCCGGAATTCCTTCCACAGGGCTTTGAAGAAATCCTTCAGTTCGATCTCTCCCAGAGAAAGACCGCGGATGATCAGGGTGCTGCTCTGGCTTCCGCAGTTACCGCCGGTATCCATCAGCATGGGGATACAGGACACCAGAATGATCCCCACTCCTCCGGCGGAGCCCAGAACATCCTCGAATGAGGTGATGATCAAGCCTGTAAAGATGGCGATCACAGCCATGATCAGCAGCCAGGGAATACGGTTTACAGCCAGCTTGACAACGCCGGTCTTCAGATACTCGTCATCAGAAGGCGTCAGAGCGGCCATCTTTTCGAAGTCCTCTGTGTTCTCTTCTTCGATGACGTCCATCACGTCGTCCGAGGTGATGATGCCCACCAGACGGCTTTCCAGATCCACAACGGGAATGGTCAGCAAGTCATAGCGGCGCACGGTATCGGCTACAAGCTCCTGGTCGTCAGTGGTGACGACAGAAACGGGATTGCCCTCCATCACGCTCTCCACCGGCGAATCGGGATCGGCAAGGATCATATCCCTCAGGGGAAGCGTTCCCTTCAGATGACGCTCTTTATCGATGATATAAAGGGTATCGATGGTTTCTTTGTTGACGCCTACCTTCCGCAGGATCGCCATGGCTTCAGATACCGTGGTGCCCAAATGGAATTCGGCATATTCAATGGTCATCAGGCTTCCGGCGCTGTTTTCGGGGTAGCGCAGGAATTGATTGATCAGCGTTCTTGTTTTTTCATCGGTATTCTGCAGCACGCGCTTTACAACGCTTGCCGGCAGCTCCTCAAGAAAGTCTACCGTATCATCCAGAAACATTTCATCCAGCAGAGCACGGATCTCCGTATCTCCGATGGATTCGATCAGGATCTGCTGCTGATCGGCATCCATATAGCTGAACACCTCAGCGGATACATCCTTGGGCAGGACGCGAAACACCAGAAGCAGCTTATCCCTGTCCAGTTCCTCCATGAACTGGGCGATATCCACACTGTTGAGCATCATCAGCGCGCCTCTCAGCTCGCTGTGACGGTTTCCATCCAGCAGCTTCATCAATCGCTGCTGTACCAGTTCCCACTCCATTGCTTTTCACCTTCTTCCTCTTATTCAGCGGAAAACGCAGGTTTTCCGCTTCCCGGGCAGCGAGACCGCATTACGGCCTCCCTTTCATTTTGCATATGGTATACACGCAAAATAAGCACTTTCAGATCATTTATCATCAGTGCTTCCGGCGTTTGGCGTATGAGGAGAAAGTATGCCATTCCGCTCTTTTCAGGAGCGGTACGGATCATCAGGCTGGCACGTCAACGGACGCACCGGCACACGATCGCGGCACGCCTTCAACGCATTTATCGCCGTCGCCCATTGACTGTCACCTCCCGAACATTTTTTTGATAGCCTTGGGTATTATATGCCTCACTGCGGGCATTTGTCAACCAAACTGGTAAATTGAAACACAATTGTAATAACTCTCCTCCGCCTTTGCGTGCCTGTTTCGGCATAATGCAGGGCTTCCCTCGGCCTAATATGTCGCTGTTTCTCATCATATCTTTAGATTTTGCGATATTTTGAAATATTTCTTCTATTTTCGCTGTTCAATGTCATCATCCGACACACTTGCGAAGAACGGCAAAAACAGTTATAATAACAATAAGCGGAACAGCCTTCCGCACATCCGCACAGCGGCCGCGCCGCGGTAAGGAACTGCAATGCGAACGATCAGAAAATACCGTCTTTGGGCTATTCTCCTCTTTATCACGGTTTTTGCTTTGGACAGAGCCGTAAAGCTGGCAACCGGGCCGGATACAGACTGTGTGCTCCTTCCGGCCGTTATTGACCTTACCTATGCGGAGAACACGGGGGTCAGCTTCGGACTTTTTGCCGGCGGCAATACACTGATGTGCTGGGTTACCGCCCTGCTGCTGGCCGTGCTGATACTGTTCACGGTGTTTACCCGTTCTCTCCCGCTTCAGGCGGCGCTGGGAATGATCGCCGGCGGCGCGGCGGGCAATCTGCTGGACAGGCTCACCCTCGGGTATGTGCATGATATGCTGCACTTTACCTTTATCCCCGCTTTTCCTGTATTCAACATTGCCGATGCGGGGATCGTATGCGGCGCTGTTCTTGCGGCGCTGTGCGTTTTGTTCACCAAAGAAAACGGCGAAAACGCGAAAAAGGCGTAAACACGCCCGATCGGAGGTAACCAATGGCTGAAATACTTACCCTTACGGCAAACGGGTCCACCCGTCTGGACGCGGTATTCTGCGGCAGCGAGCTTTCAAGAAGCCGTGCAGCGGAGCTGATCAAAGACGGAAAAGTGACAGTGAACGGCCGGAAGGAACGCAAGCCCTCCTGTAAGATCAACGCCGGTGACACAGTGCAGTGTGAGATCCCCGCTCTGATCCCATCGGAAAATAAACCGGAAGAGCTTCCGATCGATATCCTTTATCAGGATGAGGATATCGCGGTCGTCGTCAAGCCCGCCGGTATGGTCACCCACCCTGCCGCCGGGAATGAAGAGCACACCCTTGTCAACGCGCTTCTCTGGCATCTGGATCATCTTTCGGGCATCGGCGGAGAGCAGCGTCCCGGCATCATCCACCGCCTTGATAAAGATACCAGCGGTGTGATGCTGATCGCGAAAAACGATGCTTCACATGCCTTTCTCTCATCTGAACTGGCCGACAGGCATATGGAAAAGCACTATCACGCGATGGTCATGGGACGTATGAAGGAAGACAGCGGCACGGTGGAAGCGCCGATCGGCCGCAGCAAAACAGACCGCAAGAAGATGGCCGTTGATCCGGACGGCCGCTGGGCGTTAACGGAATGGAAGGTACTGAAGCGTCTGCCGGACCGGACGCTGCTGGATGTACACATCGTGACCGGGCGCACGCATCAGATCAGGGTACACATGCGGCATATTGGGCACCCCGTGCTGGGAGACCCGCTTTACGGTGTCAAAAATATGCCCTCTGCCCCGCGCCTGATGCTTCACGCCTTCAGCCTTTCCTTTACCCATCCCGCGACAGGGGAACGAATGACCTTTACCACTCCCTGCCCGTTTGACTGAGCATCAGAGCTGTACTTCTCGCTTTACATACAGTACCCGGTCAGCATTCTGCTGTCCTGTCAGAAAGGAAGTTTTCATGAAAAAGTCCGCTGCGATCATTTCGCTTATTGTTCTGCTTTTTTCGCTGTCCGTTCCGGCCTACTGCCTGCAGGATGAAGCGGAAGCCCGCAACATCACATCAAAAGCCACCGTCACCGTTTCCGCGCACAGAGATCAGAAAAAGTACCTGACAGACGAAAAGTACAACAATGTATGGGATGACGCAGGCAAAGGATACGCGGAATTCAAATTCAAAAACGGAGAAAAATGCTTTGGCATCTACCTGCAGTGGGATACGCTTGTCGACTTTTCGATCCAGATCCCGGATGATAACGGGGGCTGGCAGGATATAATGCTGCTGCACGCGGATTACTATAATCAGTACATCGCACTGGACGGCTACACACATTTCCGGGTGCAAAGCAAGGTCGAAAACCGCAAGGAGCTGATGGGTATCCGTGATGTAAAGCTGTTTTCAGAAGGAAAGCTGCCGGACTGGGTACAGCAGTGGCAGCCCTTTGAGGGAAAGGCCGATATGCTGGTCATCTCCGCCCATCCCGATGACGAATACCTGTTTTTCGGCGGTTTGATCCCCGATTACGCGACGCAGCGCGGGGTGAAGCTTCAGGTCGCCTATATCGTTTCCGTCAGCGCACGGCGCAAGATCGAGCTGTTGGACGGACTCTGGGCATGCGGCATAAGATACTACCCTCAGATGCCCGAGAAAGGCTTCATGGATGTATACAAAACCGATAAAGCGGGGATCTTCAGCGTCTGGCGGGAAGCAAAGCTGGAAGATCATCTCACCTGGCTGATCAGGAAATATCAGCCTGAAGTGATCGTCACTCATGATTTGAGGGGCGAGTACGGCCACGGCGCACACATGGCTGTCGCGTCCACAGTGTGTACAGCGGCAACAAAGCTGGCGGCAAAAGCCGATTATGAAGGCTCGCGCAGCAGGGAGCTGCCGCCCTGGCAGGTAAAAAAGCTGTATCTGCACCTTTACGCGGAAAACCAGATCTCGGTCAGCTGGAATGAGCCGCTTTCCGCCTTCGGCGGGAAAACAGGCATTGAGATGGCACAGGAAGCGTTTCTTTTCCACCGCAGTCAGCAAAACGGCCATCATGTGATCCAGGATACTGATCAGGGAGCGTATAACAGCAAGCTGTTTGGTCTGTATTATACCACGGTGGGCGAAGATGTACTGAAAAACGATTTTCTCGAAAATATTGAGCTTGTAAGAGAATAAACACTTATAGAAAGCAGGAAGCACGCCCGGACGGTGTTATTCACCGGCTGGGCGTGCTTCTCTGTGATGTTCCGGAACGCCTGCCAATTTCCGTTTCCGGCCGGAGCGGATCTGCCGCCCGGCGCTTATGGCATTATCAGATCATTTCAAAAAACGCGTTCAGCTTTTCTGTAATGTCTCCCGCACACACTGCTTCATGGTTCGCGACCGGATGCTTCAGGAAAACAGAAGCGTCCTCGATGCGCAGCCTGATCTGCGTGCGGCACAGCCGCTCCTCTTCAGGGCAGTCCAGCAGCTCGGCCTTCTGAGCGATATAACGCGTAAGCCCGGCATCCGTTTTGAAGAGCGTATAGCCGCCCTTTTTCAGTTTGCCCCGCAGGGCCACACCGCTGTTGCTTTCATAATGCGTCATCAGTGTATAGCTTTCCGGCATATCGATCGGCAATGTGCAATGCGCGAGCAGTATCTCGTTTTTTACGGTATCGATCCGGGAAGGGTTGCACATAAACACCGGTTTCCCGGAAAGCCGTCCCAGAATGGCCATGGAAAGCAGGGCCGGCATATCCCCCTCGCAGGAGGCGTATATCCCCTCCGTGTTCAGCAACGCCAGCGCGAGGCAGCCGGTGGTACACGCGGTATTGAGCAGGTCAAAGCAGCGCACGGAAACGCCCTTCAGAGCATATTTTTCGCACATTCTTTTCAGCGCCCCGTAAAGATACAACGCCTTCAGCATCTCCGCGCGGTCAAACGGCTTTTCAAGCAATGCCCGGGTATACGCGTTTTCGTTGTATCTTTCCTCCCTGAAGCCGGCCAGCAATTCCTCCATATCAAGAGGCACAAAGTATGCTTCCGTCTTTTCTTTGAGAAGCCTGTCATCCATAGGGCTTGCGATCAGCCATTCGCTGCGACCACCCACGCAGCCGAAGCGTGCTCCGCGAAGCCACCGTACCGTTTCCGCGGCACTTTTCAGTTCCGCTATACGCCGAGCCGCATAAGCAGCTCCGCCGTGCAGGATCTCGCCCTTTTTCCCCTTTTGCTGAAGAAACGCGAGGATCTCCATGCTGGCGGCAAGCGAATTGCTTTCACCGCTTGTAAGAAGCAGGTAGGGAGCTTTCCTCTGTTCATCATACAGATCATTGACAAATATCCCTTCGCTTCCCCCGCTCGCGATAAACAGCAGGGCGAAGGGACTCTGCTTCCATTCATCCCGGCTGATGCTGATCAGATTTTCGCCCAATTCCGCTTCGATCGCTCTCAGCCATGTGTCTGTCCATTCATCCTTCGCGTGTCCAAGTGTACTTTGGATCATGCATACCGGTACAGCCATAATGATCCCCCTTCCAACATATCACATTACTGCAAAGCCGGCCTTTCGTCATTACGGAAAGCCGGCTGTCAGATATCATTCAGGTTCAGTCAAAGCAGCGCCTGATCACTTCGATCACTTTGCTTTGCTCCTCCGCGGTCATTTTGTTGTCACTGGGCAGGCAGCAGCCGCGGTTGAAAATATCCGCGCCCACATCCTGCACGCCGCCCGCTATGTACGCGTTGGTACGGCAGCGCAGTGTTCCGTCACGGCCCACCGCTTCATGCATACGGTACATCGGCTGCATATGCATCGGTTTCCAGATCGGTCTTCCTTCTGCGTTGACAGAAGCCATGGCCTCCAGGATCTCCGTCGGACAGGTCTTTCCCGGTTCCTTCACATACAGAGCTTCACAATCGCCGCGCACCTGACGGCACATGGCGTCCGGATCGATGATCAAGGCGGAAAGCCAGTAGTTGGGCTCCGTACCCTGCGTGATCGGATTCATCTTTACCGGCAGATCCTTCAGCCCGTCCCTGTAGCGTTCGTACACTTCCTTCTTCTGCGCGATATGCTCTTCAAGGTGTCCGTACTGACCGCGGATCACGCCCGCGATCACATTGCTCATACGGTAGTTGTAGCCGACCTCCTCGTGCTGATACCAGACCGCGTTTTCGCGGGCCTGCGTAGACCATTTGCGCACGCGGTTCGCATCCTCAAGACAGTTTGTCAGCAGACAGCCGCCGCTGGAACCGGTAATGATCTTGTTTCCGTTATAGCTCACCGCGCTGTAATCGCCAAAGGTTCCGCACTGTCTTCCGTTTACCGTGGCACCCATGGCCTCTGCAGCGTCCTCGATCAGCAGCGCGCCGTGTTTTTCACAGATCTCACGGATCAGGTCGATCCGTCCCGGAAAACCGTAAAGCTCCGCGCACACCACAAGACGCACATCGGGATACATTTCAAACGCCTTTTCCAGCGCCACGGGATCCATATTCCAGCTTTCGGCTTCCGTATCGATAAACACGGGAATACCGCCTTCATACACTACGGGATTCAGCGTGGCATCAAAGGTCATATCCGAGCAAAACACTCTCTTCCCCTCCAGCGCGCCGTGGCTGATCGCCGGCTTTCCATACAGCCTTTCGCCCGCCAGCTTGCAGCACAGATGCAGGGCCGCGGTGCAGCTTGAAAGACCGACGGCATATTTCATCCCGGCTTTTTCCGCCGCGATCCTTTCCACCTCGTTGATATTTTTTCCTACGGTGGACATCCAGTTGGTCTCATAGGCCTCGGTCACATATTTCAGTTCCTCGCCATGCATCGTAGGCGTGGCCAGCCATACCTTTTTTTCAAACGGACTCATCTTTGCTGTATACATATCTTTACCCTTCTTCCGTCACGGCGTCTGCCGCCGGATGATCCTTCGCAAAGCAAATCATTTCACGTCTGAAGCAACGCTTTACAAATATATATTATACACCTTTACCCCGCTTATCTCAACCGTTTTTTCACGCCGGCCGTAACCGCCGCGATCCGCAATATCAACAAACATCAGAGCCCCGAAAAAGTATCAGGGCCGGATCTCGCAAGATCCGGCCCGTGAATACTTTTCTGTTAATTCATGCTCTTCAGGTTGGAGCAGCCCTTGAACGCTCTGGCACCGATCACTTCGATCGCGTCAGGCAGATCGATCGCGGTAAGCGTTGTATTGCCTTCGAACGCGCCCTCACCGATCTTGTTCACGGTGTAGCCCTCCACCGTCGCGGGCACTTCCAGTGTAGATGCGGTACCGTTATAGGCGATCACGGCAAGATACATACTTCCGTTCTTCTCGTACAGTTCATACACCAGATCGTCCACTTCTGTAATGGTGCAGAGAACGGGGGTACTTACTTCGCAGGATGCTATCACCTTTCCATCCTTTACGCAGTCCACACGGAAAACATGCTGCCCGAGAGTAAGACCGGTCACGGTCATTTCAGCGGTCTCATATGTACCGGCAAGTGTTTCTGCCGATTCCTTTCCTTCATACACGTTGAAAGCACAGGCTGTAATGTTCGTTTCCGTCTTCAGTGTCACTTCACTGGGGCCGGTCACCTCACAGGAAACCAGCTCAATAAAGGGAATACTGAGAACTGCTTCGTCACTTACGGCAGAAACACCGAAGGCATCTATTACAGTGCATCTTACCATCAATCCGTCATCCGTACGATCAGCTACAAAGGTATACGTGTTTGTATCGCATTCCGCGTCTGTCCATTCATCGGTACCGTTCAGGCGATACTCCCAGTAATAGGTGATTCCAAGCAGTTCAGCATCAGTAGCTTCGGCTGTCACGCTGAAGGACACCTCGTCGCCCGCCACTGCAATCATATCCTGCGGCTGTTCTGTGATCACCACCGGCGTATACAGCTTCATACACACCGCATCCGTCATCACGGTGTTGCCATACATATCGGTGATCTGGCAAGCGTACTCATAATTCAGACGTTCTGCTGTAAGCTCGCCTGTCATGATCGCGGTATCCTTGCCGGTCATCTTGGCATTGCTCCAGGCAGTTCTGCCCTTCGTGCGGCTCTTCCATACATAGGTCAAGCCATCGCCCTGTGCCTCAACAGCAAATTCGATCGTATCTCCGATGCTGCCGTAGCCGTTCATCGGCTGGGTAAGGATCAAGAGCTTGGTGGGCTCGGTGCCCACTTCCATACACACAATATCCGTCAGCACCTTTGTACCGTAAGCATCGGTGATCTCGCAGCAATACTCGTTTTTCAGCCTGTCCACGGTCATTTCACCGCTCATTGTGGCGGTCAGCTTGCCGTCCATGCCGGCATTGGCCCACTTGGTGCTGCCCTTAGCACGGAACTTCCAGCAATAGGTCAGGCCGTCGCCCTGTGCCTCTACGCTGAATGTAGCCGTATCGCCCACATTACCGATATAATTCACAGGCTGAGTGAGGATCTTCAGTTCAACAGGCTGCGCGCCCAGCTCCATACACACGATATCCGTCAGGATCTTCGTACCGTACTTATCGGTGATCTCGCAGCAGTATTCATTCTTCAGGCGTGTGGTGTTGATCTCGCCGCTCGTTGAAGCGGTAAGCGCCCCATCCATGCCGGCAGTTGTCCAGGCCGTTTTGCCCTTCAGACGATACATCCAGCGGTAGGTCAGGCCGTCGCCCTGCGCTTCCACGGTAAAAGTGGCCACTTCACCCATGCTGCCCGTATAGTTCACAGGCTGGGTAAGGATCTTCGGCCCGTCGGGCTGCGCGCCGGTGAGCATACATACCGTATCTGTGGTAACAGTATTTCCGTAGGTAAGGCCGCATCCATCCGCCTGCACAGCGAACTCCGTGGTCTCTCCGGCTGCCGTTTCAACATCGGAGGGCTGTACGGTGATCTCAATGGGGGTATATATCGCCATCCATACTGCATCCGTCATAACGGTATTGCCGTACTTATCGGTGATCTGGCAGGCGTATTCATAGTTCAGTCGTTCCGCCGTAAGCTCACCGGTCATGCTTGATGTATCCTTGCCGGTCATCTTGGCGTTGCTCCAGGCTGTTCTGCCCTTTGTGCGGCTCTTCCACACATAGGTCAAACCATCGCCCTGCGCCTCAACGGAAAACACGATCGTATCTCCCAGGCTGCCGTAGAAATTTACCGGCTGGGTAAGGATCTCCGCCTTTTGAATGGCCGCGGTGGTAAACACATCTTCTTCATTAAAATAAACGGCCTTCGCGTTTTCCGCGATTTCCGGATCTACCGGCGCTTCCGCGGTATTTTCATCGGCTTCCGATATTTCTACACAGGCAGACTCTTCCGTATCCGCGGCATCCGCTGTTACGGTTTCCTGCTCTGCTTCATCCGGAGCATCCTGTGAAGCCGCATCTGTGTCCGCAGCGACTTCGGTCATTTTCTCCGCTGTCACGATCACTGAATTTTCATCAGCGGAAGACACGTTTTCGGCTGTTTCGATCACCTCCGGAAGCTCTGTTTCCTCCGGCAATACTTCTTCAACGGTTTCTTCAACGATCACTTCAGGAACAGTTGCGGTGGTTTCATCTTCAACGGTCACTTCCGGAACGGTCTCGACGGTCTCTTCTTCAACGGTCGCTTCCGGAACGATCTCGGTGACTTCTTCCGCCGCTTCCTCACGAACAAAAGCCAGCGCGTTGATCAGTGTTTCACCCAGCCATACGCTTTCCTTATTTTCCTTTGCTTCCTCCAGCATATCATCAACAAACTCCACGCTCTGTACGCGCACCTTGGATACGCATACAAAGGCGTGGGCGACATCACCGTTCTCCGAGAAGGTAAGACGCACCCAGTCCTCCGCAGGATCTTCCGCTGTCTTGCTGATCTCGGCATACACCGTATTGCCATTGGAAACAACACCGTATACGCCTCTGCCGGAATCGCTGTTATACAGCTTTGTTTCGGCAGGCACATATACATATCCGGAAACAAAATGCTTTGCTTCTTCCTCAGGCTGTTCTTCAGCAGGCGCTTCATCTGCAGGTTCCTCCGTTGCAGGCTGTTCCGCAGCGGGAGCCTCCTCCGCAGGCTGCTCTTCGACGGGCTGCTCCGCAGCAGGAGTTTCCTCCGCGGGTTGCTCTTCGACGGGCTGTTCAGCAGCAAGGGCTTCATCCGCAGGCTGCTCTTCAACGGGCTGTTCCGCAGCAGGAGCTTCCTCAACGGGCTGCTCTTCGACGGGCTGTTCCGCAGCGGGAGCTTCCTCCGCGGGCTGCTCTTCGACAGGCTGTTCCACGGCAGGAGCTTCCTCCGCAGGTTGCTCTTCGACGGACTGTTCCGCAGCTTGAGCTTCCTCAACAGGCTGCTCTTCGACGGACTGTTCCACAACGGGAACTTCCTCAGTGGTTTGTTCTTCGACAGTCTGTTCAGCAGCGGGAGCTTCCTGCGCAGGCTGTTCCGGCTCCTTCTCAGCGAGAGTTTCCTCCACGACAGGTGTCTCTTCCTTTGCAGGAGCAGGCGTTTCCTCCGCGGCAGGTGCTTCGACCGTAACAGAAACCTCCGGTGCTTCTGTTTCCTCGGCAAAAGAAACACCCATGCAGGATATTGCCAGCATGATCGCCGTTATAAGCGCAAGTATTTTCTTCATAATTATGTCTCCAATTCATATAAAAACTCGTGGATATATCTCTTCATTACTATTATAGCGTATCGGTTCTGTCTGTCAAGCATAATCTGTGGCATTGATAATATCCATATTTGTTATAGATATTATAAACAGATCATATAGCTTACCTGATTTGTTTCAGATTATTCTTCCCCTTTGGCAAGAGCAAAGCAGTGTCTCAATAATTCTGCACACTGCGTGTTTATCAAATAGCAAGTACTGTAAAAATACGCGCCGGCGCGGTTTCTTTTCTCCGCGCCGACGCGTATTTTGGTTTATATTGCATATCCTTCATTGGCTCGGGCATATCCGGGTCACCGGTCAGGCGGAGCGGATGTGCAGAGGTCCGCACCCGCCCCCGTTCTTTACACCTGTCAGCTTCCTTTACGCCTGTCAGCTTCCCCTGCGCCTGTCAGCTGCCGGGCCTTACCTTTTTGATGAACTGCCGCACCTCGCGCACATGGATCTCGCTCAGCACGGGCTTATCGCAATCCGGCGCCAGATCATCCGGCTGCACCTTGCCCATCACCTTGCCCACAACGCGCACACGGTCATCATCGTAGCGGATGCCGAAGGGATAATCCGGATTGACGGAATATAGTCCCTCCTTGCCCACACGCTTGATTACGGCACCGTCCGCCGTGGAGCACACCACATCATCCCCCTGAGCATAGCGGGTGTTGTACTTCAGGTATACCAGCTCTCCATTGTAATAGGCCGGTTCCATGCTGTGGCCGCTTACACGCACGATGGCATCGGAATTATAGTTGCGGGCATTGATACGGGCAAACGTATAATCCGGATAACAGTCGCCGAAGACACAGCCTGCTCCGGCCGCGGCGGGCGTTGAAAGCACCTCCAGAAAGCGGAAGTTTTCCTGCAGGTCCTTCTCCCGGGCAAGCTTTTCGTCCTCTTCCCTGCTCTCAGCTTCCTCATATACTTCTTCCGCCTTTTCAGCAGATGTGTATACCGTTTCTTCCATTGATTTTCTCATCCTTTCTTCTGATTCCGCCATGCCGTTTATCGAAGCAAGCGCCATAAGCCTGCCGTACTCCGAAAGCGCTCGGTAGCAGAACAGCAATTCGCTTTCATCCTCGTGTTCCCATTCATCCAGGCCGAATAGCTCCCCCGCCGGCATCTTCAGCAGACGGCACAGCCGGTTGATCGTATCGGCATCCGGACGGGCAGTACCGTTTTCCCAGTGGCTTACCGCTACACAGGATACACCTGCCAGCTCGGCAAGATCAGCCTGACGGATGCCCGCCCTGCGGCGGTACGCGCGTATCACCCGGCCGAAGCGCTCTCCAAGCAACTCGATGTTTTCATTTTCTCTTTTCAGCTTTTCAAGGCGGTCCTGCGAAAAGACCGGTGCCGTTTTCATCTTCTGTTTCACCTCCGGCAGATAAACCGATGGGCTGTTTGAAAACCGGCCGTACACGGTCTTCATTTTCAAGCCGCCGTAGAATTGCTTTGCATAATGATCGTAACATAAATTTAACATTTAGTCAATATGTTTTTTATAAATTTCAACTTTATATTTTGATCATGAATTACGTTGAAGCCTGTAAAACAGCACACCGGGCCAAAAGCAGCATGATGCCGCGTTCCCGTGGGTTTACCATATATATCCCCCATGCATCGCTTTTACCCAATGGCAGATCCTGCAAAAGCTGTGTATAGCGCGCATACGGGCTATGTATACCATACAGTATTTTGCAGACGGTGCAGATTTTTTCGTTCTCCGCGCGTTCCCTTCGCGCCCGGCTCCGTGTTTTTCATGGAAATGAACAAAGGCCAAAATACATTTTCATTTTGTACACGGCACCATTGCGCTACATCATGCCGGCATTGTGTAATATGCCCGCAGGGCGAAAGTGAAAAACCTTTGCCCCATACCGTACAAGCTTATCCAATCTGATCTGACTTCAGTATGAAAAGGAGAATAACATGAACGCACTGAGACTGTACTTCTGCCCCTTCTGCGGAAACCTGCTGTGCTCTTTGAAGGACAGCGGAGTGATGCCCTGCTGCTGCGGTGAAAAAATGGCCGCAATCCCCGTCAACACCCGTGAAACACTGTTTGAAAAGCATCTGCCCTATGTGAGCCGCGCGGGGTCCTTTGTGGGCGTGCGTGTGGGAGAGGAATTGCATCCCATGCGCGAGGATCATCACATAGAATGGATCGCCCTGCTCACCGACCGCGGCCTGTACGCCACGGAACTTACAAGCGGCAACGCCCCCATTACCTCCTTCTGTATAGACGAAAGCGAAAAGGTGATCTGCGTATACGCGTACTGCAATCTGCACGGACTGTGGATGAAGAAGCTTTCCGCGGAATACGGAGTATAAGAAAGCGCTGACCGGTTTCGGCAGGTCCAAAGGTTCAATATCCGCCAAAGCATCCGGAAGGCCGCCTGCCTGTATTTTGAACATATTTCAGAATATGTTTTTCATTTACTTTTTCCCGGAATAATGGTATGCTGTACAGGGAATATCCCTGTGACTACATCAGTACGGAGGACTGAGTATGGAATACGGCTATTTTGACGACAAAAACCGGGAATATGTGATCACCCGCCCCGATACACCCTATCCGTGGATCAATTATCTGGGCAGTGAAAATTTCTTCTCCCTGATGAGCAACACCTCCGGCGGCTATTCCTTCTATAAGGATGCCCGCCTGATGCGTCTTACGCGCTACCGCTACAACAATGTTCCCACAGATGTGGGCGGTCATTACTTCTATATCAATGACGGCGGCACGGTGTGGAACCCCGGCTGGCAGCCCGTCAAGACCGCTCTGGACAGCTATGAGTGCCGTGTGGGCATGGGATACACCCGTATCACCTCTCAGAAGAACGGCCTGAAGGCGGAGCAGACCGTGACCGTTCCCCGCGGATACACCGCGGAGGTGACCAGGGTGACGCTGGAAAACACGTCGGATGCCGTCAAAAAGGTGAGCCTGTACAGCTTTATCGAATTCTGCCTGTGGAACGCGCAGGATGACTCTACCAATTTCCAGCGCAACTATGCGTTGGCGGAAATGGAATTTGAAAAGGGCGGTAGCGTGATCTACCACAAGACCGAGTATCGCGAACGCCGTGATCACTATGCCGTATACGCCGTGAATGTGCCGGTAGATGGCTATGATACCGACCGCGAAAGCTTCATCGGCCTGTATAACAGCTTTGCCGACCCCGATGTCGTGATGAACGACTGCCCCAAAAACACCGATGCCCACGGCTGGGCCCCCATCGCCAGCCACTGCATACGCCGCGAGCTGCAGCCCGGAGAAAAGGTGAGCTTCATTTTTACGCTGGGCTACTGCGAAAACAAGCGCGAGGAAAAGTTCATCGCCCCCAATGTGATCAACAAGGAGCCGGCACACAAGCTGCTCAGCGAATTTGAGACCGACGAACAGTTTGAAGAAAAACTTGCCGCGCTGCACACCTACTGGGACGGCCTGCTTTCCCACTTTACCGTTGATACTCAGGATGAAAAACTGAACCGTCAGGTAAACATCTGGAACCAGTATCAGTGCATGGTCACCTTCAACATGAGCCGCAGCGCCAGCTATTTTGAGAGCGGCATCGGCAGAGGCATGGGCTTCCGCGACTGCAGCCAGGATCTGCTTGGATTTGTGCACCTGATCCCCGAACGCGCCAGAGAGCGCATTCTGGATATCGCCGCCACACAGTTCCCGGACGGCAGCGCCTACCACCAGTACCAGCCCCTTACCAAGCGCGGCAATGAAGGCGTAGGCAGCGGCTTCAACGATGACCCGCTGTGGCTCATCTTTGCCGTAGCCGCTTACATCAAGGAAAGCGGAGACCTTTCCATTCTCGATGAGAAGGTGGATTTTGATAACGATCCCGCGAAGGCCGATACCATGCTGGAGCACCTGCGCCGTTCCTTCCGCTATATCGCGGAGCACAAGGGGCCGCACGGCCTGCCGCTCATCGGCAGGGCGGACTGGAACGACTGCCTCAACCTCAACTGCTTCTCCGCCGAGCCCGGCGAAAGCTTCCAGACCGTAACCAACAACGATACCGGCATTGCCGAATCCGTCTTCATCGCCGGCATGTATGTGAGCGTGGCGGATGATTATGCCCGCATCTTTGAGATCAGGGGAGATCAGGCGGAGGCCGCCTTCGCGATGCAGGAAAAGGCCGCGATGACAAAGGCCGTGGAGACCGCCGGCTGGGACGGCGAATGGTTCGTGCGCGCGTACGATGCCCTTGGCAACAAGGTGGGCAGCAGCGAGTGCGAGGAAGGCAAGATCTTTATCGAGCCTCAGGGAATGTGCGTAATGGCCGGTATCGGCAAGGATAACGGTATGGCACAGAAGGCGATGGACGCCACACAAAAGTATCTTGAATTCGAATACGGCGTGGTGCTGCTTTCCCCCTGCTATACAAGGTATCATCTGGAGCTGGGCGAGGTTTCCTCCTATCCGCCGGGATTCAAGGAGAACGGCAGCGTATTCTGCCACAACAACCCGTGGATCATGCTGGGCGAGACTGTGCTGGGTCATGGCGACCGCGCGTTCGAGCTTTATAAAAAGATCGCGCCCGCCTATATCCGGGATCAGAAGCTGCATCGTACAGAGCCCTATGTGTACGCGCAGACGGTAAACGGCAAGGAAGCTCCCCTGCCCGGCGAAGCCAAGAACAGCTGGCTCACCGGCACCTCGGCCTGGAACTTCTATGCCGTATCTCAGGGCATTCTGGGCATCAAGCCGCAGTTTGACGGGCTGATGATCGACCCCTGCCTGCCTGAGGCGCTGAAGGAAGTAAAGGTACACCGCGAATTCCGCGGAAATGATTATGACATCGATATCGTGAACAACGCCGGCGGAGAAAAGGGAAAGATCACCGTCGCTGTGAACGGAAAGAGCATTGAAGGGCAGATCGTGCCCCTGCCTGAAGGCAGCGGAAACACCGTAAAGGTATCTGTCAGCATCGACTGAACATAACATCTGTTTCAAAGAGGGTCTTCCGCGGCGCGGAAGGCCCTCCCTTCATCCGCAATAAAGGAGGATAAGCTATGAACATACTTGTGTTGGGCGGAAGCGGCTTTGTGAGCGGCTACATGATACGCCTGCTGAACGAAAAAGGGCACGATATCACCTGTGTCACCCGCGGCAGCCGTCCCCTGCCGTCCTTTGTGCATCCCGTTCAGGCGGATCGCTCAGACGCCGCCGCTTTGCGCACGGCGCTTGAAAAGGAAGGCCGTCAGTATGACGCCGTGATGGACTGCATCTGCTATAACGCCGATCAGGCGAAAACAGCGCTGGATGTGCTTCCGGCGTTTACAAAAAGGATCATCGTCATCTCGACCGATTCCGTATATCACCCGTACCATAAATCCGTTCCGCAGAATGAGGACGCCGATATCTACCTTACCGATGGCAGCTACGGTGCGAAAAAGCGCGAAATGGAGGAGGTTTACCTCTCTCCCGAGGGAAAAAAGCTGGTATGGACCATTTTCCGCCCCGGCCACATCTTCGGAACCGGCAGCAAGCTCGGCTGTTATCCGGAGTTGACAAGGAGAGACGATCTGATCGATATCATCGCGAAGGAGGAGCCTCTGCCGCTGGTTGGCGGCGGAAAGTACCTGATCCACCCGATCTACGCGGGCGATCTTGTGCGCGTCATGCTGGACGCGGTCTGCAACGAAAAAACCTTCGGAAAGCTTTTCTGCATCGGCGGGCCCGATGTGATCGAGAACGCGGAATATTACCGCATTCTGGGGCGTTTGACCGGGCATACGGTTACGATCAGGGATATCCCGCTCGACGGCTATCTTGAAGCCCATCCGGAATACAGCGGTCATCTCTGTCACAGAAGCTATGACCTGTCCCGCCTCGCCTCGACCGGCATCCGTCTGCCCGATACGCATCTTGAGGACGGGCTGAAGCGCCAGCTCACGGATATGGGCATCATAAAATAAACGGTACACGAAAAAACACGGCTGAAGCGATGTTGTGATCTGATCCGCCATCGTTTCCGGCCGTGTTTTCATTTGAGGCGATCCGGCACAGTGTGCTGCAGGATCGCGCGGTATCGCCAAAAGTCTCAGTGCAGCAAAAGCTCCATCTCGGTATGCTGGGGCTTCATGCCCAGCGCGGTATAGAAGGCCAGCGCGGGGGCATTGAAATTCCACACATTCAGTTCCACACTGTCAAAGCCTTCCGCAAGCGCTGCCTGTTTCACATGATCAAAAAGGGCGCTTCCTATGCCCTTTCCCCTCTCCTTTTCATCCACACACAGGTCATCGATATACCAGATCCGGCGTCCCGGACGGCTGTTTCTGGTTTCGGTCATCCTTCTTTCACAAAACGCGTAGCCCTGTACGGTATCCTGCTCATCCGTATAAACATAAACAGCTTTATCCTCTTCTGTCAGGATCCTTTCCAGATCTGCCTTATCGTACTTGCGCCCGCCCGGTAAAAAAAGATCCGGCCTGCCCGCGGCATGCACCGCGTGCACCTGTAAAAGCAGTTCCAGTACGCGTTCCGTATCCCCTGGCTCCATTTTTCTGATCATACCTTTATTCTTCTCCGTTTCCGTTCATTCTGTTTCTGGTGCGCAGCGCCAGCAGACAGCACAGCCCGGTAAGCGCCATCGCCGTGCAGCAAAGGGCCATGCCCCACACCAATCCCCCATGCTGCTCCGTATAGCCCAGCACCGGCGATACGAGCGCCTCTCCCGCGTAAAGGGAAAGCATCATCAGCGTGGTCACGGCCAGCGTATTGCTTCTTGCCTGAGCACAGGCGCAGTCCACGATGCAGGGAAGCGCGGCGCCGAACAGCAGCGCGCACACGCAGGCGCATATGCAGGTAAACACTCCGTTTCCGAACGGGAGTGAAACAGCAAACACCGCCGCCGCGGCTGCCGGGCCCAGGCAGGCGAACCGGTCCGCTCTGAAGCCGGTAAACGGAAACCCGAAACGGCTCACCAGCACCCCGGCAAACAGGAATGTAAGCGCGATCTCACCCAGATCACTTCCCAGCGTAACGCCCACATACCGGTTGATCCATGAATTGAGCCCTGAAAGAAAAAAGCCGTGAAACAGCATAGCCAGCGCGTAGAAAAGGACAGCTCCCTTCAGTACCTTCAGGGTATCCCTGAGAGAAGGTGCACGCTTTTCTCCTGTGCAAAGCATAACAGGCACCCTTTTGCGTGAACAATCTGCGCACAAAAGTACTGTGACGGCAAGCGCGCCCGCCGCTACCGCAAAATAGCATGCCGTCAGTCCCGCTCCCGCCGCGGAAAAAATCAGGGGCAGCAGCATCGCGGCAAAACCGTAGGCGGTATGCAGAAAACACATCATCCTTGTTCCGGCTTGGCCCGAATACAGATCCGCCATACAGGATGAAAGCAGCGCGTCCATCAACCCCAGGCCAAAGCCGATCATCAGCCAGCACGCGCAGAATACGGTAAAGGAGCAGCCGGACGCGGCCAGTGCCACAAAAACACAGCAAAGGGCGATCCCCGCCGCCAGCAGCCACCGCTTGCTTACCCGCCCGTTCAGGATAAAGGCCGCGATGAATGCCGCGATCCCTCCGGCGGAGCCCAGTGTGTACGGCAATCCCTTCACAGCGTCTGTAAGGGCATAGCGGGCGATCATGTCATCCAGCGTATAGCCCTGTATCGTAAATATTGCCGAAAGGACCGCCATTCCGGCAAAAAGCAGTATGATCTCCGCTTTTCTTCCCTTCACCTGATGATCTGTCATTCTGTCACTCTTTTCCGGGCACCACGTATCCGGTCATCGGTACCTCATAAAATAAAGCTGCCGCAATCGCCCGCGGCAGCCTTAATATATTACAAATGTCTCTTCTGCGCAAGGATGAATTATCAGAACGGCGTTTCCTCGTTCTCCTCATCCTCATCGCTGTTTTCATCAGTCATTCCGCCGCACACCAGACTGCCGGCCAAAGCACGGAACTGGGACAGAACACGGTTGGGCGCGATGATCTCCATCTTTCCGCCAAACTGGAACACCCAACCGAAGAAGGTGGGGCTGACCTGCACTCTCACCTTGGTCTCCAGCGTATGCTCACCCGTTCTCGTCACGCGCAGCTTTTCACCGAATTTGTCATATACGCTTCCCAGCACGCTTTCATCAAAGCGCAGATGCACATTGGCAGCGGGCCCCGCGTACATGCGGAACACTTCCTTTGTGTATTCGGAAAAGTCCAGCTCGCGAAGCTCCTGCAGCGTATCCTCATCCACCTCGGCATCCAGCAGCTGCACATCATCCATCCTGTCCACACGGTAATTGGTGGTGGATTTGTAGGTGCGGTTGTAGCACACCAGATAATAATTATCCTCGCTGTATACCAGCGCGGCGGGGATGGTGTTGTAGCGGCGGCCATCCTTGCGGAAGATCTTTCTTCCCCACTCATCCAGGTCATAATACCGGAAGGAGACCTTGCGCTTTTCCTGCAGGGCATCCTCCAGCACCTCGATGTTGTCAAACACAGCCTCATTGGTGTGCTTGCGGGTATTGAAGGATACAAGATTGCGGCGGATGATATCGCTTCTCAGGTCTCCGCCCAGATCAGCCAGCTTTTCGATCAGTTCCTCGGTTTTTCTTTCGGTAACAAAACCGGCCGCCTGTACAGCGTCGATCAGCAGCTTGATCTCGGGTACGGTGAAGCGGCTTTCCTCCATGTAGTAGGCCTTTTCATGCCCGCGCATGCAGCTGTGCACTTCATACCCGTATTCGTTAAGCAGTGCCATATCCCGCGCGAGGGTACGGCGGTCGCAAGTGATATGCATATCGATCAGTCTGCGGCAGAAAGCATTGGTGGTGATCGGATGACGGGCATCCGTATCTTTTCTCAGGATCTCGACCAGCTTTACAAGCTTGATCTTCTGACAATTGTCTTCCATAAACTTCACCTCAGAATTTTCTCGCTTACATTATAACATATAAGTTTTTTTTTGCAATGAGAAAACGACAAAATTCCGACATAATCTGTTCATATTTTACAGTTTTTTCCAGTTTTATACATTATTTTCCATTTTTATATCCGAATTTACACTTTGTTCACAATTCAAACGCCCTGTGGTACACACATTGTACACAGCAGGGCGTGAATATTCATGATCGTTCTCAATTTTCAAGCGCGATATCGACCGCGATCCTGAGTGCCTGATCGGCGGCCGCGATCCCCCAGCCGCGCTCATCATACACATCCGGATCAGCAAGCGAATCCGCGGTAAAGAAAAACATGCCGAATTCTTTTTTACGAAACGCGGCACATGCCGTCAGAGCGGAGCACTCCATATCCACCGTGCGGCAGCCTTCTTTTCTTCTTTTTTCCAGCTTGCCGCGGGTCTCACGGAAAAAGCCGTCTGTAGACCAGGTCGCCCCTTCCTCCAGCGGTATGCGGCGCGCGGCGAACCAGGAGCGGATGCGGTTCAGCGATGCCGTGTCCGTTTCCGTATACCTTGACGGCGGCATGTAATGATAGCTCGTTCCTTCATCTCTCAGCGCGCGTACCGGCAGGAAAAAGGCATTTTCGGGCAGCGGCTCCAGCACACCGCAGCTGCCGGTCGCGATCACCCGCTTCACACCGCGGGAATACAGCCAGTCCAGCACCTGCACTGACGCGGCCGCACCGACAGGCGCCTGACAGATCGCGATGCTCTTCCCGTCCCGGTCGCAGCGGAACACGGGATAAACACGCGTAGCGGATACAAACTCATCCAGCACTGGCAGCGCATTTTCCTCCGCAAAGGGATACAGGCTGTCGCTGTAAAAGATCATTACCGCGCTTTCGGGAAACACCGTGCCGTTTTCTCTGTTGGGGTTGATCACGGCATCCGCGTCATCATCATATTCAAGAAGGGGGCAGTCAAACCGTTCCTCCATCATACATTCCACCGTTATTCAAGCGTAAAGGTGAGCACCACAGGGTTATGATCGGACCACAGGAACATTTCATCCGCGTCCTTAACCGCCACCTCGGCGCTTTCCACCCGTACGCCCTTTCCTGTGATGAAGCCGTCCACAGTGACCAGGAACTGCCCGTCATGATACGCGGAATCCGCATTGCGGCAGGAGGGGAAGGTACTGTCCGGGCAAACGAGCGTAAAGCCGTGGTTTTCGATCATTCCCTCCGGAAGCGGCTTTGCCCATGCATAATCATTATTGACACAGCCGAATACCTCATCGGAATTTCCGAGAAGGTCCTTATTGAAGTCACCGCAGGCGATGCAGCGGTTGCCCTTTTCCTGTTCGCTGCTCATATCATCAAGCAGGATGTTCAGCTGCTCATCGGAAATGATCCCGTCGGTCGTGTAGGCGCTCAGGTGCAGATCATACATCACAAGCTCACTGCCGTCCGCCACCTGCATACGCGTTTTCAGATAGCAGCGGTCCAGATCCAGCATTTTGGTTATACCGTCCTCCACAGGTAGCTCCACACGCCGGGAATCGGACATGCCGAAGCGTGAGAACAGATACAGGCCGGACCGGCTTGCTCCGTGCGGGCAAAGAAGAGGCCAGAAAAGATAGGGCGAATCATAGTTCATGGCAAACACGCTGCCCATGCCGGAAAGCGCGGAGGCAAGATCCTTTCTCTCATCCCTGTGCCAGGAACGGTCGGAATCGCAGTCCACCTCCTGGAAAGCAAAGAGATCCGCGTTCAGGGATACGGCTTTTTCCGTGATCCTCTTCATGTTTTCTTCCAGCTTTTCGCTGCTCACAGCACGGCTTTCCTTGCCGCCGTCCATGAAGAAGCCGAAATCCTTCGTATAAGCGCCGAAACCGATATTCCATGAAGCAAGGCGGTAGGATACGCCCGTTTCCATCACGGCAGCGGTATCATTTTCCGTCTCCAGCTGCTTGTCACCGATGCGGTAATAGCTGATCTGCAGATAAACTGCGTATCCCAGTACGATCAGTATCAGCGCGAGCAGCACTGCCAGCAGTGCTTTCAGTATTTTCTTTCCGGTGCTTTTCTTTGCTTTGCCCATTTCTTGCCCCTTCTTTCCGAAGATAGAAAATCGTAAATATCATTATATCCCATACGCATGATATTCTCAAGTGGTAAAAAACAGAGTGACCAAGAAAGATCATAACGCAATATGCTCCCCCCGGAGCGTCGCCGGAAAAATGATCCGGTGTGCTTCGGGGAGAGCATATCATTCTCAGAGTCTGTTTTGTCTTCGGAACCTTTCACAGTTCCTGTGCAGATCTGCCTGCCGAATTACTGAAGGTTGGCCTTCAGCGCGGCGATCTCCTCGGCGGAAAGGCCGATATTGGTGAGATAATTCTCAGCGCAGGCAGCCAGATCGGCTCCCTCCAGCGTTTCCACGCCGAAGGCCTTGCACAGCGTCTTTACGATGTTGCTGTTCAGGATGGTGTCATAACGGGCTTCGCCCTTCTTTACGCCGTAATAGTTGGTGTAGGTGATCATGTAATCATCGCACACTTCCTCCAGAGAAGCGCCCATCAGGCACTCCAGCAGGGCGGATACATAACCGGCACGATCCTTGCCCTCGGTGCAGTGTACCATGTACACACCGGGATTGGCGATGAAGAAACGCAGGCCTTCGCAGAGCTTGGCGGCAAATTCGCTGCTCAGCACATCCACGCCGGAATTCAGCGCGACAAACTTGATAGTGGCATAATAGGTATCGGCAAAGCCTTCATAAGCCTTGGCAGCTTCCTCGGCATCAGCCAGATTCATCACAACGGTCACGCCAGCAGCCTTGATCGCAGCATCGGCATAAGTGTTCCTGCCGATCTCGGGATTGACGGGAGAAGAAGAACGATACAGCTTGCCTTCGCCCATACCGGTGGTCTTCACCGCGCGGAAGTTGGCAAATTCCTCATCGGAAAGATCGGCGTAATCGGCACGCTCATTGGTACGGGTGAGGCGGTGCATTTCGTACGCATCAAGATACCCGGCGGCTTCCTTCAGGCTGATCTCAAACTGAACGGGGCCTTCCACGCCCTCAGCCCAGTTCCACACAAAGGTCTTGTCTTCAAAGGTGGTCTTCACGGCAATGCCGTAAACAGTGGCAAAATCACCCATGTTGATCGCGGCAACGATGTAGGTATCGCCGTCTCTGGCAAACAGAGCGGGTGAACCGGAATCCACATCGGAATAGTTGGAGCAGAAGGGAATATCCAGTTCCTGCCCGAGGAAGCTTACGGTAACGACATCACCGTACACATACCCGGCGGAAAGCAGATCTTCACAGGTATAATCCAGCACCACATTGCCGTACTTGGCGATATTTTCGCACTGAGCCGTCGTTGTTACGGCAGCCGGAGCCTCGGCAAAAGCGGATACAGACAGGAGCAGCGCGAGCGCGAGAACAAGAGCAGCGATCTTCTTCATCAGTCTTCATTCCTTTCCGTTCGGCCATTCAAATTGACCTTACCGGTACATCATATCACATATTCACAAATATTCAATGCATAATTCCGAAAAATCAGTGAAATTATCGAACGATCGGGGGATCATTTCATTTTTCTGCGGTATAACGTTCGTGTTTACATGTTGTTTTCACAGCTTCCCGCGTCCATCTGCGCCCAGGCCGGATAATAACCGCAGGCAAGCGCGTTTTTAACGGAACGCAGGTTGCTCCACTCGGCACAGTAAAAAGGCACCGTTCCCTCTTCAAGGATCCGGTTGCTCAGCCTTGCGGTAAGCGCTTTGGAAAGCCCCCGCCCGCGATAGTCAGGCAGCACATCCACGCCGATCTGCCGCATTATATCGGCATCAGCGGAGCAGGCGGCGAAAGCGATCAGCTTTTCACCGTCATAAGCCCCGATCCCGAGAACATCCAGCTCTTTTCTGTTTTCACACAAGGCATTCCCCCATTCCGGCAGATAGAGAGACGCAAAATCCGCCGGGTAAAGCCATTTCATGGCGTAAGCGGACGCGGGCTCGCTTACCGGCCCGCGGGAGAGAAAATACTCTGCCGTAAAACGCACACGGGCGTTTCCGTCGCTCAGTATCCGGTTCAGATCATAAATATCGGGAGTGGAAAACAGATAGCCTGTTTTGTGTGTGTCCAGATATTCCCGTACCGGCGCGATCATGCTCTCCTCCCGCACGGAGGCAACGGCATTTTGCCCATAGCTGACTATGGAGCAGATATGCGGCAGGGTAAGGTATTTACGCGCCCGGGGATCGGGTACGGAAAGGAAAACGGCGTTTCTGCTCCCCGTAAGATCCTCCGCTTTGCAGGAAAGGTCTACAGCGCTCTGCTGAAGCGCGATCTCAAGTATTTCTTTCTGAGTATACATACTTGTTCTCCTTTTTGAACGCGAAGCATTCCCGTATCACGGTCTTTTCCTGATCTTTTTTCAGCAGCTGCACAGCGCTTCCTCCGCCAGTTCAGCAGCCTTTTCAAAGCGATCGCTTTTCACCATGATGTAATCCGTATCAAAGGTACTCAGCGCGAAGATGCTGATCCCCTCCTCCGCGAGCCGGAGTGCCACACGGCTCAGGATGCCGACCAGCGAAAAATCCAGCGTTCCGGATATGCGAAGCATGCGCCAGCCGTCCTCTCTTTTCAGCGCATTCGCGGGCACATGCTCCTGCCGGCATACGAGGGAATACTCCCTGTCTGTTTTTTCGGCAAAGCAGAAATCATCCTCCAGCGGAGCCGCCGAAAGATCCTCCGCGCGGCATACAGAAAACATGCCTTCTATTTTTTCGATATGCATCCTGACCTCATCCTCCTGCGCCGCCTTTGCGGCATAGATGATTATACATTTATTTTATCGAAATGTACATAAATATCATTCACGCAGCGGGGACACGCGGGTTGAAACAGACGGAATGAAATGATAAAATAGAATAAACATCAAACTAAACGGAGGCAGCCTTATGGAGCGGATCCATTCATCGGATGAAATTACCAAAAGATACATGGACAGCCTGCTGCTGGAAGTGAGGCATATCGGCAGTGTGCTGGCGGATACCTCCTTCCCGCTGTGGGGGCACACCTTTTCCACGCCCGTGATGACGGGCGCGCTCTCTCACCTGCACCGCGTACATGAAGGCGGCATGGCGGAAATGGCGCGCGGAGCCGCCCGGGCAAACGCCGTAATGTTTTCTGGCATGGGCGGAGATGACGAGGTAAAGGCTATTTGCGATACCGGGGCAAAGCTGGTCAAGATCATCAAGACCTACAAAGACCGGGATCTGATCCTGCACAGGATACAAAACGCCGAAAGCTGCGGAGCGATCTCCGTAGGCATGGATATCGACCATGCCTTTGAACGCCGCAACGGCTATGACTCGGTGGACGGTATGGAAATGCGCCCCATCACGGAGGAGGAGCTTGCAGCCTTCGTACGTTCCACAAAGCTGCCCTTTACCGTAAAGGGCGTGCTGAGCGTGCAGGACGCGCTGCTTTGTAAAAAAGCGGGCGTTAAGGCCATCGTGGTCAGCCATCACAACGGGCGGCTGGATTATTCCGTACCGCCGCTGATGGTCCTGCCCGAGATCCGCAGGGCTGTCGGAAACGAGATGAAGGTGTTTGTGGACTGCGGGCTTGAAAGCGGCACCGATATCTTCAAATGTCTGGCACTGGGCGCAGACGCGTGCAGCGTGGGGCGTCCGCTGATGGAAAGCCTGCGCGCCGGCGGAGCGGAAAAGGTGGCGGAGCACATCCGCGCCCTGACCGATGATCTCAGGTATACGCTGTCCATGACCGGCTCCGCTGATATTTTTTCGATCGATCCTTCCGTTGTACGGAAGATGAACGGGGAGGCGTTTTGATGAGACTGGGAGGAAGCATCTGCGCGGCGTATCACAGCCCGCGGGAATGGCTTGAGCTGGTAAAGGAAGCGGGCTACACCTGCATCGTGTTTCCCGTTGACAGCCGTGCCGACAGGAAAACAACAGACGAATATATCCGCATCTGCCGGGATAACGATCTGGTGATCGGCGAGGTAGGTATCTGGCGCAATCTGTACGCGAAGGATGAAAAGGAAGCGGCTGAAAATCTGGAATACAGCTTCCGTCAGCTCGAGCTTGCCGAATATACAGGTGCCAACTGCTGTGTGAATATTTCGGGCAGCATGGGCAGCGCGTGGGACGGCTTCCACGCCGGAAACTATCTGAAAAGCACATGGGACAGGACAGTCGAGATCACACAGAGGATCATTGATACCGTTCGTCCTGAAAAGACCTGCTATACTCTGGAGCCCATGCCCTGGATGTGCCCGGACAGCCCGGAGCAATATCTTGAGCTGATCCGTCAAGTGGACAGAAAGCAGTTCGCCGTGCATATGGACTACACCAACATGATCTCCGGTCTGGACCGGTTTATCAACAACACGGCCTTCATCAAAAAATGCTTCACGCTGCTTGCCCCGTACATCCGCAGCGTGCACCTGAAGGACGCGATCGTTGAAGAGACCGCCCTGCCCTGCCATATCAGCGAGGCGGTACCGGGAGACGGTCTTCTGGACCTTGAGACCGTGCTGCGGGAATGCGCGAAGCTTGACCGGGATATACCCGTGTTTACCGAGCATATGGACCGGGACGAGGATTACCGGCGTGCGGTACGCTATCTGCGCGCCCTGGGAAAAGAAAAGGGGATCGAGATCCTGTAAGGCTGAAAGGAGGCGCCGCGCGCCTCCTTTTTGATAAGGCAATACCGCACAAATGAGTTGGTGCGATGGCGAGTGAATTTTTCAACAGATTCGCTTGCAGAAATTGAAGGTTTAC
>CALGBY010000068.1 GCA_937886445.1 uncultured Clostridia bacterium | reverse complement strand
AACAAAAATGTAATATTTGCAATTAATGCGTAATATTTAAATGAGATGACCCTGCCGCGCGGGGTGAGTGGATTGAAATTGGTACTTGTCGCTGCTGATCATCAGCAGGGCGCGTCTCACCCCGCGCGGGGTGAGTGGATTGAAATTTCAATGTCCGGAATGAGCGGATCGGGCGGGGTGAGTGGATTGAAATTTGATCTCGGCCTGAAGCGCAAGCAGAGCCTCGGTCTCACCCCGCGCGGGGTGAGTGGATTGAAATCTGTTGATAAGCATAAATTCAATCATCTTCCGTACGTCTCACCCCGCGCGGGGTAAGTGGATTGAAATTATTTATCACTTGTAGCGGAACAAGCAAGAGTGTGTCTCACCCCGCGCGGGGTGAGTGGATTGAAATGTGGATCGTAAAAGCGCCTGCATCGTTCCCATGTGTCTCACCCCGCGCGGGGTGAGTGGATTGAAATGTTGACTGGTGCTTTATTCAGGCATACGGCGTTGGTCTCACCCCGCGCGGGGTGAGTGGATTGAAATCTTCGTGCTGTCTAACAAATCAACGAACGCCTGAGTCTCACCCCGCGCGGGGTGAGTGGATTGAAATAGTTGCTGTATTGCGGCATCCACCTTCGCAGGATGTCTCACCCCGCGCGGGGTGAGTGGATTGAAATAGCACCGTGGGCGTCAAGTTCACGGCGGGGTGAGTGGATTGAAATAACTGCATCGGGATACTCCCTTGCGAAATGGTCGGTCTCACCCTGCGCGGGGTGAGTGGATTGAAATCTCACGAACGAGTCTGAAACCGCTCTTGTTGCGTCTCACCCCGCGCGGGGTGAGTGGATTGAAATACCGTCCTTGCAATACCAGTCCTCGCTGAAGATATGTCTCACCCCGCGCGGGGTGATTGGATTGAAATTGTAATACCTGCGAAACGATCTTCTGCCTTGTGTTGCCTTACCCCACGTGAGGTGAAAAGGCAGATGTGATTCGCGGGACCGAGAGCAACGGGATGGATGCATCGAAGCGATATGATCGGTTATGGTTCTGTTTATCTATATGCCTGTATAAAGCGGGGCGTTTACACTTTCAGCGCGGTGATTGGTATCACAAATACGCCGTCCGGACGACGGTAGGCAGCGTTGGACATGCCGCAGATCACGCAGAGGACCGCGGGCGGTTTGCCCTTCGGGTCTTCTTCGATCTGCTTTTTGATGGTCAGGAGATTCGCGGCGGCGGCATCGATCTGATTAGCCCCCAGCTTGATCTCAAAGGCGCACCAGTCGCCTTCGGGAAGCTCAAGTACAGCGTCGATCTCCTGATTTTTGTAATCCTGATAGTGATACAGCTCCGCTCCGAAAGCTCCCGCGTAGATCCTCAGATCACGCTCACACAATGCTTCAAACAAGAAGCCCAGTGTTTCCAAATCGTTCAGAAGGCTTTCCGGTGTAGCGCGAAGCAGCGCGCAGGCAAGTGACGGATCGGAGAAGTGCCGTTTTTCAGCCTGCTTGATGCGTACGGACGAGCGTATGCCGGTGGAGAACGGCGGCTGATTGTCTGTAAGGAAAAGCCGCTTGAGAATGTCCAGATAAGATGATACCGTATCACCGTCGATATCTTCATCATCGATGGCTTTGATATCCTTGATAAGCGTTTTGTTTGTCGCGGTCGTGCTCTCGTTTCTTGCAAGGGAACAGAGCAGCAGACGCATTTTTGTTGTATCCCGTTTGATCCCGTCGATGCGGTAAACATCGTCATTGATGATGGCATTCAGGTATTCTGCCGGAAGCAATGAAGCCTGCCGCACAGAGAGACCGAGGCTGCCCGGCCAGCCGCCGCGGATGATCAGCCCGATCAGCTTTTTTAAACTGACTTCACCGGTCATTGCGGGTGTAAGCTCACCGTGGCACAGGTCTCTCAAAGACACCTTTCCGGAGGAATCACCGGATTCATAAAGCGACATGGGACGCATACGAAGCCGCGCGATCCGCCCCGCGCCGCTGTGCAGGATACCCTTGTGATTCGGCGTGGCGGAGCCGGTCAGGATGAATTGCCCCTTCTGCTGTGTCTGATCAACTTTGCAGCGTACCGCATCCCAGAGCGGCGGTACTTCCTGCCATTCATCGATCAGGCGCGGAGCATCGCCTTCCAGTATCAGATCCGGAGAGAGCTCCGCCAGTTTTCGGTTCTGAAAGCTGTTTGCGGGGTCACCGATATATATTGCGCTCTTACTGTGATAGGCGGAAGTCCATGTTTTGCCGCACCACTTAGAGCCTTCGATACACACGGCTCCGAAAGCGGACAGGTATTCATCGACCTGTTTATCAATAATGCGCGGACGATACTCTGATCCTTTCATGGGCTTGCTCCTCCTGCGGGTTTGCTTTTGAATATATTATAACCCGTTCGGCCGGATTTTACAATACCAATCGGTCAGATTTTGAGATTTCAATCGGTCAGATTTCGAGATTCCGATCGGTCAGATTTCATGATTTCAATCGGCCGGATTTCACGATCCCATTCGGTCGGATTTCACGATCCCGCTCGGTCAGCCGGGATGATCGGGCACGGCTGTCTGACCGCATATGGCTTTCCGGCAACAGAGCGACGGCTCTCCGGACGGAAAAATGCGGTCGGTCATTTTTCATAAATCCATCGGTGCCTCTTCCGGAGGGCGGGCTGAAAGCGTGAAAAAATCCGCCGGCAGCAGATGCCGCGGGGATTTGCGCGGAATACGATGCGTTGTACGGGGATCTGCGTTGATTCCTGGCTTAATTCTATGGGGATCCGCGTATGTTTTCGGTTTACTTTTTTCGGGGATCTACACAGATTTTCGGTTTGCGTTTTCGGGGATCTGCGAAAGAACGGGTCTATGTTACGAAATACCGTTTGGCAGATCGCCCTGAGCCTGCCGCCTTCAAACGGAGCTCCCCGCTCAGCTGTTCTGCCAGTACCGGCTGCCCCAGTTTTCAAAATTCCATTCGTCCGAATAACTGCTGCATTCGTAATCGATATAGTACAGCGTTTCATCGCGCACTACAAAATTGGTGGGCCAGTAATCGATATTCAGCCCCGCCGGGTAAAGCAGAGCGCACATCCGCTTTACCTGAGCAATGTATTCGGGCTTCATCCGGCCTGCCGCCGCGATCTCGGCAGCGGTTTCTCCCTCGATGTATTCCTTTACAAGGCGCTCGTTTTCTTTGTCCGCGTCCAGCAACCGCGGCATCAGGATGCCGAGCGCGGACAGCTTTCCGTAGTCATCAAGCTCGGACTGCATTTTATCGCCAAACTGATAATACGCGCAGGGCTCGTGGTGGATCTGCTTTATCACATATTCGTTTTCGCCGCGGCGCGCGAGGTAGGAATATCCGCCTTTGCCCTTGCCGAGCAGGCGGATGATCCCGTACGCTTTGCCGTTTACGGTGATCTGTTCCAAATGACGGGTCCTCCTTTGTGCCGGTAACGGAACGGAAAGAGAGCATCTGTTATACCGTTCCGCTCAGCGCCTCCCATTCGGCGTACAGGGCGTCGATCTGTTTTTGAAAAGCTTCTTTTTCTTTTGTAATGCGCATCAGTTCTCCGTAATCGGAGGCGTATGCCGCCATGCGGGCGTCAAAATCCGCAAGCTGCCCTTCCTGCTTTTCGATCTCACGCTCAAGGAATGCCAACCGGCGCTGCGTTTTGGGGTCCTTCCCGCGGGCGGAAGGCTCTTTTGCCGCCGCGGGCGCGGCTTTTTTGGGTTCCTTTGCTTTTTCCTGCTTCTCGCGCAGCGCGTTCAGCGCCTTCACGCGGCGGTAGCCGTCCCAATCCTGATGGTAATCCGTAAGCACGCCGTCGCCGATCTCCCATATACGGTTGGCAAAGCGGCGGATGAAATAGCGGTCATGCGATACGAAAAGCAGCGTGCCCTGAAAACCGGCAACCGCTTCCTCGATCCATTCACGGCTTGCAAGATCCAGATGGTTTGTGGGCTCATCCAGAATGAGCAGATTGGCCCGCCTGAGCATCAGGATGCACAGCTTGAGTCGCGTTTTTTCGCCGCCGCTCAGCTGCTCCACCCGCTTGAACTGGTCTTCTCCCGTAAAGCGGAAGGTGCCCAGCCGGTCCCGGGCCTCCTGCGGCGTGCAGGCGGTTTCGTAAAGCAGGGTATCGTACAGCGTGCGCTCGGGATGCTCAAAGGTGATTTGCTGGGGAAGAACGGCCGTTTTTACGGCGGGCCCGGTGATCACCTGCCCCGAAAGGGGCGCAAGCTCGCCTGTGAGCACCTTGAGCAGCGTGGTCTTTCCGCAGCCGTTGCGGCCGATCACCGCCACCCTTTCGCCGGTGCCGCGGATGAGCGCGCCGGCGTTTTCAAAAAGGGGCTGTTCCCCGTAGCCGGCGGAAAGAGAGCACAGCTCGATCACGCGGTCCGCCCGGATGGTCTCGCCCGCGAACGCCGCCTGCAGGCGGGATTCCCTTACGGGCTTATCGGTCTGCCGGATGCGCTCCACGCGTTTTTCCATGGCGGCCGCCTTTTTGTGCAGGGCGGGATTATCGTATACATTTCCCCAGGCCTTCAGCCGGGTGATCTGAAATTCCAGCTGGCTGATCTTGGCCTGCTCGCGCTCATAGCGCTGCAGCTGCTGCTGATAGCGCAGTTCCTTTTCCTTCGCGTAGAAGGAATAATTGCCCGAATAGAACTCCGCTTTGCCGTTTTTGATCTCGATCACGCGCGTGACCGCGGCATCCAGAAAATACCGGTCGTGCGATATCACCAGCACGGTGCCCTTGAAACGGGAAAGGTATTCCTCCAGCCATTCCAGCGCCTCGGTGTCCAGATGGTTGGTGGGCTCGTCCAGAAGCAGGATGTCCGGCTCCTCCATGATGAGGCGGGCCAGATGGACGCGCGTCTGCTCCCCGCCCGAAAGCGCCCCGAAACGGGTGTCGCGCATGGCTCTTGTGATGCCGAGACCGTTTGCCACGCGGTTCATTTCCGCTTCCCAGCCGTAACCGTTGCGGCTTTCAAAGCGGGCCAGCGTTTCGGCGTACCGGGAGGAGGATACGCTTTCCATATGGCCGCGCATCTCATTCAGCTGCTTTTCCGCCTCCAGCACATCGCTGTAGGCGCCGCGCAGTACCTCTTCCGCCGTTTTATCCGATACAAAGTCGTTCATCTGCGCCACATATCCCACGCGGCGCCCCTTTGCAAGCGTCACGCTGCCCCTGTCGGGCGTGAGCGCGCCGGTAAGCATGCGCATGAGGGTGGTTTTTCCGCAGCCGTTGGAACCGAGAACGGCGGTCTTTTCTCCCGCGTCTACCTGAAAGGACAGGCCGGAAAGCACCTCCCTGTCCTGATCGTAACGGAAGTATACATCATTTACCGAAATATCACTCATCAGTCGTTTTCCTGATCATAATAAATTCGCCTTCCGCGGGCGCCGCGCGGTGCCGCGAAAGGCGGAACAGGTCATACCAGTTTCAGGGAAGGCTGCGCGTTCAGCTCGAGAGAGGCGTGTTCGCCCTTCATCAGGCGGAAAAACGCGGCGGAGCCGATCATGGCGGCGTTGTCTCCGCACAGGTCAAGGCGGGGAAGGTACAGACGGATGCCGCGCCTGTCGCAGGCCTTTGCCATTTCGGAACGGAGAAGGGAATTGGCGGAAACGCCGCCGGCCAGGGCCAGCTTTTTAATGCCGAAATCCTGCGCCGCGAGCATGGTGCGGTCGGTCAGCTGGCGCACTACGGCCCAGCGGAACGCGGCGGCCATATCCGCTTTGTTGACCGGCTCATTTTTCTGCTGCTTTTTATGCACGGCGTTGATGAACGCGGTCTTGAGCCCGGAAAAGGAAAAATCGTAGGGGGAATCGATCCTGGGGGAGGGCAGCACAAGGGAACGCGGGTCGCCCTCGCCCGCCAGCTTATCCAGCAGCGGCCCTCCGGGATAGGGGATATCCAGCACGCGCGCCGCCTTGTCAAAGGCCTCGCCGGCGGCGTCATCGCCTGTGCAGCCGATGAGGCGGTATACGCCGTAATCCTTTACCTCCAGCAGATGGCTGTGCCCGCCTGATACCACCAGGCAGAAGAAGGGGGGCTCCAGCTCGGGAGAGGTGAGAAAATTGGCGCAGATATGGCCTTCGATGTGGTGCACGGGGATGAGCGGCTTGCCTGCGGCGAAGGCCAGCGCCTTGGCCGCGGTCACGCCGCAAAGCAGGGAGCCCACCAGCCCGGGGCCGTAGGTGACAGCCAGCGCGTCCGCGTCCTTCAGCGTCATACCGGCGTCGCTCAGCGCCTTATCCACGATTCGGTCCACCGTTTCCACATGGGCACGGCTGGCGATCTCGGGTACCACGCCGCCGTACAGGGCGTGCATATCGATCTGTGAAAACACGGCATTGGACAGGATGACGCGTCCGTTTTCGATCACGGCCGCGGCGGTCTCGTCGCAGCTGCTTTCGATCGCGAGGATGCGCGCGCTTCCTTTCGCGATCAGCGCTTCCGTCTGCTGCCGGCTTTTTTCGCTGTAATTCATTTGGGTGCCTTCTTTGATCTGAATTTGACTGCCGCGACGATCAGCATCGCCATGATGCATAGGATCGGCAGCAGAGCAATGAGCAGCTTTTTTGCCCATGTGAGGAAAAACGCGTCGGGCATCATCGCCATCAGCAGATGCTTTTCGCGGTTCAGCTGCCACAGCGTGCTGCCGGGAAAGGCCACGCGGTGGAAGGTGACGAAGAGCGACGAAAAATCGATCAGGCCCCATACCGCGAGGGCGGCAGTAAGCACCAGCAGGATCATGCCGGCCGCGGCAAAGCCGCTCAGCACCGCGTCGCCCGGGAAGCCGCGCTTTTTGAAGTGGCAGAAGAGATACACGGCCGCCAGCACCGCCAGCGCGCCGCCTCCGCCCCAGTACCGGGCTGATACCATCAGGGAAAGCAGCGAGCGCACCTCCAGCAGATGCCCGTTCTGCCGGTCCTCGCTGTCCGGAAAGGCGGGTTGCTCCGCGCCGGACGCGTCCTTCAGCAGGGCGGCCTCTCCGGAGCCTGAAAGAAAGGTGACCAGAGAGGAGGCGTACGCGGGGTAGAGCGCGGGCGATACACCGTACCTTTCTTCGATGAACGCCCTGTCCTGATCGGGGATCTGCGCGAAGGCGTTTTCCATCGAGGCGGTGTTGAGCACGGTGGACGCGCATACACTGCACAGCAGGGAAAGCAGCGCGGCCAGCCCGATCACGGTAAAAACGGTTTTCTTAAGCATGGGTCATATGCCTTTCGGAGGGCGGCTCACTGCATTTTCAGGTAGGCGGTGGTAAAGCCTTCCAGGTTTCCGTCCATCACATCGTCAATGTTGCCGCTTTCAAAGTTTGTGCGGTGATCCTTGACCATGGTGTAGGGCTGGAACACATAGGAGCGGATCTGGCTGCCCCATTCGATCTTCTTCATCTCGCCCTTGATATCGGCCATCTCCTGCTCCTTGCTGCGCTCACGCAGTTCCAGCAGCTTTGCCTTGAGCATCTTGATACAGGTGGCGCGGTTCTGCACCTGATCGCGCTCGGTCTGGCAGGATACCACGATGGTCACATCATCCTTCACATAGGTCATGCGTACGGCGGAGGAAGTCTTGTTTACATTCTGTCCGCCCGCGCCGGAGGAGTGGTAGGTATCCACGCGCACATATTTCATATCGATCTCGATCTCGCTGTCGTCCTCATCCAGCATGGGAGCCACATCCAGAGAGGCAAAGCTGGTGTGACGGCGGGCATTGGCGTCAAAGGGGGAGATGCGCACCAGACGGTGCACGCCCTTTTCGCCGCGCAGGTAACCGTAGGCGTGGTCGCCGGACACTTCAAAGGTCACGCTCTTGATGCCCGCCTCATCGCCGTCCAGCAGGTCCAGCACCTTCACATTGAAGCCCATCCGTTCGCAGTAGCGGGTATACATACGGTACAGCATCTGGGTCCAGTCCTGGGCCTCGGTTCCGCCGGCGCCCGCGTGCAGGCTCAGCACCGCGTCGTTGTCGTCATAGTTGCCGCGCATCATGGTTTCCAGCTCCAGCGCGTCCGCCTGCTCCTGCAGGGTGGTCAGTTCCTCGCCGACCTCGGCCACCATGTCCTCGTCGTTTTCTTCCTCGGCCAGTTCCATCATGGTTTCGATATCATCCGCGGTGGAAAGCAGCTTCTGATAGTGTTCCAGCTTGTTCTTCAGGTTGCCCACCTTCTGGTTCACGCGGGTGGAACGCTCGGTATCATTCCAAAATTCCGGCTGGTTCATTTCCTGGGTCAGTTCTTCGATCTGCTCCTTCATGTGGTCCACATGGAGCGCCTCGCCGGAGGCCAGGATGCTCTTCCGGATCCGCTGAATGTCCTGCGTATACTGTTCCAGTTCGATCATAAGTCTTCTCCTTATATTTCATATCGTCGTTAAGCAATCGGTTTGGAGTGCCGCGTTACCCGGGCGCCCACGGGGAAAGGCTTCCCGACCTCTCGCGGTTTTCGCAAGCAAGAAACCGCTGTCGGCCCCCGCGTTTT
>CALGBY010000067.1 GCA_937886445.1 uncultured Clostridia bacterium | reverse complement strand
AAAAAATTAGCGATAGTATTTATAATGGCTTGTTCTACTTTGGCGGACAACAATTGTTTTGCTGTGATAGCCAGTGCAATATTTCTATTATGGACCTACAGGGAAATACAGTTGCTACATTATTCCAAGTCATTATTCCGAATTGATTTTTCAGTACTGGTATACTGTGATAGTCAAATCCAATATAACCAACCATAAATTTCTATTCTTGTATTTTCTAGTATTCCATAAACTGATGATAACAGTAAATTCAGATGCATCTTTGTATGGCTGCGAACAACCGTAATGTTATTCCATCAAATACAGAAACGGAGGTACGAACATGAGCAATTCAAACAGCATCCTCGGACGGGATTTTTCTGAAAACTACACCACTGCCCGTGTGCGCGGCAACAACTACCGCGTAACAAGTATTGCACCCGTTTCAGAAGGCGTAAGCGCTCAGGGAAGTACCGCGTCTTCCACCACGGCTGTGCTGGTGGATACTTATGTAAAGGAAGGCCGTACCTACCCCGCCGGGGCTCATACCGAGATGTGGGTATGCAATAACGGCACCTACGGCAAGCGCTATACGCTGGTAAAGGTGCAGTCTCTTCCCGTACTCACGCCGGATTGCTTTATCACCAAAGCATATCTCTATTTCCGTCCCTCCGCCGCTCCCGGAAAGACCTGCTTTTACGCCCGTGAAATGCTCGCGGACTGGGATCCCGCCACAGCGGTATACAGTACGGTGGCGGATCATATCGGGGATGTGAATATCGACTGCTGTGAGTGCATCAGTGGCCAGTACCTGGCAACGAAGGCACCTTATTAACGAAGGAAGCGAATATATATGAATAAAAAGAGATTATCTGCAGTCATATCCGTTTTTTTGTTGTGCATTGCTGTATCGTTTTTTATCAGCTGTTCAAAAACTTCAGATGACAAAACTATATCTGTCATAGGTATGTACGAAGAAGCAATGAAGGAAAAATCCATATGCCTTTCAGAACATTTTCGATTTGAGTGGGATTTTATTGAATATTACAGGCGACCGTATGATATTACTCTGCATCCCGAACCGGATTACAGTGCTCTTCGCGCGTTTGACAACCATTTTTTATTAACTGATACAGATTCACTATGGGTATTCTATAAAGGTCAAGATATTGTGAAATATTCTGTTTATGCAGCGTACCACGAAAAAGCACCTCACTTTCGTAATTCATCAGAGACAAATGCAAAAGATATAGACTATGCTATTATCCCATATGATCAATCATTATTTGATATCGAAAGTTCAGATAACGGGCTGGTTTTGATCGGAAATATTCGGAATGAAACGGTAATTAATAATGACTCGGTGCCAGAATTTACGTGTAGTGAATGAGGATGTATGTGGGAACAATAGAACAACATCGCAGGGTTGATAACCGCGTCGGAAACTGCTATACTGAACACAGCGGAACGCGTGACCGCGCGCGGCTGATAGTTTACGGATGTTTCCTGCAATACAGACGGCAATACGCTGCACGATGTGGTATATCGCTTCGGGTATGACGCGCTGGGCAGGCAGACCACCGTGGCCGTCGGCACACGGAACCTTTCTACAACAGAATATCAGAATGATCCGGACGCGCCCAATTACGGCACGGTAAGCAGCGTGACCTATGGCAACGGCTTTGCCG
The DNA here is from genome assembly GCA_937886445.1 of uncultured Clostridia bacterium. Lineage (GTDB taxonomy): Bacteria > Bacillota > Clostridia > Christensenellales > Aristaeellaceae > ZC3RG03. Next base: position 1,266 of record CALGBY010000067.1, on the reverse strand, counting down.
TATATAACGAGTATGACGCTTTCAACAGGGTAACAGGCATCCGTTTCGGCAATGAAACAGATCCGCGCTATGCCTTCCGCTATAATGCCCGCGGGGAAGCTGCCTGGATGAAGGACAGCCTGCTGAACAGGATCACGGAAACGGAATATGATCTGGCAGGCCGTCCGCGCAGGATCAAGACGCATGAAGCGGGTGTGCATCTGTACACCGGCGAGGTGGATTATGACGCTCTGTACGGCAACCTGAGCCGATTTACCGAGCGTGTGGGAGCCGCGCACAAAAAGTATACCACCACCTTCGGCTATGACGCGGAGAACCGCCCTGTGCTGCTTTCCTATGGCAGCAGCTTACCGAATTGAAAATGATGGTACGATACGTGGCATAAATGAATCAAGACCGGTGAGTATAGACATGTTACAGGAGATATTTCAACAATGGTAAGAAAGGTCATAGAAATTTTTTCGGGCATATCTGTAATACTCTTATGCCTGTTTTTCATCTCATTTTCATATGTTGATACAGAAAAAAATATATTGACATTTGTTGAAAAAATGGATTGTGCAACTGTTTATCAAATTACGAAAGAACAACGAACACGTCTACGGCAGTCATATGGTATAGATTATTTTATGGAAAATGCTAATTCGGGAAGTATATATTTCTGTTTCGTTAATCATATATCAGAAACACAATTTATGGCGGTATATGCGCCAAATATGACTGCTGAGGATGTCTTCAATGAAATGACAGATCCTTATCAAACGGAATGGAATCCCCAAAATGGCACGGATGGTGAGATTATATATACAAATTCAAGGGGATATATCGCCATTCGAAATTTAAAGAAGAACTGGTATTTTGTAAAGGAAAAGCAACAAAATTAACAGCAGTACTATCCTGATCTTAAAAATTATTGTGTGCAGGAAATTACCTGGAAAGTTTGAATACAAGCCAAAACGGAAATAGTGGGAGTTGAATAACATATGAAGAATAAGGAGCCAGAAAAATAATAATAATTATTATTGATGCCATCTATCTTGTTATTTTTCTTCTTTCGCTTTTTCATGTGATAGATATCAGCATGGAACATATTATACTAAGCTCAAAATAAATGCTTAACATTAGTGCAAAAGTATGGTATAATGGAATGGGTGATGAAAGATGAGCCGATTTCAGATAAGCGCTGAAGAATACACAGCGATAAAAGCAGCAGAACAAGCAGTAAAAGATAAAAGAACGAGCAAATGGCTGCACATACTCATGATG
>CALGBY010000066.1 GCA_937886445.1 uncultured Clostridia bacterium | reverse complement strand
TCATGGAGCAATGAAGGCAAAGAGACCTATGGCGGCTTTGATGCTCCTGCCTGGGAGGCACTTCAACTTCATCAAATGGTAGAGCTTGCCAGAAAAGAGCATACTACAGGAGCTTTTTTCCCACAGGCTAAAGCCATAGCGCACCGTGATGACCCGGAATATACAGAACTGAGACCGGAAGACCCCATGTTGATTTATGAGCATGAATTTGAAATAAATGTGCCTCATCCGGATTATGAAACCATTCAAAAACAAAGCAAATATGCAAAAACTGAATTGGATGAAATTGCTATAGCAGTCATAGGAGAAAACTATGACCTAGACTCCGATATATTGGCAAAGATCTGTGTAGTGGACAGTGAACCGGATTTCCGGTATGAGATCAGGGACGGGCAATTGATATATCGCTCATGGCTTGAACTTCAGCAAATCACTGAAATGGATCCAAACGGCTTTCCGCTGATCTCGGAACATGACGGGCAGTACCTTGTAGTCATCAATGCAGAAACTGGCGTTGTGGAAGATGTGGTTTATGATGCCCTGCTGCCGGGTATTGGTTGATTTATTCAAACTGGTATAAGGAATGATTAACTAATGAAATTGAAACGATTTATTGCGATCTTGTTGGTCCTGATGTTGTCGTGGACTATATCGTATGCAGATAAACCTCATAATGAAGCAGCTGATAAGTTAGTGAATCATATATCTGATGATTTTTTTGAAAGAAACTATTGGCATATAGACGAATTTGTAAGAGCCAAACAAGCGCAGATATAAACTAAAGTAAAGGCGGTAAGCGGTCAAAAAACGAAAGAAGGCAGTTTGTCACGTCTTTGAGAACTTGCGTCAGAAACGTCGCAAGTTCTCAATTTGTTGTTGCAATGCAGCAGATACTGCAGTACGATTTCATTGCGTACTTACGACGTACACGTCACGAGTTCTCAAAGTATGGAGGGTGCTATGATACAGCGCGACATCTATCTTCATCAGTTGATTTCATACATGTGGGATGGACAATATGGACAATATGCTCCAAATCATGGACAATTACTGATGTATCACCTTATGTAGGTAATATATTTCAAAAAATAATTGATAAATTATATGATTGGGGAGTAAAATAATCAGTGGAGAAAAAGATGCATAATATCATAATGATTTTCATAAGCATTATTGTTGGCTTAATCCTATCTGTACTAAACATTTTTTCTCTTGGATGGCTACAACTCTGCCAGTATAAAGGGCAGCTTTTATTGGAATACTATTATTTTATCCCCGTCACTGTGTTCCTTGCTATAAACATATTATTATATTTTAAATATAGGAAGACAGACTTGAAGATGGGACTCGTGATTCTTGAATTAATGCTATTATGCAGTAACATATGGTTTGTTGGATCGACATCTATTCCATTAAATTGCATGATTGATTCCACAGCAAAAAGGATCTACTCTGTGTTGTATTATATTATTCTGTTGTGTGATCTTATGGTTCCGTTAGCTTTTCTTTTTAGACTAATCATGGGATATAGTAGAAAACATAGATAACGCTCAATAGAATGTGCAAATTACCAAATAGATTACATGTTGCTTATTATGTTGGAAATTGGTTTAATGGATATAAAAATGCTGTAATTGAAGCAGTAGAAGGCGGAGTTGTCATTCGTGAACTTGCTGACTCGGAAGCAATCAATGGAAAATTTACACATTACGGATACTTGAAAGGGGTAGAATATGGGAACTAAGAAACGCAGTTTGTTTATTTTCGTTACGGTAACAATTCTTTTAATAGTTTTTCTGCCACATGGAATGGCAGAAAGATGTCCGGTTTGCGGGGGTGAGTCAGAAACATGCTATATTGTCGATGATAGTTTTGTTGGTGAGGAATATGTAAAAATACAATCGGAGTGGTCTTTGGTTCCTACTTCAATCAATAATGAGTTTATGTTACTAGATAGTCACTATACAAGGTGGCAGAATGGACATCAGTATTTGATCGCCGTATTCGACAATCAGTTGATTACTCAGTATATGATGTATGATGAAATAAACAAAAATTGGAAAGGAACACAGTCAGATTCACTTACTGTAAAAAACATTCTTTCAATGATAGGAAAAGGAGATTTCCCTGAGACCATATGTGATGTTGGTTCAGGTACAACAATAAATACTATTTTTTCTTGTGATGGATATATTGTAGCATGGACAGATAGTGGTGAAACGATGGTTTTTGATGCATTAACTCTCAAACAAACAACGCGCTTTTTTCTCTATCAATTGTTTCATGGAGTTCTTATTTAGTCTAGGGAAACACTGATTAATTGAGGTGGGTTCAGATGCGAGCGAATTTTGTACAAGATGCGACTGCAAAAATCGAAGGTTTACTGGAGGTAAATCGAGATTTTTGCGGAAAGCAGATTGTGCAAAAGACGCCGCAGATGAGTCTGCCGAATTAATCAGCGTTTCCCAAACTGATCCGATAACCTGACAAGGAGGAAAAAAGATGAAAAAATATCCTGCCGGTCTCTGCCTGTTTTTGGCTTTTCTGTTTCTTTTTGAAACAGGTCTGGCCGAAACAGGAAGCGCGAAACGCTACCGGGAACTGATCAACACCCCGCTGCGCGACAGAAACGCCGCCATCACCTGCGAACATGTGTGGAGCGAATGGAAGGAGCTTCTGTCCGTCACCGAGGTATCGGACGGGCTGCGCGAGCGGGTCTGTTCCGTATGCGGAAAAAAGCAGCAGGAAGCGATCCCGCATGAAGCTGAAAGCACTGCGGCTGAAAGCAGCATTCCGGAGGATTTTGTTCCGGACGAAACATGGCTCATCTGGCGCACTGAGGATGAAGAAGGCAATGTGACCGAGCGCTGGGCCTTCCCCGCCGTGATCGGCCTGCAGAAAACCTCCGTCTCCCTCCCGGACGGTACCTACGCGGAAGCGTATACGGAGGATCTTTACCCCGGCTCCGATACCGTTCCGGATAATGAGCGCATCGGCTTTGTGTACAACAAGGCTGAGGTCTCCTATTACACCGAATACAGCAACGGCCGCGCGCATGAGACCAAATATGAAAACAGGATCCCCGGCGGCACGATCCTGTTCGTACTGGAGGCGCTTCCCCCCTATCTGAAGGTGCTGTACGGCAACAAGGTCGTTTACATCGGCAACAAGTCGCTCATGTATATGAACATCTCAAAGGATCAGGAGCCGGTAAAGGCACGCGTGACGAACTACCCTTCCAACCCGGAAAAGGCGCCTCTGCAGGTCAACACGCAGAACAACGGCGATCATTCCGTTTATGTCGATCTGGAAAGCGTGATCAATGTGTACGGCTATGAAAAAAAGTATGTCATCACGGAATACGGCGGAAAGGCCGGCTTCATTGCCGAAAAGCACATCAACTACTGCACCGAAAAGCCCGAAGAAGGGCACAAGCTGCGTCTCTATAAGGACAAAACGCCGTTCTACAGTCAGCCCTGGACAGGCAGTATATCAGACCGGCTACGCAAGCAGGGAGAATATGAGATAGAAGACATGTTTACTACAAAGGAAGGCGCTGATTTCTATCTGTTCCGTATCGATGAAAGAGCGTATTATGTCAAGGCTGAGGATATCGAGCTGGTACCCGATGAAGCCGCTGCAGAGGCGGATGGGGCGACCGCGGACGGCCTGACCGTTGAGGAGGAGGCAAAATGAAAAAGATCTCGTTTATACGGTTGTTCTCGCTTTTCTGTATCCTGACGCTGCTGCCCGGCGCTCTGCCGGCACAGGCCGTTCAGGAAAAGGGAAAGGTGAAGGACGGCATCTTCACAAACGCGGACGGCGTAAGCTTTACCGTGCCTTACGGGTTTTCCCTCTCTGATCAGGAAAACTTGAACACAGGCGTTTACAGGATCTATCTTGACGGTCAGAGAGACAGCTACGGGTACTGCCCTTTGATCGTGCTGGAGATCAGCCCCGGCGGGCGTGATGTGACCAAATATAACGCGATGGATTTCGCCTCGGATATCAGCAGCAGCAATGTGACATGGAAATACGATAAGTTTTCCGATTTTTGCGTGCTTGAGGATCATCTGGTGCAGAAAAACGGCAGAACACAGCGAAATATGTTCGTGGTGAGCCGCATTCAGCGCTGGAGCGTACTGTACAACTGCTTTGCGCGCTGCTATTGCTTCAGCACCGTAAAAAGCTTCGTTCGCCTTTACTACATCTGCTTCAGTGCCCAGCAGACCATGATACGGGACCTTGAAAGCCTGGATGCTCTGTATGACACGCTGATCGTACCCTGAACGGAAAGGAGCGGATATCGATGATGAAAAGACTGATCACTGTACCCGCGGCGCTGCTGCTCCTGTGCGCGCTGCTGTGCTCCACCGCTCTGGCTGCTCCGCTGATGCCGGAGGAAGGAAAAACAGAAGACGGATGCTACCGGAGCGGCGACTTTACCTTCACACTGCCCGAGGGGTTTTCGCAGGTCTTCTTTGACGTGGAAAGACAGACAGCGGTGTTTGAAGGCAAAAAGGATGTAAACGGCTTTACACCGGAATTGTACCTTTACACGGCGGATTGTCTGCTTGATCTGGACGCCATCAGTGCCGAGGAGGAAAAAGCGTATATCCAGAACAAGCTGAAATGCACAAGGCTGATGCTCATATCGGAAGGCACAGAGGATTTTGACGGTGTGGCAGCAAAGGTTTTCATTTTCATCTACAATTCAGAGGACGGGCGTATACACCTGTACTACACGCTCTACGCGAATATCGGTGAGGAAGCCTCCGTCCAGTTCGTCTACAATGCCCACTGCGCCGTGCGTTCCCTCACGGAGGATCTGGAAGGAGTGAAAAAAGCGGTTTCCACCGCGAAGATCGCCCCCGTGCAGGCCGTCGCGGAGGATGAGGCAAGCACGGAAGCCGCAGAGAGCGCGCAGGAATAAGCACAGCGCTCAAATGAACACGCCGGCATCGGGATATTTCCCGGTACCGGCGTGTTGCTTTATTGAATATTCAATATCTCCCTTATGATCTCTCCCGCCATCAGCATGCCGGCGGCCGGCGGCACAAAGGAGATACTGGCCGGCGGATGCCGTCCGTTTTCCTCCCCCACGCACACCTTTCTCGGCTCCTCCTCGCTGTAGATCACCTTCAGCTCCGTGATGCCGTTTTCACGGCACAGGCGGCGCATCACACGCGCCAGCGGGCAGACATTGGTTTTTTTGATATCGGCACAGCGCAGCAGTTCGGGATGCAGCTTATTGCCGGTGCCCAAAGCACTGATCACCTTCACGCCGTTCAGCCGCGCCTGCTTTATGATCAGCAGTTTTGATGAAACGGTATCAATACAGTCCGCGATGTAATCATAGCCGCCAAACGGGTATTCGGTACAGTTTGCCTCTTCATAAAACACTTTGTAGGCCCGGCAGTCGATCTCCGGGTCGATCTCACGGATCCGCTCTTTCATCACATCCGCCTTATAGCGTCCCACAGTGCTGTGCAGGGCGATCAGCTGACGGTTGATATTGGAAAAGGACACGGTATCCGGGTCAAACAGGTCAATACGGCCCACACCGCACCTTGCCAGTGCCTCGGCGCACGCGCTGCCCACACCGCCCACGCCAAACACCGCCATCCGTGCGGAGTAAAGCGTATCCATCGCGTCCGGCCCAAGAAGCGCCTCCGTGCGCGCGTAGATCTCACTGTCCATCCTGTGCGTCCTCCATATCCTCACTGTCCGGCTCCGGCACGCTCTCCGTTTTCACAGCGCGCTTTTTCACGGGCTTCTTTTCGTTTTCGGCAAAGCACCACACAGAAGCCGCCGTAAGCAGCGATACGCGGGCGGCGCCCTTTTCACGAAGCGCAGCGGCGCAGGCGCGCGCGGTGCTGCCGCTGGTGCGCACATCGTCCAGAAGCAGGATGCTCAGCCCCTTGACCCCGTCCGCTGCCTGAAAGGCGTTTTCCACATTCGCCCCGCGCAGCTCCCGCGCGAGCCCGCTTTGGGCCTTTGTCTCCTTTACACGCAGCAAAAGCTCCTCCCGCACGGGGATGCCTGTTTCGCGATATACCGCCTCAGCCAGCAACGTACTCTGGTTATACCCGCGTTCCCGCCGCCGCGTTCTGAAAAGCGGCACCGGCACGATGCAGTCAAAGCTTCTGTCCTTCAGCGCGTTCGCCATCAGAGGGCCCAGATATTCCGCTGCCAGCTTCTCATGGCCGAATTTCAGCAGATGCACCAGCCTCCTCACCTCCGCGCGGTAACGCAGAGGAGAATACAGAAAGTCCAGCCCCTCCGCGAAGCCGCCTGAGCAAAACGGGCAGGCTCTTCCGCGCGGGATATGGCTGCTGCAGCGCTCACAGCTTTCGGGAGGGATGCGATACAGCGCGATCCTTTTTTCACACATCTCGCAGAGCCCGCTGCTTTTTACCGGTCTCGGGCGGTCACAGCCCATACACCTTCCCACAGGGAAAAGCAGGTTCATTATCGCCCCATGCTGTCGTAATCCTCCAATCGTTCCTTAAGCGCTGTATAGCGCGCGTTGATGTGATCGTTATTCACCATATCGGCAATACAATCCTCCCTGCCCACCAGCACCACCAGCTTTCTCGCTCTGGTAAGTGCGGTGTAAAACAGGTTGCGGTTCAGCAGCATACGCGGCCCTCCCGTTACGGGCATCACCACGCAGGGGAATTCACTTCCCTGGCTCTTATGCACGCTCAGGCAGTAGGCAAGGTCGATCTCCTCCAGCGCGCTGTATTCGTATTCCACGGTACGCTCGTCATCATACAGCACGCTCAGCGTATTCTCTTCCTTATCCACGGCGGTAATATAACCGATATCGCCGTTGAAGGCACCGGTGCCCTCCTCGCCATCCAGCGCTGTCCATTCGATCTGATAATCGTTTTTGATATGCATCACCTTGTCGCCCAGACGGTACACGCGGTCCCCCCAGCTGATCTCCGGCTTGCGGGGATGAGGCGGGTTGAGCGCTTCCTGCAGCATGCGGTTGAGCGCGATCACACCGCAATCCCCCTTTTTGGTGGGAGAGAGCACCTGTATGTCGCGCATCGGCCTGTCTGTATGCAGAAAACCGGGCAGCCTTTTTACGCAAAGCCCCACCACGCTTTCAGCCGCCTGCTGCGGGTAAAGCTGCCTGTCAAAAAAGAAATCGCTGTTCTTCCGGTTCAGTACAGGCATTTCGCCCCGGTTGATGCGGTGCGCGTTGGTCACGATATCGCTCTCCTCGCTCTGGCGGAAGATCACCGTCAGCCGCGCTGAGGGGATCACGCCGCTTGCGAGCATATCGGAAAGCACATTGCCTGCGCCCACGCTGGGCAGCTGATCGGCATCCCCTACCAATATCAGACGGGTACCGCTTCTCAGGGCGCGGAGCAGTGAGCGCATCAGAAACAGATCCACCATGCTCACTTCATCCACGATCACGCAGGGCGTATCCAGCGGGTTATCCTCATCACGCGTAAAATGCCCGTCCTCCCCGCTGTATTCAAGCAGGCGGTGCAGCGTTTTGGCTTCCCGGCCCGTTGCCTCGCTCATCCTTTTGGCCGCGCGCCCCGTGGGCGCCGCAAGCAGCGCGTCCCCGTTCAAAAGGGAAAGGATACAGTTGATGATGGTGGTTTTTCCTGTTCCGGGGCCACCGGTAATGATAAACAGGCCGTTATCCAGCGCCTCGCACACCGCCTGTTTCTGGCTGTCGCTCAGCGTGATGCTGTTTGCCCGCTCATAGCGGCGTATGTTCGCGGAAAGCACGCTTTTCAGGCCCGTCTGCGCCCTTCCGCGCAGGTTGATCAGGCGCTTCGCGCATTCCGCCTCGGCCTGATACATGGCGGTGATGAACACGCACCGTACTCCGTCGATCTCCGCCGCGGTCAGTTCCTTTTTGAAAAGCAGCTCATCCAGATGATGCTCCAGCACCTCCGCGGGCACCTTCAGCATATCTCCGGCCCGTCTCAGCAGCACATTTTCGGGAAGGTAGGTATGTCCCTCGCTTTGGGAAGCGTCAGAGAGGGCAAATTTGAGGCCGCCCTTCAGGCGGAACTCGCTGTCGGTGGAAATGCCCATCGCCAGCGCGATGCGGTCCGCCGTGGTAAAGCCCACGCCCTCGATATCCTCCATCAGGCGGTACGGGTTTTCGCGCAGCAGCTGCTGCGTGGCCTGGCCGTAGCGTTTGCTGATCTTTACGGCAAGGTTCGGCGATATGCCATAGCTCTGCAGAAAGATCATGGCCTCACGGGCGGCGTATTGCTCCTGAAAGCAATAGCCGATCATTTTCGCGCGTTTTTTGCCTATACCGGAGATCACGGTCAGCTTCTGCGGGTCCTCTCCGATCACATCCAGTGCGCGTGTGCCGAATTCCTGAACGATCAGCTTCGCGGTGGAACGGCCCACCCCCTTGATGAGGCCGCTCGCCAGAAAGCGCTCGATCCCCAGCAGGGTCGTCGGCTTTTCCACCCTGCAGGTGGATGCCTTCAGCTGCTTTCCGTACTGGGGATGCTGGATCCAGTCACCCTCCAGCGTCACCTGCTCCCCGGCGGTGAGCGGCGGCATGATGCCCACGGCGGTCACATGCTCGCGCCCCGAGTGCAGCTGCAGCACCGTATAACCGTTTTCCTCGTTGCGAAACACAGTGCTTTCCACAATTCCCTGCAGTTCCATCCGTTACTCCGTTTCTTTATCTGTTTCTTTCTCTCCGTCCCACAGCTTTTTTGCCACAGCGGCAAGCAACTGTTCCTTCGCCCCGGGGCATTCCTTTTCAAGGGCGGCCAGTATTCTTTTCATATCCGCCCGCCTACTCTTCCCGTCATAGGGGCACAGGCTTTTCATCACGGGCAGGTGTTCCCTTTCCGCGATCGCCCGCAGGCTTTCCTCTGAAAGGCGGATCGCGGGACGGATCACACGCAGCCCTTCTCTCTCCATTACGGCGACCGGGCGCAGCGTCTCCATCCTTCCGCCTTCCAGAATATTCATCAGCAGCGTTTCCTCAGCGTCCTCCCGGTGGTGTCCCAGCGCCAGCAGATCACAGCCGGCTTCCTTTGCCGCCTTAACGAGCATGCCCCGCCTCAGGTACGCGCATTTCGCGCAGGGGTGCGGCGCGTCCAGAAGGGTGGACGCAAAATCCGTCCCGATCACGGTAAGCGGCACCGAAAGGGAATCGCAAAGCCTTTCGATCGGCCCGGGATCGGCAAGGGGGCTCAGCTTCAGGAACACCGCCTTCAGTGTAAAGGGGATGATCCTTCTCAGCTCCGCCAGCAGATACAGCAGCGC
>CALGBY010000065.1 GCA_937886445.1 uncultured Clostridia bacterium | reverse complement strand
AAGCTGGACCCCGTGATCGGCCGCGACAGCGAGATCCGCGATGTGATCCGCATCCTGAGCCGAAAAACAAAGAACAACCCTGTGCTGATCGGCGAGCCCGGCGTGGGCAAGACCGCCATCGCCGAAGGGCTGGCTCTGCGCATCGTGCGCGGGGATGTGCCCGATAACCTGAAAAACCGTTCTCTGTTCAGCCTGGATATGGGCGCGCTGATCGCCGGCGCCAAGTTTCGCGGAGAATTTGAGGAGCGCCTGAAGGCTGTGCTGAACGAGGTGAAAAAGAGCGAAGGCCGCATCATCCTGTTCATTGACGAACTGCACACCGTGGTGGGCGCGGGCAAGACCGAAGGCAGCATGGACGCCGGCAACCTGCTCAAGCCCATGCTGGCAAGGGGCGAGCTGCACTGCATCGGCGCCACCACGCTGGACGAATACCGCAAATACATCGAAAAGGACGCCGCGCTGGAGCGCCGCTTCCAGCCGGTGCTCATCAAAGAACCTACAGTTGAGGATACTGTATCCATCCTGCGCGGGCTGAAGGAACGGTATGAGGTGTTTCACGGCGTAAAGATCCAGGATGCCGCGCTGATCGCCGCCGCCACCCTTTCCGACCGCTATATCACAGACCGTTTCCTGCCCGATAAGGCCATTGACCTTGTGGATGAAGCCTGCGCGATGATCCGCACCGAAATGAACAGCATGCCCTCCGAGCTGGATGACATCTCCCGTTCCGTAATGCAGCACGAGATCGAGGAGGCCGCGCTTGCCAAAGAAAGCGATCCGCTTTCGGCGGAGCGCCTTGCGCAGATCAGAAAAGAGCTGAGCGAGCTGCGCGCGCATTTCAGTGAAATGAAAGCAAAATGGGACAATGAGAAGCAGGATATCTGCAAGGTACAGCACCTGCGCGGCGAAATCGAACGCGTGAACGCCGAGATCGACCGGGCCAAGCGGGAGTATGACCTCACAAGAGCCGCGGAGCTGCAGTACGGCACCCTACCGAAGCTGGTAAAGGATCTGGAGGAGGCCGAAAAGAGCAAGACCGATACCGCGCTGCTGCGGGACAGGATCACCGAGGAGGAGATCAGCCGCATCGTAAGCCGCCGCACCGGCATCCCCCTTGAAAAGCTGGTGGAAACGGAACGCGAAAAGCTGCTTCGCCTGCCGGAGGAACTGCACCGCCGCGTTATCGGTCAGGAGGAGGCCGTGCAGGCCGTC
>CALGBY010000064.1 GCA_937886445.1 uncultured Clostridia bacterium | reverse complement strand
GCAGCTACAGACCTTCCGCTTGAAGCCTTCGTCCACGGTGCCCTCTGTGTGAGCTATTCGGGCCGCTGCTATGCTTCGGAGTATTGCTTCTAGCGCTCGGCCAATCGCGGACGCTGTCCACAGTTTTGCCGTCTCGCTTTCGACTTGGTTGATGCCGATGACAACGTGATTGTTCATGATCAGCATCTTCTCTCGCTGCGAGACATGAATCGCTCCTCTTCGCTTGAAGAAATGATGGATGCAGGTGTCAGCAGTTTCAAGATTGAAGGCCGCATGAAGACGGCGCTCTATGTGGCTACGGTAGCCAGGACTTACCGGAAGGCCATCGACGATTACCTTGCCGATGTACAGCGCTACCAGAAGAACATGCCCTGGTATCTGGATCAGATATCCAACTGTACCTACCGCCAGTTTACCACAGGCTTCTATTTTGGAAAGCCGGGGGATGAAAGCCAGATCTATGACAGCAATACCTATGTGAAGGAGTATACTTATCTTGGGATCATCGGCGGCGAAAAGGATGGCCTGTACCGGATCGAGCAGAGGAACAAGTTCTCGGTGGGCGAGACGATCGAGATCATGAAGCCGGACGGACAAAACATCGAGACGGTTGTTCAGAGAATTGTAGATGAGGAAGGAAATGAGCAGGAAAGCGCCCCTCATCCGAAGCAAGTACTGTATGTGGAACTGGATCATGAAGCCAGCCAGTACGATATCCTTAGAAGAGCGGAATCATAAACGGAAAGATATAAAGTAACAGCAGAATCAGGGCCTGCAAAGACACAGCGCTTTGCAGGCCCGTATTTTCGCGCGCTGTTAGAAAAAGCGCGGCATAAGTTGTGATTAGAATTCCAGTTCCATTCCGGCATCGGCTTCGCCACGCCCACGCCTGTGCCCGAGGGATGGACTGCTGATACGCCCGTGCCGTCCTTTACAGAGCCGCCTTCCGTGACAACGACGCCGGCCCCGGGAACGACGCCGGATGCATCCGCCTCCCCCCGTCCCACCAACCGCGTGTATGTGGCGCCCGATCCGAACGCTACGCCTACACCCACGCCCACACCCGTGCCCACACCCACGCCCACGCCCATGCCCACCTTCAATCCGGTCAGTTCCATGGAGGATGACGACTGATGCGCAAGCCGCTTTTATCCGTGCTTTTCACGGGCGTGTTTTACCTCATCCAGGTATGTGTGATGCCGTATTTCCCGATCAACGGCGTGTACGGAAACCTGCTGATGGCCTGGCTCGCGGTGGTAACGGTCTCTCTGGGTAAAAAATACACCTTCTGGTATTCCATGCTTTACGGCATCCTGCTTGAAAGCACGCAAAGCAATGTGCCCGGTATCTATCTTGTGACCTATCCGGCCGCCGCGATGCTGTTTTCACTGGTTTTTGCCGATATGAGCGAAAAGACGAGAGAGGAACGCCTGTCCGCCGGCAAGGGACGCACGACAGAGCGTCCCGCCCTGCTGCGTATCCTGCTGTGCGCGCTGTGCGAGGATGCCCTGCTCCACACGGTCATGATCACCTATGTAACGCTGAACGGCAGCCCTCTCACCATCCAGATGTGCCTGCGCGCTCTGCAGGGCATCGCCCTCACGCTGGCGGCCACGCTGGTCATCATGCTGCCCTGCCGCGCGGCCATGGGCATCGTAAAGAGAGGCCCGCGCCTGAAGGAAGAAACGGCAGAATAAGCAAAAGCCATCCGGCAAAAGACAGACAGGGAAAGGAGGAAATAACGCGTGCGTCAAAAAGCGTTTGACAAGGAAAAAAGACAGCCCGGCGCCCCGAAGCCCGGCCTCAGGTTTTTTATCTTTTTAGCGGTGATAACGGGCTGCTTCATATACCTGCTTATCGGCCTGTACAGGCTGCAGCTCAAGGACGGCGAGACCTATGCCAAGGCGGCAGCCGATTCCGCCGTGAAAAACATCGTGCTCAAGGGCAAGCGGGGCATGATCACGGACAGTGAAAGCGTGATCCTGGCCCGAAGCGAGGAAGTGTATAATGTTACCTTCTACCGCACCAGCGATATGACCGATTACGGCTCCCTCACCTCCTCCATTCTCGCCACCATCGAGATCATAGAACGCAACGGTTCCGGCCTGAGCATCATTCCTCCGCTGATACGCAGCGAGGAAACCGGGCTGCTTGAATACAACTGGGGCACCATCGGCAGCATCAGCGAAAACACCTGGAACGCCAGAGTTTCCAGCTGGCTGAGCAACCATTACATCAGCTACACCTATAAGGACGGCATCTATCAGTTTCCCGATCCCGAAACCGTATACTGGAAGCTGAAGGCCCGCTACATCCGCACATGGGACGAAGCGACAAATTCCTATGTGACCGTGTTTGACAAGGATACCGGCAAGCCTCTGGAGGGAAGAGAAAGCTGCCCCGAGGCCATGATGGATGAAGAGACCGTGCTGAAGGTGATCACCGTGTACAGCGAGATGCAGATGAACATCTTCAACTCGCGCCCCGTCGTGATCGCGAAGGATGTTTCCTTCGCGACCGTCAGCGAGATCAAGGGCCGCAGCATGGTGCTTACCGGCATGGATATCGATGTGGGCGAAAAACGCATCTACCCCAAGGCCACACTGGCCTCCACGGTGATCGGCTATACCGGCCCCATCAGCAATTATGAAACCTATTATGCCGAGCAGCAAAGCCAGGGCTACGCGCTGACGGACAGGATCGGCAAGGACGGCATCGAAAAGAGCATGGAAAGCTGGCTGACGGCCTGCATCAAGGACCGGCAGGGGCTGAAGGTGATGGGTAAAAACTCCGTGGGCGCGCTGACGGAGCAGATCAGCTATACCGCGCCCCGGGACGGCAACACCATCAAGCTGACGATCAACGCCGCCTATCAGCAGGTGGCCGAGAACGCCATCGCGAAAAATGTAGCCACGATACGCGAAAAGCAGGAAAGCCTGCTGGCCGATCCGGACTGGCAGGAAAAGAACAAGCTGAAGATCGACAAGCGCGACTGGGAAAAATACCCCATCCAGCTGGCCGAAAGCGGCGTGCTGGCCGTTATGGATATCCATAAGGGCACGGTGCTGGCGCTGGCACAGTTTCCCAATTATGACCTGAACGCGATGGAGGCGGGCGGAAAATCCGCTCAGGAGATCCTTCTGGACGACAGAAACCTTCTGCTCAACCGCGCCACCCAGACGCGCGCCGAGCCCGGTTCCATTTTCAAAATGGTCACCGGTCTCGCAGCCCTTACGAACGGCATGCTCACCCTGGACGAGACGATAGACGATGAAGGCCCGTTCATGGAATTTACAAAGCTGAAATCCGAAGCCCCCACCTGCTGGGTAAGCAACACCTCCACCCATCAGGATCAGACGATCATCGAGGGCCTTGAGCACAGCTGCAACTATTTCTTCTATACGCTCGGCTCCCGTCTTTACGGCGGTCACGACGGCATCTACGCGAATGAGCAATACCTGTATAAATACGCGGCGCAGCTGGGATTGACCAGCAAAACAGGCATCGACCTGCCCGGCGAACTGCGCAGCCTGGTGGGAAACCAGACAAACCTGTATGATTCCACCGTATCGCTTGCCGAACAGGCCTGCGATACTCCCATCATCGTAGCCGCGTCCATCAAAAAGCATCTGGCCAACTACGGCGCAAGTTACGGCCTTGCCTACGATAACGACCGTCTGAACGCCTGCGTAAAGCAGCTGATGGATATGGCGCTGGTCACCGCTTCCGATAACTGGGTATCCGAAGCCCGCTACATCTGCATGGATGAATTGGGCATGAGCCGCAACATGGTGATGCAGGCCGCCCTGATGAGCGACCTGTGGGTATACCTGAACGATATCAAGTGGGGCGGCAGCCAGGAGATCCAGA
Organism: uncultured Clostridia bacterium; assembly: GCA_937886445.1. Lineage (GTDB taxonomy): Bacteria > Bacillota > Clostridia > Christensenellales > Aristaeellaceae > ZC3RG03. The sequence goes on along the minus strand of CALGBY010000064.1, from coordinate 67,422 downwards.
TGGGTATCGGCCAGTCCATCACCCTGCTCACCCCTGTCGCGGTGCTGCGTTATCTCGCGGCGCTGGGTAACGGCGGCAAGGTGTGGGATCTGCAGATCGTGGACAGCGTGATCTCTCCGGAGGGAGAGGTGCTGAGCAGCAGGAACGCCACGCTGAGAAACCAGCTGACAGGCGAGCATCTGCCGGAATATCTGGAAGCCATCAAAAAGGGAATGAAGGGCGTTGTAGGCGATGATTCCGGTACCGCATCAAAGCATATGAAGGGCTGGAACCATCAGGATGATATCTGGGCCAAAACAGGAACCAGTCAGGTGACCATCGGCGGCGTAAAGATCGACCTGGAAAACAACGCGTGGTTCATCTGCCTCGCCTCCTATGAAGATCCGCAGATCGCCGTGGTATCCTTCGTGCCCAACGGCTATTCGGGCGGTATGTGCTCCGTTGCGGCAAGAGAATTCCTCACATGGTGGTTTGAGGAGCAGGAAAAGCTTGAGACGGATCTGGTGCTTCCGGCAGGCAACCAGCTGGCGCCCTGACGGACAGACACGGATAACGGGATACATATTCATCAAGACGCTTCATCCGAAGGAGGACACACAAATATGGGAAAAGCGATCCTGTTCACCTCCGGCAAGGGCGGCGTGGGAAAAAGCACACTGGCCTCCGCGGTCGCGGTCAACCTGGCAAGGCGCGGAAGACGCACCGTGCTTGTGGACGCCGATATCGGCCTGCGCTGTGCCGACCTGATGCTGGGTGTTGAAAACAAAGTGATATATGACATGGGCGATCTGCTTTCCGGCACGGTGCCGCTGGGCACCGCCCTGGTCAGCTGCGGCGCTCTGCCCATGCTGAAGCTGCTGGCCGCCCCGCAGATGATGAGCGCGGGCGATATCGGCAAAAAGGAAATGCGCAGGCTGATCGGCGTGCTGCGTGAACGCTTTGATTTTGTGCTGATGGACTGCCCCGCCGGCATCGGCCGCGGCATGAAGAATGTGCTGGGCTGCGCCGACGAAACGGTGATCGTTTGCACGATGGACGATATCTGCCTGCGGGACGCGGAGCGTGTGCTTTCGCTGTTCGATGTGGAAAACGAGGCGCACCCCTGGCTGCTGTTCAACAAGGCGGAGCTGAAGCTCATCCGTGACGCGCGGGTGGGCATGCCGCAGGATCTGGCCGTGGCGCTGGATATGCCGCTGCTGGGCGTCGTTCCCTATTCCGCCGAGGTAGCTCACGCGGTGATCGACCGTAAAAACCCGGCGGACTGCAATAAGGACGGCGCCGCGGACGCGATCGCCCGCGTATGCTCCCGCCTGTGCGGCGAAGCGGTGCCGCTGCCCGTGTTTAAGCTCTCCCTGCGCGGAAAGCACCGTATAAAGGCGGGAAGCGGCCTATGAAGATCATCAATACCCTGCTGGACAGAAACGGGGAATCGCATTTTGACTGGCCGCTGCTGGTGCTGATGTACCTGATATCCTTCTTCGGCGTCCTGTGCATCGCGATCGCGAGATACGACCCCGCCGTGGAATCGGAATACTCTGTTCTGCAGCATATCCTTGCCAGCCGCAGCGGGCAGATGCAGTGCGTTTGGATGCTGCTGTCCCCTTTCGTTATTTTCATCATGGTCTCGATCCCCGTCGAGATCTATAAAAACAGCTGCTCGCTCATCTATTTCGGCGTGCTGTTCCTTCTGGTCATCACACTTGCGCTTTCCAAGGCCGTAAACGGCATCAACAGCTGGCTGGAGACCGGTATCGGCCGCGCCGTACAGCCCTGCGAGTTTGCCAAGATCTCGGTACTGCTCATCATGGCCAAGCAGTTTTCAAAATCCGAAAAGCCCATGAACACCCTCAAGGATTTTATGACCGTCGGCCTGCAGGTGGGCATTCCGGCCGTCGTCGTGCTTTTGCAGGGCGAGACCGGCTCCGTTATCGTTATCGGCGCCATGTTCATCGTAATGACCGCTTTTGCCAATGTGGACTGGAAGCTGTGGTGGGCCATGATCCTCGCGGTCTCGCTGGGGATCGCCGTCATCATCGGCTACGCCGTGATCACCAACAGCGATGACTACCGCATCCTGCGCCTGCTCGCCTTTACCGACCCGCAGAAATACAGCGAATCCGGCGGCTATCAGCTGCTCCAGTCTCAGAAGGCCATCGGCGCCGGAAAGCTGACCGGCAACCGTCTCTTCCGCGCGGATTCCATGTCCACACTGGGCTTCGTTCCCGAAAGCAGCACAGACTTTATCTTTTCTGTGGTAGGCGAAGCATTCGGCTTCTACGGCAGCGCCGGTCTGGTGCTTGCCTATTTCCTGCTCATACTGCGCCTGACGATCCTCGCCCACAATACGGGAGACCGTTTCAGCCGGCTGATCATTTACGGCGTGGCGGGCATGTTCTTCTTCCATGTGTTTGAAAATATCGCGATGAATGTAGGCCTGATGCCCATTACCGGCATCCCGCTGCCCTTTATGAGCTACGGCGGCTCCAGCTACATCACCAACACGGCATGTATCTCGCTGGTGCTGTGCGCCGTCAAGAGCCGCGATTTCGCAAACGCCCCCGGCACAGCGGGCAAAACAGGCTACAAGCTTTCGCCCAGGCTGCAAAGATCTCTGCGCAAGCCGATCTCGGGCGGAAAAGGGACCGCCGCGAAGTGATCCCGCGGCACGTCATGCGGAAAGTGAGAAGTACACGATGATGAATGAAAAGATCGACACAGAGCGTCTGATCGCTTTCCGTCTGGAAGCGAATGTGAACACCTACGCGGCATACAAAAACGAGGTATCCCCCACCCGTACGGATTCTCATGACTATTCCTACACGAACGGGCCGTATTCCTATCACGATACCTATGTGGGCGGAACACACTTTGCCGGTCAGGAAACAGTGTGCCTGAACGGCAGGGCGGTTTACGCGATGAACTATATGGGGCGCGTGCTGGACAGCCGTTTCAGCGGGGATTTTCTGAAGGAGGCGCTCCGCGCGGCAAAGCCCGGGCTGCCCTACCGCGGGCCGGAGCTGTACCGCTCCGGAGAGTATACCTACACCTGCTCCGTCACCGGAGATCTGTCGTGGTTCGAGGGCAATGAAAGCATCTTCTCAGGGGATCAAAAGGTATATGAATGCCGTTTCCATGGCGGACTGACGGAATAGACCCCTGTTCCGGTCCGGATCACGGTATTTTAATGATGACACAGCGCCGGCGGCCATGCCGGCGCTTTTTCATATCTTGACAGCCCGGCACGCGTGCTGTATCATAATATGCGACATGTGTGTCGCTTTTATGAAAGGAGGCGTGGTGAATGGCAAAAAAGGGAGATGAGACCGTTCGTTTCATTATCCGTTCCGCAAAGGAGCTGTTTTCCGAAAAGGGTTTCAAGGATGTCACCATGTCCGATATCTGCGCGAAAACAGGGCTCAGCAGAGGCGGGCTTTACCGTCACTTTGCCTCCACCGAGGAGATCTTCGGCCATATCATCGCGGAGGATTATCCCGTACAGGAACGGATCCTCCGCGGGGAAAGCGCGCTTGCCATCCTTACGGATACGCTTGATCATATCGAGGCAGCGCTTTCAGACAGCAGGCAGTCTCTGTGTCTGGCGATCTATGAATACGCGAGCAGCGAGGCGCACAGGGAGGAATTCCGCAATACAGCCCAAAGCGCGAAAAAGCGTTGGGTCAGCCTCATCACCTACGGCATTTCCACCGGGGAATTCCGGAATTGCGACCCCGAAGCTGCAGCGGACCTGATCCTTTACTATTATCAGGGGCTGCAGATGTGGGCCAGAGTGACCGGGCTGTCTCCCCGCGCCGCGTCTGATTACAGAAAAAACATAATGACGATCCTGAAGGGAGGAGCATAAAGATGGAGATCAGACTGATAAGGCCCGAAGCGGAGCACGAGGAAGCCGTGCTGGCGTTCCGGCAGGAATTTTTTGACAACGGAGAGACCGTGATCAACGGCAGCGAACAGCTGGACAGCATTTCCTCCTACGGGGAATGGCTGCAGATGATAAAGGCATGCGCGGACAGGGAAAGGCTCCGCCCGGACCGGGTACTTACCGATACCTTTCTCGCGACGGATGAAGCGGGAAATATCATCGGCATCATAGACCTGAGGCATGAACTGAAAGGGTTTCTTGCGGATTTCGGGCACTGCGGCTACAGCGTGCGCCCCGTTGAAAGGCAAAAGGGCTATGCCACCCGCATGCTGGCGCTGATCCTGCACGAAGCCAAGGTGGCCGGGCTCACCTCTCTGCAGCTCTCCGTGGAAAGAAAAAACACCCCCTCCGTAAAAACGATCCTGAAAAACGGCGGCGTATACGAAAGGACCTTCACCTGGGAAGGCGAACCGGCGGATGTGTACAGGATCATGCTGTAAAGCGCCGCTCGGCGCTCCCTGCATACGGGAATGCCGCCCCGGCACAAAGCCGTTCACACAAATACCGTATACCGCCCCGTGCCTGTACGCATACCGCGCCCGGAGGAGCATATGGTAAAGGCTCTCTTTTTTGACCTGTTTTTTACTTTGATCCTTCCCGAATACGGCCCTGCGTCCAACGAACCGCCCGTGCTCGGCATTTCTCAGGCGGAATGGGAAAGCGCCGCCGAAGCGGAGGAAGTGTACCGCGAACGCGCGCCGGGGCTTGTGAAGGATGAAAGAGAGATCATGCGCGCCATCGCCGCACGCCTCTCCTTCCGCACGGATCCTCAAACCATGGAACACCTTGCAGCGCTCCGGATACAGCGCATGCGCCGCGCTGTGGACCGCGCGGACCCGGAAGCCGCCCGTCTTTTCCGCCGGGCACGAAAAAGCGGCATCCGTATCGGCCTGATCAGCAATGCCGATGTGACAGACCGGAAGTACCGGAGTTCCTCCGCGCTCGCCCGGTATTTTGATGACGCGGTCTTTTCCTGCGATGTCGGGATGATGAAGCCGGATCCCCGTATCTACCGGCTCGCAATGAAACGGCCGGATGTTTCGGCCGGAGAAAGCGTCTTTATCGGAGACGGCGGATCCGAAGAGCTTGAAGGCGCAAAAGCAGCCGGGATGAAAACGGTGCTTTCGGAAGCGCTGCTCACAAGGAGCGCGGAGGAACGCGAAGGCCTCCTCCGGTACGCGGATATGAGCGCGGCAGGCTTTCGGGAGCTTTGGGAAAAATCACGCATATCCTGTAGGGCGGCCCCCTGCATCGCCAGGGCGCGGGGAGGCCGCTCTTTTCATGTATCAAAAAAACAACTCCGGCCTCTTTCCAACCCGTTCCCTATGGGGTATAATAAAGGCAGACACAGCACTTGAAACAGCCGGCACAAAAGATCACGCCGCTCAGGCAGGAAAGAGGCATCCATGAAAAAGCGGATCCTGGAATACCTGATAAATACCTATCACCCTGAGGCTATCATCACCTACGGATCCTATTCAGACGGCACCGCGAATGAATACAGCGATTTTGACGCGCTGCTCATCGCGCAGTGCGAGGCTGTACACGACGGATCCGCTGTGGACGGGGTCACCCTCGATGTGTTTATCTGCTCCCCCGCGTCTCTTTCCGCAGGATACGACCCCGCTGATCTCATCCAGATCCATGACGGAAGGATCGAGCTGGATCAAAACGGCAGCGCCGCAAAGCTGATGGAAAGCGTAACGCGCTATATCGACAGCCTTCCGTTCAAAACCGGAGCGGAGGTCCGTCAGGAAATAGAATGGTGCAGAAAAATGCTTTGCCGTACAAAGCGGGAAGACGCCGAAGGCTGCTTCAGGTGGCACCTGCTGCTGACGGAGAGCCTGGAGATCTACTGCGATATCATGAAAATTCGTTACTTCGGCCCCAAAAAGGCCCTGCTCAAAATGGCGGCTGATGACCCGGAAGGATATTCTGTTTATCAGAGGGCGCTTAAGCACTTTGATCATGAAGCCCTGACCGACTGGCTGCGCCATATGGAAAACAAGCTGTCTCAGGCCAAAATAACACCGCCGGCATATAACAAAAGCGCAAAAATGAAGCAAAATGAAAGGAAGAAAAGCTGTGATGATAACGGAATTTGACCGGGAATGGGAATTCAGACGCGGCTTCGCGGATTCGCTTGAAGCACTCGGAGAAGAAAAGCAGATCGTGGATCTGCCACATGACAGCATGATCGGTCTGCCAGTCAGGGCGGATGCTCCCGCCGCCTATGACAGCGGCTATTTTCCCGGGGATATGTGCAGCTATACAAAGTACTATACCTTCCCGGAGGCATGGAAGGATATGTGTATCGGGCTGAAATTTGACGGCGTCATGATGCACACCACGGTAGATATCAACGGCTGCCCGGTCTCGGAGCATCATTACGGCTATTCTCCCTTCTATGTCGATATCACGCGCCTGATCGATTTCGGCAGGGAAAACCGCGTCACGGTCAACTGCAATACAGGCATACAGTCCTCCTCAAGGTGGTATTCCGGCTGCGGCCTGTTCCGGGGCGTAAAGCTGTGCGTATCGCCGAAGGTGCATATCGCCGATGACGGCATATTCATCAGCACAAAGGAAGCGGCGGACGGCATGGCGTTCATGGAAGCCGGGATCGATGTATGCAACGAAACAGGTGAAAACCGTCTGGCCGAGGTGAAGCTCTGTATCCGGGACAAAGCGGATCATCGCATAGCCGCCGAAACCGCCCGCATCATTCACATAAGCGCCGGGAAGACAGAAACGGCGCGGATCGCGTTTACGGTAAAGGAACCGAAGCTATGGAGCGCGGAGCAGCCGAATCTGTATACCGTTTCCGTAACGGTCACGGATACCGGGGTATACCGCACGCACTTTATCAAAAACGAAGCCTGTACAAAGGACAGCGCGGTAAAGGAATTCGGCATCCGCACCGTAACGGCGGATGCCGTGAGAGGGCTGCGCGTCAACGGAAAGCCGGTCAAGCTGAAGGGCGGATGCGTACATCACGACAACGGGCTTGCGGGCGCCATATCGCTGTATGAAATAGAAGCAAGAAAGGTGAGAAAGCTGAAAGCGATCGGCTTCAACGCCATCCGTACCGCTCATAACCCGCCCTCCGAGGCGCTTGTGGAAGCCTGTGACCGGGAAGGCATGTATATATTTGACGAGGCCTTTGATGCCTGGGGCAAGGCGAAGCGCCCCGGAGATTTCAGCACATGCTTCCATGATCAGTGGGAAAAGGAGCTTACCGCCTTTGTACGCAGAGACAGGACACATCCTTCGGTGATCATCTGGTCCACCGGAAACGAGATCCCCGAGCGCGGCGGGCTGGGAGACGGCTACACGCTGGCCGCCCGTCTTGCCGAAACCATACACCGGTTGGACGGCACAAGGCCTGTCAGCAACGGCATCTGCTCCTTCTGGTGCGGTCTGGATGACGAGCTGACCCGCAAAAAGGATGTTACACGCCCCGCGCCGGAGCTCAGCGAGGATTCTGTCTGGGACAGGCTCACCGAGCCCTTCACAAACGGGCTGGACATCGTAGGCTATAATTATCTTGAAGACCTGTATGAGGGATCCCACGAGCGCTTCCCGGACAGGGTGATCCTGGGCAGCGAAAACTACCCGAAGGAGATCGGCTTCCGCTGGCCGCTGGTGGAGCTTCTTCCCTATGTGATAGGCGATTTCACCTGGACGGCGTGGGATTATATCGGCGAGGCCGGCATCGGCAAATCACTTTTTGTAAAAAATAATGACCCGCTCGTTCAGCAGGGGCAGTGGGCGGTCATGCCGTCCTCCACCTCTCCCTTCCCCTGGCGGCTGGCCAATGACGCGGATATCGATATCACGGGCCGTCTCCGCCCGCAGGGAGCGTACCGCAGCGTGGTGTGGGGCAGTGAAAGCACGTACCTGTACGCGCAGCACCCCCGCAATGCCGGAAAGACAGAGGTCATCAGCGCATGGGGGTTCACCGATGTGCTGAAGAGCTGGAGCTTCAGCGGCTATGAGGGGCAGGCCGTACGGCTCACGGTATTCACCAATGCCGATGAGGCGGCGCTGCTTGTGAACGGAAAAGAGATCTCCCGAAAACCGGTGTGCAGGGAGCGTCCTCTCCCCTGCAGCGTATGCTTTGACACGGTATACGAGCCCGGAACGGTCGAGGCGGTAAGCTACAGAAACGGAAAGGAGATCAGCCGGGACAGGCTGGAGACCGCGGGCGCGCTCGCCGCGATCCGCCTGACACCCGAAAAGAAAATGATGTCGGGCGACGGTCATGATGTGGCCTTCATCGGCATCGAGATCACCGACAGCCGCGGACGCACCGTGCCCGGCGCGGAGCTGCAGCTGACAGCCGATGTGACGGGTCCCGCCCGCCTCGCGGGCTTCGGCACGGCAAACCCGGTCACAGAGGAAAACTATACCGATAACGAAACTGCCAGCTATCACGGGCAGGCCATGGCGATCCTGCGGAGCAAATGCACAGACGGCCCGCAGGAAGTCACCTTCACCGTGCAGGCCGGGGCGTACGGCCTGAGCGCCTCCTGCAGGATAGATGTGCTGTAACGCGAAGCGGGATCCCGTTTTTTCCCCAAAAAAACATGCACAGCGATCCGGTGCCGGGCAGCGTCATTTTAAGCAGGCAAAAACACCGGCGGTACCTGCCGGGGCCCGCGCGGAAGAAACGCGCCGCCCCGTTCCGCTTGACAGAGGAGAACAAAGAAACATATGAAAACGAAATATCCTATCCTGCTGGTACACGGCGCGGCGATGAAAGACTTTCTTTTCATGCGTTCCTTCGGAAGGATCGACAGCATCCTCAAAAGCCGGGGCTGGGAGGTATACAAAAGCAAATGCGACGCGTTCGGCACAGTGGAAAACAACGCGGAGCAGATACGGGATGAGATACTGGAGATCCTTGAAGCAACCGATGCCGGTAAGGTAAACATCATTGCCCATTCCAAGGGCGGGCTGGACGCCCGCTTCATGACCGAACATTACGGAATGAATGATAAAGTCGCTTCGCTTACCACGCTGTGTACGCCGCACCGCGGCTCTCCCGTGGCGACAGGCATACTGAAATGCCCGAAATGGATCCTGAAGATCTATGCCTTCTTTATCGACCTTTTTTACCGCATATGCGGAGACCGGGCACCGGACTGCTTCACGGTATGTGAACAGCTGAAGCGGGTAGACATCGTCGCGGACACGGCCGGTATCCCGGGTGTATACTGCCAAAGCTTTTCCTCCACGGTAAAGAAGAAAGCAAAAAAGAACGATTTCATCATGTCTGTACCGCTGGCGTTTTCAAGATATTTTGAGAAAAACACCGAAACGGACGGACTTGTACCGGTAGATTCGGCGATCTACGGCGTTTACCGCGGCGACTGTACGGACGGCTCCGTATCACATACCGAGATCATCGATTTTATGGTGACAAAGAGCAAAAAAGAAAAGATCTACGCCTTCTACACCTCCCTGTGTGAAGAGCTCGCGCGGCTTGGCTTCTGACGCAGCTCCCCAAACGCGGGCAGAATATCCTTTCATTCAAAACAGACCGCGGCCTTAAGCCATATCGGCCGGTTCACAGACACTTATCAGCACTTCATCCGAAGGAGAAACATGAACATGACGGAATTTGACGCGAAAGTGTACACCGTAACAAGGCAGATCCCGGCCGGGAAAGTTGCCACCTACGGGCAGATCGCCGGGGCGATCGGCTGCCCGGGAGGGGCGAGAGCCGTGGGCAATTCCCTTCACAGAAATCCGGATCCGGCTACGCCCTGCTTCCGCGTGGTCTCCGCGCAGGGCAGGCTGTCAAAAGCATTCGGCTTCGGGGGGATCCTCCGTCAGAAGGAGTTGCTTGAGGAGGACGGAACAGAGGTATGTAACTTCAGGGTAGACCTTGAGGTCTTTCAGTGCACGGGGCTGTGCCTGCCGGATGAAGAAGGCAATGCCGCGCCCGTCTGACGGACGACGCCTTCCGGAAAAACGATGCCCGTTCACCGGGCAGGAGATCCGGAAGGCCTTTTTTCGTACTTTCTTGACAAGCGCGGGAGAAACCGCTACAATACTTGTGAACAGCAGTTCACATTCGGAGGGATCGTCATGGCAAGGGATACGAAGGAAAAAATTCTGGAAGCGGCACTGGATGTGTTTTCAAAGGACGGTTATGCCGGCGCCAATATCAGCGATATCGCGGCGCAGGTGGGGATCGTAAAATCCGCCCTGTACCGCCATTTTGACAGCAAGGCCGCCCTGTGGAACGCCCTGCTGGACAGGATGGACGCGTATTATAAGGAGCGCTTCGGTTCCGTGGACATGCTCCCTCCCATCCCCCAAAGCACGCAGGAGCTGCTCGCGCTCACCGAACGCATGCTGCGCTTCACCATGTATGATGAAAAGATCATCGCGTGCAGAAAGCTGCTGGTAACAGAGCAGTATCGGGATGAAAAAGCTCACAGGCTGGTGGGAGAGCACTTTTCCGACGGGCTTGAGGCGCTGTTCACGGTAATTTTCAGCAAAATGGCTGAGCAGGGCCTGCTTGAGGCCGGAGACCCCGCGCTGGCGGCCTTCGCCTTCACCGCGCCCATTTCCTCCCTGGTGCAAAAAAGCGACAGGGAACCGGAAAAGCGGGATGAGCTTCTCGCGAAGGCGCTGCGCTTTGCCGGATACTTTATCGGGGAGCATACAAAACAGCTATGAAAACAGAAAAGCTGATGATCGGCAGCATTCCGGCTCTCCTGTGGGGAGAGGACAGCGACAGGCTGTATATCTATGTTCACGGCAAAATGAGCCGCAAGGAACACGCGGAGGGCTTTGCCCGTATCGCTCAGGAAAAGGGATATCAAACGCTCAGCTTTGACCTGCCGGAGCATGGCGAACGCGCGAACAGCCGGGAGCGCTGCGATGTGTGGAACGGCATACGCGATCTGGCTTTGGTGGCCGATCATGCGCAGCGCCGCTGCCGGGAGCTGTCGCTCTATGCCTGCTCCCTCGGCGCGTATTTCGCCCTCTCCGCCTACACGGAGAAAAAGCTGGCAAAATGCCTTTTCAAATCCCCGATCGTGGACATGAAATGGCTTGTCAGGCACATGATGCTGTCATGCGGCATCAGCGAGGAACGGCTGGAAAAGGAAAAAGAGATCCCCACCCCCATCGATACCCTCAGGTGGGATTACTACCGCTATATCATTTCCCATCCGGTCACGGCATGGCCGCACGACACGCGTATCCTGTACGCAGGTCTCGATGACCTGCAGCCCGAAAGCGTCATCCGTACCTTTGCTGAGCGCTTCGGGGCCCGCGTGACCGTTTCACCGGAAAGCCGCCATCCCTTTATGGAGGAAGCAGACAGGCCCATCGTGGAAAAATGGCTTCGGGAAAACCTGTAAAAAGAAAGTGAGAAAAAGCAATGGAACTGAAAAAAGCCGTATTTGAAGACTGCCCCCTCATCCACAGAATGCAGGTAAAGGCCTTTTCCGCGCTGTATGAAAAATACCGGGATGACGCCACCAGCCCCGCGAAGGAAACAGAGGAGCGGATACGTGAAAAATTTCTTCAGCCGTATACCGGATACTTTCTGATCATAACGGACAGCGGTGAGACCGCCGGAGCCGTACGCGTGACAGACCGCGGAGACGGCTCCCGCAAGCGCATCTCCCCCATCTTTATTCTGGAGGAATACAGAAACCGCGGTCTTGCCTCCGCCGCGATCGGCGAATTGGAACGCCTGTACGGAAAGGATCACTGGGCTCTGGATACCATCCTGCAGGAGGAGGGCAACTGCCGCCTGTACGAAAGGCTGGGCTACAGGAGAACAGGAAAGCAGCAGAAGATCAACGACAGAATGGATATCGTGTTTTATGAAAAAAACTGACTCCGGAGGGGATGGAATTGAGGTGCATTGACAGCCATACCCATCTGGGCACATGGGAACAGTGGCACTGCGAAACCGAGGAGTTGCTGCGCCTGATGGATGAAAACGGCGTGGATATCGCCGTCACGGGCCATCAGGCGGGAAACGGCAGCGGCGCGTTTTCATTTCAGCAGGCGCTCCGCGCGGTCCATGGCCATGAAGACCGCTTCAGGCTGATGCTGTGGGTCAATCCCCGCGCCGCGGATACAGAGGCGGCAGGGCAGGCGCTGCGGGAGCACCGCGGGCAGATCGCCTGCCTGAAGGCGCACCCGCTCACAGCGCGGCTGCCGCTTTCGGACAAAGCATGGGAGGCGTACCTTCCTCTGTGCCGTGAATACAGCCTGCCCTTTGTATCGCACACGGAGCAGGACGGTTTTTCGGATATACAAATGCTCTCGGAGCTTGCGCGGAAAAACCCGGATATTTCCTTCATTGCGGTGCACACGCAGATGCGCGGGGATCACGCCGCGGCGGCGCGCGTCATCCGTGAAACGGCAAACCTGTACGGGGATACCACCTTTCTTCCCGCGGAGGAGGTGCCTGTCTGTATAAACATCGCCGGGGAGGATAAGCTGCTTTTCGGCACCGACGCGCCCATATACGGCCCGCGGTACGCGCCGTATCTGCGCGCGCTGCAGGAAGGCCTTCAAAGCGGCACTGCCGAAAAGCTGTTTCACAAAAACGCGGAAAAGCTGTTCCGCATACCGTAAAGACAACACAGAAAGGATAATAAATGAAAAAAATACTGGAAACTGAGCGTCTCTGCCTGCGTGAAATGGAGGAAAACGACCTGCAGGCGCTTTACAGTGTGCTGGGAGATACCGATATCATGCGGCATTACCCCTACACCTTTGACGAAACGCGGGTAACGGGCTGGATCAAAAGAAACCTTGAACGCTACGCAAAAAACGGCTTCGGCCTGTGGGCGGTATGCCTGAAGGACAGCGGAGAGATGATCGGCGACTGCGGGCTGACGCTGCAGAACATAAACGGGCGGCAGCTGCCCGAGATCGGCTACCATATCCGGCGGGACTGCCAGAAAAAAGGCTACGCGAAGGAAGCCGCCGCCGCGGTGCGTGACTGGGCCTTCCTGAACACGGGATATCCGGCGCTGTACAGCTACTGCAAATACACAAATATCCCCTCCTTCCGCACAGCCGAGGCAGTCGGGATGAGATTTTGTGAGCAGTATCCCGATAAAGACAACGGCATCACCCATGTATCCCGGATCACCCGTGAGGAGTGGGCGCTGCTTTGTGAAAAAAAGGAAAACGGAAACACGGATACGGTGTGGAAGGCCATGTTCCTCGCGGCGGAAGCGGTAAGGAACGAAAGAAAGGTATCGGATTATATCGAGGCCGGCGGCGTATCGGCCGCCGTGCTTTCCGCCTCCGGAAGGATCTATACCGGCGTATGCGTAGATACCTGCTCAACGCTGGGCATCTGTGCGGAGCGCAATGCCATTTTCAATATGCTCACGAACGGCGAAAACATGATCGCCCGTGTGCTGGCCGTCATGCCAGACGGAAAATGCGGCGCTCCCTGCGGCGCCTGCCGGGAGCTGATGGTACAATTGATGCCGGGTGCATATCAGAACATACAGATCATGATGGATATGGATACCGGGCGTATCAAAACGCTCGGAGAGCTGACCCCGGAGTGGTGGATCAAATAAACGGTGCTGCCGTGGAGGGACATATGACAAGAGAAGAACTGATGGCTGTGCTTCTTGAGCACAGGGACGAAAAGTATGCCGATTTTGCCGCGAAAACCATTCCAACCGTGCCGCGTGAGCGCTTTATCGGCATCCGTTCGCCGGAATACCCGAAGATCCTCAAGGAGATACGAAGCAACAGTATCATCCCGGAATTCCTTTCCGACCTGCCGCATACCTATTTTGAGGAGAACTGCGTACACGCCTCGCTGATCTCGGGCATAAAGGATTTTGACGCGTGTATCGAAGCGGTGGAGGCCTTTCTGCCGTATATCGATAACTGGGCCGTCTGCGACAGCCTCAACCCGCCGGTATTCGCGAAAAATCACGATAAGCTTTGCGGCTGTACAGAAAAATGGATCGCCTCCCCTCTCCCCTACACATGCCGCTTCGGCATGCATATCCTGATGGCGCATTTTCTGGAGGAGGATTTCAAAAAAGAATATCTTGAACGGCCGGCGGAGCTGCGTTCCGATGAATACTATATCAATATGATGCGCGCCTGGCTGTTTGCCGAAGCGCTCACAAAGCAGTGGGACGCGGCGCTCCCCTATATCACAGAGCACCGTCTGGATGTATGGACCCACAACAAAACGATCCAGAAGGCCTGCGAAAGCTATCGCGTTCCGGAGGAAAAGAAGACCCTGCTGAAAACGCTTCGCCGCAAGCCGGAGCGAAAGAAAAAGGCATGAGCCCCGGGAAACGCAAAGCCGGGATCACCCCGGGCTGATAACAGCCGTCAGCACTTTTCATCCGAAGGGAGGAAATGGCAAATGAGCGGATCAGGTCAAAAACAGCCGGTAGATGTATACATGCACGGGCAGGTACTGGGCACCCATTGCTTCCGGATGCGGAGCGGCTTTCCCGTTGAGGATGAGTACGCCGAGATCGAGGAAAAAACCTTTCTGCCGGGCGGAGAGACCGGCACCGCGGCCACTGTGCTGGCTTCTCTGGGCGTGAGCGTCCGTCTGGACGGCACTCATATCGGATATGAAGTGGCGCCCATGCTGAAGCGCTTCTATGCCGGCAAAACGGTGGATCTTTCATCCCTTACCTTTGACAGCGAATACGCCGGGCTGATGGATTATGTGATCGTAAGCGGTCTTTCCCGTACCCCCATGGGCATGTTTCAGCAGCTGTACGAAAAAGGAATCAAGCGCTGGAATATGCCGGGGGAGGAGGATATCAAAAGCTGCCGCGTGGCCGGCATCGATCCCTTCTTTCAGGAAGAAACACAAAAGGCGGCGGAGCTGTGCGTAAAGCACGGCAAGCCCTATGTGACCATTGACTGCCCCCATGATACCTACCTTCACCGGCATGCCGCCGTCAATGTGGTAAGCAAGGAATGCATGGGAGGGTATTACAAAGATACCCCTAAGGAGGAGGCCTTCCGCCTGCTTTGTGAAAACACCGAAGGTCTCGTGATCATCACCTCGGGTGAAAAGGAAATGTGGTGGGGCCGCAGAGGGCGGGAAAAACACTGCACAATGCCCTTCAGAGTGGATGTGAAAAGCAGCCTCGGGGCGGGAGATACCTTTAAGGCAGGCTGTCTGTATGCCCTGCTGCACGGCATGAGCGATGAGGAAACGGTAAGGTTCGCCTCGGCCTGCTCCGCCATCGCGGTCAGCCGCTTTCCACTGCCGCTCTATCCGCCGCGTTTGGAAGAAGTAGAGGATCTGATCCGCCACGGAAGGCCTGTATAAGCTGAAAAAGCTGAAGCCCTGTATCAAACAGACATCACAGCCTCGTCAGGAGGATGGGAATAAGCATATGAATGAACAGATGAAAAAGGATTACGACAGCCTGCTCTCCTTCTGGAACGGCGCATTTGCCCTGACGGAGGAGGAAAGGGAGCAAACAGAGGAGGAAGTCGATCCCGGGGACGGCGGAAGAAGCCTTGCCCCCTCTCAAAAGCTGTGGAACGCCGCCCGCTCTCTGGGGAGCAGAAGGTGTGTGCTGGATTACGGCTGCGGGAGCGGTTGGGCCGGCATCGCGGCGGCAAAGGCAGGATGCCGGCATGTGGTGTGCGCGGATACCGCGGCCAACGGGATCGAAGCGGCCCGCCTTTACGGAAGGCTCATGGGCACAGAAAACGCGATCGAGTATGTACATATCCCCGCCGACTGGCTCTCCCGGCAGCCGGAGGGGCGTTACGACGGTCTGATCTGCTCCAATGTGCTGGATGTGATCCCCACAGAGGCGGCGGAGGAGATCCTGCGTCACGCTGCCCGGGCAGTCACAGCCGACGCCGATGTGATCATCGGCCTCAACCACTACATGGAACCAAAGGAGGATGCTGAAAGGCACATCACGCTGCAGCACGGAAACCATATCTATGTGAACGGTATCCTTCGCCTGGTGTCACGAACGGACGCCGAATGGGAGGAACTGCTGGAACGGTATTTTGCTGTGATCCGTCTGGAGCATTTTGCCTGGCCCGGCGAGACCGCGGAAAGAAGAAGGCTGTTTTTCCTGCGGAAAAAGCCCTGATGAAAATGAGAAAGCGATCTTCGATGAAGAAAGGAGAAAACAATGGCGGAAATAATCGCGATTGATCCAAACACATGGCGTATCGAGGATGACGGAGTGCGCTTCTTCCTGCTGGAGGGAACGGAGCGTGCTTTGATGATCGACAGCGGAATGCGTACAGTGAACGCGGCGGAGCTGGCGCGGAGCGTGACAAACAAGCCCCTCTCCCTGCTCAATACACATGCCGACCCCGATCATATCGCCGGGAATGCCGCCTTTGACGCCTGCTATATGAGCCCCGCGGAGGAGGAAAACTACCGCGCGAACGGCGGAACGTCAAGGATCCTCCCTGTGAAAGAGGGCGATGTGCTGGATCTTGGAGAAAGGCCGCTGGAAATCATCGATAATCCCGGGCATACGCCGGGCAGCATTGCCATACTGGATATCATAAACCGGGTGCTGATCGCCGGGGACAGTGTGCAGGACGGAAATATCTTCATGTTCGGAAAGAAAAGAAACCTGCCGCTCTATATTGACGGATTGAAAAATGTGAACGGTCATCGATCCCGTTTTGATTCGGTTTATCCCTCTCACGGCACCTTCCCGGTGAAGCCGGAGCTGATCGACAGCCTGATCGCCGGTGCCGGAAGCATCCTGAAAGGTAACGCGGAGGGAAAGGCGGTGGAAGTGTTCGGTACACGTGTCATGCTTTACAGTTTTCCGTACGCCGGTTTCTTGTGTGAAGCGCCGGAGGAAAAGTAAGATCATACCATGAGGGCACTGCGTGCTGAAATATGCCAAATGACATAAGCAAAGGAGAAACAAATGGCGATCCTGGAGACACAGCGGCTCATTCTGCGCCCATGGCAGGAAAGCGACGCGGACAACCTGTATGAATACGCCAAAGACCCGGCGGTGGGGCCTATTGCCGGATGGCCTCCTCACAAAAGCCGTGAGGACAGTCTGTATGTGATCCGGAATGTATTTACCGGGCCGGAATGCTACGCTATCTGCCCGAAGGAGACCGGCACACCGGCCGGCGCTATTGAATTGAAGCTGAACGGGCACACCGATATGACCGAGCGGGATGATGAGTGCGAGGTGGGATGCTGGCTTGGGGTCCCCTTCTGGGGAAGGGGATTTATGCCGGAGGCGGGCCGCGAACTGCTTCGGCATGCCTTTGAGGATCTGGGCATGACCGCCGTATGGTACGGGTGGTATGAGGGAAACGATAAGTCAAGACGGGTATCCGAAAAACTGGGCTTTGAATTTCAGCATAAAACAGAAGGCCTTGATGTGCCGCTGCTGAATGAGGTGCGTACCGGATACTGCAGCAGGCTTACAAAAGAAAAATGGCTGCGGGACAGAGCAAGGACCCCCTCCGGAGCGGAGCTGAAGCAGATACGCGGATATATGGATGCCGCCGGGCTGCTGACAGCCCTGCCCGTTAAATGCGGAAAAAAGCGCATCGCTTTGAGTTACATCGCTTCCCGGATCCCCGCCGGAAAGGTATATACCGAGCAGCAGTTCAACGCGCTGCTGAACGGGCTGCATACCTTCAAAGACCCCGCCGCCCTTCGGCGTGAGCTGTTTGACGCGTGGCTCATCAACCGTTCCCCGGACGGCAGGGAATATACACTGAACCCCGAACGGCCGACGGTGGAGGAATTGCTGAAGTGACCGGCAGGCTCCGCAAAAAATACACAGCAGAATATTCAGCTGCTCCGCCCGGATCACGGCGGAGTATTTATATTCTCTTTGAATTCTACCATAAGTAGAACTTTACAAGGAACATTATTCTGATATTGGAAAATTTGCCTTTTGCTAAACCGAAACACATGATATACTGAAGCCGCATCAATGAAAAGGAGAAACAAGGATGCCGGAAATGACATTTTCTGAAATTCTGAAAAAACTGCGAAAGTCAAAAGGACTGACACAGGAGCAGGTGGCGGAGCGTTTGGGCGTAAGCCCTCAGGCGGTTTCCAAGTGGGAAAACGGCAGTTATCCGGACGGAGACCTGATCCCGAAGGTGGCCCGGCTCTACGGTGTATCCGTTTCATACCTGTACGGAGAAGAAGGAGACGCCAAAAGCCCGGAACAGATCACGTTCGAGTATCTGAAGGAGGTCTTTCAGGGCAGCGCTGCTGATGAAAGCGGAAAAAAGGACAGATCCTTCTTTGACCGGGTGCTGA
Organism: uncultured Clostridia bacterium; assembly: GCA_937886445.1. Taxonomy (GTDB): domain Bacteria; phylum Bacillota; class Clostridia; order Christensenellales; family Aristaeellaceae; genus ZC3RG03. The sequence goes on along the minus strand of CALGBY010000064.1, from coordinate 49,198 downwards.
ATATGGCCTGGGCTGCTCATACTTCGCCATGGCTGAACTGCGGCGCGTATTATCCGCGGCCCGTTTTTGACAAAAACAGCCGCACGGTGGCGGTATATACAAATGAATCCGGTTTTGAATTCATGAGCCTCAATAAAGACAGGGAATTCTATACCGTGCTGCCGGAGCCGGAGAACGGCTTTATCGAATGGGCCGGAGACCGGGAAAACATGAGAAAATTTTTTGCCATAATGGGAGAAGAAGGAACACTGGAGATCGTTCTCTTCATGCTCTCCCTCACGCCCGGGGAATTTGTCAGCGCGGCCACAGTTTCCGAAACCATCGGGGTAAAGGAGGAGGTGGCAGCGCATGTGCTGGAAACCTTCGCCTCCGCGTCCCAGTGGAACGGCTGCATCCGGCGCATCTGCGCGCTCAATACAAAGGATGAGCACGAAATGATGTACGGCACCGTTTCACCGGTTGCCGGGCTGCTGCTGAACATTTTTGCCGAAGCCTGTATGATCATGGACCCGCCGGGCCAGTACCAGATGCAGATCGTGAACCGCGGAAGAAGCTGGATCGACCGGGATAAGCTGCTCAAAATGCTGAAATAAGGAGTGCCTATGGCTGAATTCAAGGAAGCAAAGGATAATCCGCTCCACCGGGATTTCGGTTTGCGGAAAAACACGGCGTATGTTCTTTCAAAGGCGAAAAAATATTGTTTTTCCGCCCTGCCCTTCGGCTTTACCGATATGCTGTGCGGTTCGCTGACGGGATACTTCTGGGGCATCGCCGGCAAATTCGTCATCGATATCATCGCGTCAAACACGCCGCAGGATGAGAAGATCACCTCCCTGATCTGGGCTGTCACCGTCATTTTTGCCGCCGCACTTGTCGTTTTCGGCGCGCAGGTTTTCGCGGGGAGCAGAGTATGGCCCCGGTATATTCAGATCCGCATGCGTGTGATCCATGAGCGGGAAGAAAAAGCGATGCGGCTGGACTATGACATGCTGGAAAGGCCGGAAGCGCTGGATCTTCATCAGCGGGCCTGCAACGCGACCGGCAATAACAACGAAGGCTTTGAGGGCATGTACCATGACCTGCAGGACATGGGAAAAAACCTGGTAACGGTGATCGTTGCCTTCACGGCGGTGCTGGTGCTGGATTGGCGGCTGATCCTCGCCATCGGGCTGCTGGCCGTCGTTTCCTTCCTGTTTTACCATAGAACTGTCAAGGCCGATAAAAAGCAGGTGTGGGACCGTCTTGCGCCCGTATGGCGTCAATCCTCCTATATGGCCCGCGTGACACAGCACTTTGACTATGCCAAGGATGTGCGCCTGTTCTCCATGCAGGGCTTTCTGCTGAAAAAACAGCGCCGCATTTTTGATTTCCGTGAGGACAGGACAGACGCGCATCACAATATGTGGAACCGATACGCGATTTTCGGACAGGTGCTCAATGTGATCAGCCGGGCGCTGGTATACACCGTACTGTACTTTGCGGTGCTGAGCGATGAGGAGCCGCTTTCCATCGGCAATTTCACCCTGTATCTCTCTCTGGCCATGTCCTTTTCAGACGCACTGATCCGTCTTCTGCAGCGTTTTGGCGATTTCAGCAGACATTCCATGGAGGTGGATGATCTCAGGTCCTTCCTGGAGCTTGAGAATGAGGAGCCGGAAGATCCCCTGCCGGTGCCCGAAACAGATGAGATCGAGATCTGTTTCAAGGATGTTTCCTACCGGTATCATAAATCCGACAAGTACGCGGTGGAGCATCTGAACCTGACCTTGCATCCCGGTGAGCGGCTGGCTGTTGTGGGGCTGAACGGTGCCGGAAAGACCACCATGATCAAGCTGCTGCTGAGGCTTTACGAGCCTACGGAGGGAAGCATCACCCTGAACGGAACGGATATCCGCCGCTTCAGAAGGGAGGATTACTACCGTCTGTTCTCTCCCGTTTTTCAGAATGTGGAGGTGTTTGCCACCTCACTCACCGAAAACATTTCTCTTCTGCCGGCAGCTGAAACAGACCGCAGCAAAGCGGAAGACTGTCTGTGCCGGGCCGGTCTGGAAGAAAAGCTGGCGTCCCTTCCTCACGGTCTGGACAGCGAGGTGCTGAAGGTGGTATCCGAAGAGGGGATCGATCTGTCCGGCGGCGAGAAACAGAAGCTGGCGCTTGCCAGAGCCCTTTATAAAGACGCTCCCGTAGTGGTGCTGGATGAACCCACCGCCGCGCTGGATGCCCTGGCGGAAAAGCAGCTTTATGAACGGTTTGACGGCATGATCGGGAAAAAGAGCGCGGTCTATATTTCCCACCGGCTGGCATCCACACGCTTCTGCGATCATATCGCTATGTTCAAAGACGGAAAAATGTGCGAGTACGGAACGCATGAGGAGCTGATGGCCCGTCACGGAGAATACGCCCACATGTTTGAAGTGCAGGCACAGTACTATCAGGATCACCCGGACGGAGAGGAGGAACAGGCATGAAAGATACGAAAAACAAAAAAAACAGCACAGATGCCCAAATCACCTCCTTCCGGAAACTGATAACGGTCATCAAAACGCTTTTCCCGGTGGCGGCAAAGCGTTATCCCGCGTTTTTCCCTTTGGAGGGGCTAAAAACGCTTTGCAATGTGCTGATCCCGTTTTTCGGGATCATCATCTCCCCCATGATCATTGATGAACTGATCGGAGAAAAACGGCTGGAAAAACTGTTTCTGTATGCCGGCATCCTGATCATCGGCGAGATGATCCTGAGCGTCATCCGGCAGCTTGCCGAAACCAGGGTAAATAAGTATGAGGAGCGACTGAACAATTATTTCACAGTGCTGACCAGCGAACACTCCATGGATCTGGATTTTCAGCTCACCGAGGATAAAAAGGCACTGGACCAGCTGGAAAAGGCCAATACCGGCATGAGCTGGTATTCCGGCGGTGTTTACGGCATTTCCGAACAGTTTTTCATGCTGATCGGAAACGCGCTGAAGATCAGCGGCTTTGTAACGGTGATCGCGCTGCACGCGCCTCTGCTGCTGCCGGTGATCGCGGCCTGTGTCGCGCTGAGCGGATTTTTGCATGTGCTCAGCGACAAGGTGGAGATCAAGGCTTTTTCCCGTCTGGCGCAGGCCAACCGCATGTTCGGTTACTATGGGTGGGAACTGGTGGATTTCCGTTACGGAAAGGATATCAGGCTGTATGACGCCTCTGATATGCTTTTGACAAAATGTGATCGCATCGCTGAAAGCCAGATCGGTACATGGAAGTGGCAGGCAAACACGCAGTGTAAATATTCTTTGTGGGCGGTGCTCATCAGCGTGGCGAATACCGTTTTCACCTGCGCCTACGCAGCTTACAGGGCAATTCGCGGTGCCTTCTCGCTGGGCACCTTCAGTCAGATCATCGAGGCAGCCGGCGCGCTCAATGCCACGCTGCAGGGAATCATCTGGAATATTACGGAATTATTCAAACGAACCAACTACGCCTATGAATTTGTGGTGTTCATGAATTATCCCCAGGCCCTGACCAAGGGTGACAAAAAGGCAGAGAAGGGGCTTCACCGGATCGAGTTTCGGAATGTGTGTTTCTCCTATCCCGGGTCGGATGTGCAGGTGCTTCGCGGGGTGAACCTGACGGTGGAAAAGGGAGAGAGGCTTTCCCTGGTGGGGCTGAACGGCGCCGGAAAAACCACGCTGATCAAATTGCTCTGCCGTCTTTATGACCCCACCGAAGGCACCATCCTGCTGGACGGAACGGATATCAGGGAATACGATTATGAGGATTATATGCGTCAGTTTGCCCCGGTATTCCAGGATTTCAGAATGCTGGCATTCACACTGAATGAGAATATCACCCTGACCGAAAAGGAAGAGATGACCGCAAAGCAGCGCGAAAAGGCGGAGCAGCTTCTGAAGCAGTCCGGGCTTGAGGAAATGGTGAAAAAGCTGCCGAACGGAGCGGACAGCACGCTGTTCAAGTACTTTGACGAGGAGGGCGTGGAGCCTTCCGGCGGCGAGCAGCAGAAGATCGCACTGGCAAGAGCGCTGTACAAGGATGCGCCGGTGATCATTCTGGATGAACCCACCTCCGCGCTGGACCCCATCGCGGAATATGAAATCTACCGTCAGTTCAATGACCTGATCGAGGAGAAGACGGCCTTCTATATCTCACACCGCCTTTCCTCCTGCCGCTTCTGCGATCATATCGCCGTATTCTCGGAGGGGAAGGTGGCGGAATACGGCACCCATGACGAGCTGGTGAAGATCAAAAACGGGATCTACGCCGAAATGTTTGAAGCTCAGGCGCAGTATTACAGATAAACAGCATCGAATACGGCTTTGATCCGCGACACGGACCGGAGCCGTATTTTTGCTTTACATACCGCGGGATTTCCTGTATATTGAATACAGTTCATAAAACGGAGGGAACGGCAGATGGCATATAGCAAACAGGCAGCATTTCCCGAAACGGCGAAAACAGACCTTCAAACCGCATCTGACTGCATGAGGGCAGGCTTTGAGAAAAAGAAGAATATCCTTCCTGCCGGTGAGCCGCTGACCGGCCGTATCTGGAGCGCGCGTATCGAGCAGCCGGGAGATGCAGAAAAACGGCTGAAGTATCACCCGGCTTCCGATACCTTTACCGAAAAGGATATGGTAAGCCTGAGCTATGCCCGGGGCGTTCCCGAAGCCTCCGGCTGGCTTGAGGAAAGCGGAACACCTCCCTGCGAGCATCTGGATGTGATCGTGATGGGCGGCAGGCATTATCTTCCCGGCGACCGGGAGCCGGTGCGCATCGTGGGCGTATACAAACGGGAGGACGGAGACCACAAGCTGGTGGCCGTGCCACTTGAACGCCCGGAGCAGGACCTTTCCGAACTGCCGGAAACGGAGCGGGAACATCTGAAACGCTTCATGCCTTTGGACGGGCCGGGAGAAGGCTGGATGGGGCGCTCGGAAGCGGAGAAGATCATACGCGCCTATTTTGAAAGAAAAAAGAGAAAGATCATTCTGCTGGTACAGCATACCGAAGCGGAGCATCATATCAATGGGTGCAACGGCGCGGGATATGACTGGCACCTGACGGAGAACGGGCATAAGCAGGCCCAAATGATCGGCAGGTGGCTGAAACGCTGGGAGAACGGGGAGGACGCGTTTGAGTTGATCGCTTCTCCCATGAACCGCGCCTGGGAAACAGCGGAGGAGATCCAGAGCATCCTGCGTATCCCCTGCGAGCCGGACCTGCGGCTCCGGGAGATCGATGACGGGGAGGGCAACGGCAAAAGCCGGGAATGGTGCCATCTTCACCGCATACCGGCACCGGAGGGCTATGACCCCGATTACCGGCATTTCCCTTCCGGAGAGAGCGACAGGGATATCTGGAACCGCATTTATCCCTTCTATGAGGAACTGATGAACAGTGACCGGGAGCGTATATTGATCGTGGCTCACGGCTGCACCATGAGCTTCCTGATCGCTATGCTGATGGGGCACCGGTTCGAGGATATCCGCGGCTGCATTTCCAGCGGCCCTTCCGGTTCCATCAGCAAGATCGTTATTGAGCCGGATGGCAGAAGAATGATCCGTTTCCTGAATACCCGCATCTACTGATCCGGTATGTTTATACGGAGGAAAGATTATGTCAAAACGTATGCGCAGGTTGCTGGCGGCCCTGATGCTGCCTTTCGCTCTGGTTCCGGCAGCGGGAGGAGGATCCGCTGAAGTATCTCCGGAACTGCCGCTGACGGAGGAACTGCCCGATATACTGACCTTTCAGGACGGCACAAAGGTGGAAACTGCCGGGGACTGGCAGCGCCGCAGGCAGGAGATCCTCGCTCTGTATGAGCGGTATGTGTACGGATTCATGCCGGACCCTGCCGGGGAAACCGTCACCTATGACCTGAAGGAATGTGCCGAGTGCCCCGGGAAGGAAATGACGATCCGGGTATCGGCAGGCGGAAAAACGGTAAGCTTTACCGTGCTGGTGACCCTTCCGGATTCCGCAGCACCGGAGAGCGGATATCCCTGCTTTATAGAATACTGGGGCTATAAATGGATAGGCCGTTCCGGGGCCGATGCGAATTGTCTGTACGCGGCCTCCAGAGGCTATGCCGGCATCAACTACAGCCCCGTGGATGTGGCGGCGGACAACAACACCATGACAGGGCCGTTCTACGAACTTTATCCCTATGGGAAGCAGCCGGAGGAGCAGACCGGCGTGCTGCTGGCCTGGGCGTGGGGCGCTTCCAAAGTATTGGACGCCCTGTATGCCGGGGCGGCCCGGGAACTGAATATTGACCCGTCTCTTTCCCTGCTGGGCGGGGTGTCCCGCTTCGGAAAGAGCGTTGCCGTAGCCGGAGCCTACGATGAACGGTTCAGGGTGGTCATTCCCTCCTGCTCCGGCGCGGGCGGCATTGCCATGTTCCGCACGGATAACCACGGGAAGACCTATGACCTCACCTCTCTGGGCGGTGAAAAGGCGTGGACCAATACATCGATCAATGAGCCGTTTTCCAATCTGACCGGCGGGGAAGGCTATTGGTTCTGCGGCACCTTCCGTACATTGAAGGATGCACGGCAGCTACCGGCGGACCAGCACATGCTGTGCGCACTGACCGCTTCTCCCGACCGGCACCTGATCATCGTAAGCGGCATTACCAGCGAGGGTTGGAACAACACAGAGGGCCAGTGTCTGGCCTACAAAGCCTCGCAGTGTGTGTGGGATCTGCTCGGATGCCCCGGGCAGAACAATATGCTGATCCATTTGGACGGACATGCCATCCTGCAAAGCGATATGGAGTACATCCTTGATTACTGCGATGTGCATCTGTCCGGAAAGGATCCTCGTAAAGTGAAGAGCGATCTGTCACAAATGAAGGGGAACCTGTTCCTTGAGCACAACCGGGATGTACTGGATGAACGCTTTACGCCCTATCTTGAAAACTGAGCCTGCGTATCGGAGGATCCGCTCCCGAAGGGGAACGGCTCCTTTTTTGACTCAGGCACAAAAATCTTACGGAAATATGATCCTGATGTATATCCCGCGCTCCGGATGGGCTTTGATTTTCTGCCTGATACAGGCGGCGCTGCCCCGTTCCGGGGAGCAATATTTCTTTTTACAGGCCGGAAATGCCGTTTTTTCAGAATATTTCGGCAGGGTATTGCTTTTATGAGCGGTCCCGTCTATAATAAATATGAAATTTCATTTCACCCCGGAAAATACATATCATTTTCCAAAGCGGAACACCGGTACGGTTTCCGTCGGGTTTTTTATTTTCATATATCACAAGAACGGTCTCCGCATCCATAAATGCGTTGCGGACGGCTTTCTGTTTTGTTTTCCCGTACGAATATTCCGGAAAACGGCTCAGAGCAAAAAAACACAGAAAGTGCCGCGGCACACTGTACGGCTCTCCGTGTTCCGTATTATAATAGATAAGGGGGGATCCCCGTTTTGAAAAACAACGACGCGACTGTACGGCTGTTTGAAAAAGCCCCGGTCATGCAGGCCATCGCAAAGTTGGCCCTTCCCACGGTGCTGGGGCAGATGATCCTGGTCATCTACAACATGGCGGACACCTTTTTCGTGGGAATGACCGGAAGAGACGAGATGCTCACCGCGGTCACGGTATGCATGCCGGTGTACATGGTACTTTCCGCCATTGCCAACCTGTTCGGCGTGGGCGGAGCCAGCAGCATCTCCCGTTCGCTGGGCATGAAGGATGAGGACAGGGCACACGAGGCCAGTTCCTTCGCCTTCTGGGGCTGTATGCTGCTCACGGCCTTCTATTCCCTGCTGGTATATCTGCTCGTCTCCCCCATTCTGATGACCTTCGGCGGGGCGGATGAACGGGTGTACGGCCTTGCGAAGGACTACCTGATCGTCACCGTTGTGATCGGCGGCCTGCCGACGGCGCTCAATTCCTTTCTGGCGCATCTGCTGCGCGCGGAAGGAAAGGCCCTGCATGCCAGCTTCGGCGTGGCACTGGGCGGCGTGATGAATATCGTGCTGGATCCGCTTTTCATGTTCGCACTGCTGCCCGAGGGCAATGAGGTGCTCGGCGCCGCCATAGCCACCACCCTTTCCAATTTGATCGCCGTGCTCTATTACGCTGTTGTGCTTTTCCGCAGAAGAAGAAAGACGGTGCTGTGCTTCAGCTGGCCAAAGGCTCTGCACGGAGATCTCGTACGGGATGTGATGCTTACCGGCCTGCCGGCCTGCGCGATGACCGTAATGGAAAACCTCTCCTATGCCCTGATGGAAAGCCTGATCGCCGCTTACGGCCTGGCTGCCCAGACAGGACTGGGCGTGGCGAAAAAGATCAACATGCTGGCCCACTGCGTAACGCGCGGCATGACACAGGGCGTACTGCCGCTGATCGGCTACAATTACAGCGCGAAAAACTACCGCCGCATGAGATCCGTGCTTTTCTCAAGCGCCGCCCTTTCAGTGCTTGCCGCCCTGCTGCTGATGCTGCTGAACATCCATTTCGGCAATTTCTTCGTTGGGATCTTTATCCGCAGCGAATCGGATGCCCTCGCGGAAGGTGTAAAGTACCTTACCGTGCTGTGCATAGGTGGTCCGTTCTCGGCCTTCGCCTACACGGTGATCTCCTATTTTCAGGCTGTCGGCCAAAGCGCCCGTTCCTTTGTGCTGGCACTGCTCCGGAAGGGCATTACCGATATCCCTCTGATGTATCTGATGAACCTGCTCCTGCGGGAACTGGGCGTGGTGCTGGCCACCCCAATCGCCGACGTGCTGTGCTGTCTGGTCTCGGTGCTGCTGATCACACGTTTTTTGAAAAAGCTGGAGCAGCCCGCAGCCGCGCGCAGCTGCTGACCTGACTGTTCTTTTCTGTACCGCCGCGTGCATCATGCCGCGGAAAGGAGGATCATGCCTGAAAAATTAGCAGAAGACCTGTTCCCGGGCGATGAAAACGATACTGCCTCTGTCCTTCCCTTTGATGACCCTGCTGATGAGGATGAGGCCGAAGACGACCCTGCCGTTCCGGACGGGGACGGCGCCGATACAGAGAACGAGGAGGACCGGGCAGTAATGAGCGGCCTTCTTGAAAGCTCGGAGGCGGCCTCCTACGCCGTGCCGCAGAACATTATTTCCGTAGCCGTAGGGTACGCGATGAAACGCGGCAAGCTCAAAAAGAATATCAAAAAGGCGCTGCGCAAGCTGGCTGACCGCTATCATCTCAACACGGAAACCGAAAATGAGGTAACAGCGTATCTGACGGAGGCCTGCAAGCCCTTCCTGCGCGAGGCACGCCGCCGCTACGGCGAAAGCGCTCCTCAGGCGCTGGAATACGCGTACTTCGGCGCGATGCTCGCCTGCATCATGTTCAGTGAGGACCGCGGCGTCCTTCCTGATGAAACGGAGGCGCTCTGTACAGCCTTTGATCGGTACTCCTGCCCCGAAGAGATGCACAGGGCGGTAACAGAGCTGAAGAAGGATGAAAAAGACAAGCTGGCACGCCCGCTGAAGGATTACGCGGAACGTGTGAACGCGTATGACCTGTGGGACAATATCGACGAAGCCATGAAGAAAAAGATCCTGAAGGGCGCGTACAGGCTGGGCATGTTCCGCGCGCTCAGGAACGAAAAGCAGAGGAAAAGCGATGCCTGAACGCCTGCTCCGCCTGAATACGCCCCGCCTTTGCCTGAAGGAAATAGAAGAAAGCAGCCGTGACGAGATGATCGGCTGCTTTCTGGACGAAAATGTAAGAAAAACCTATATGATCCCCCCGCTTGAAACAAAAGAGCAGGCGGACCGGCTTTTTGAACACTTTGCTTCCCTTTCAGCGGACAGGGAGCGTTTCGTTTACGGCATATATCTTGACGGTCGGCTGTCCGGTTTCATCAACGACTGCGCGCGGGACGCCCGGTCACTTGAGCTGGGATATGTGACCCTGCCGCGGTATCAAAACAGAGGCGTAATGACGGAGGCGCTCACCGCGGCCATCGCGGAGGCCTTCCGCGCGGGCTATCAGAGAGTGGAGGCAGGCTTTTTTGAGGGCAATGCCGCCAGCCGCCGGGTGATGGAAAAGTGCGGAATGAAAGCGTCCGGCCGGGTGGAGACCGTGAACTGGCAGGGCAGGGAGATACGCACCGTGTTTTACGAAGTGCATAAAGAGAAAAGTGAGTAATAGCAAGACCGGCACTGCAGAGCATGCCGGTCCGTTTTGATTTGAGTGTGATAAGAGGCGTTCAGGCCTCTTTTTGTATATTCCCGTATTGTTTACACGCGGCGGCGGCGTTCCGTAAAGTAGCGGGCGTATTCCTTTCTGTTTTCCACCGCCAGCAGGCAGCCCTTGGCCGCGCACAGCTGCGGGTCATCCGCGAGGCGGCAGTTCACCTTGAGCGCTTCCCCGATCCTTTCCGGCAGACCGTCCAGCTGGGCACCGCCGCCGGTAAGCACGATGCCGTTATCCAGAATATCGGCCGCCAGCTCCGCCGGGGTATGCTCCAGCACCGCGTGGATGTTCTCGATCAGATCCAGCACGGCATCCTCGATCGCCTCTCCCGCCTCATCACTGCTCACACGCATCACACGCGGCAGGCCGGTGATCAGGTTGCGGCCCGTGATCTCCATATAAAGCCGCTCTCCGTGCGGCAGAGCGGAAGCCAGATCCCGCTTGATCTCCTCCGCCGTGATCTCGCCGATCAGCAGGTTGTGCTTGCGGCGGATATAGCGGATAATGGCGTCATCAAAGCAGTCTCCGGCGCAATCGGTCGATTTTCCGGTCACGATCTTTCCCACGCTCGTGACCGCCATATCGGTCAGCCCGGCGCCAATATCCACCACCATCTGCCCGTAGGCCTCTCCCACCTTCATGGAAGCGCCCAACGCCGCGGCGATGGGCTTGGAGAGGATGCGCGTGCGGCGCACGCCGGCGTTGAACATGCAGGAGCTCAGGCTGTGGCTCTCCATTTCATTGATGCCGGAGGGCATGGTGATCACAGCCTGAGGGCCGCCGAAAAGGTGCTTTCCGCAGGCTTTGCGGATAAAATAGCTGAGCATTTCGGATACAAGATCAAAGTCGGATATGGTACCGTCGCGAAGAGGGCGTATGGCGGCGATATTGCCGGGGGTACGCCCGATCATACGGTATGCCTCGGTACCGATCGCGGTCACCGTGCGCCTGCCGCGTTCCACTGCCACCACAGCGGGCTCATTCAGGATCACTCCGCTGTCGCGGCCGCAGATCACCACGGACGCCGTTCCCAAATCAATACCGATATCCACAATCTGAGACATGAAAATACTTCTCCTTTATACCGGGTTTCCGGTATACATTCGACATAAAAAGCGAAATTCCTTTATTTTTATAAAATATATGGATTTACTCTCCACTTTATGTCGATTTGCCGTTATAAATATGGGTCTTATTCCCACTTTTTCATTCTTATCAACAGTTCTCCGGAAGAATCACCGACGGGCTGTCTGAAGATCGGCCGTGTACAGTATTCAGGTTTCCACCCAGCAGCTCGTTCTGCCGAAGCAGTCCCCCACCAGGATGCACAGCTTTCCGCTCAGCTGCGGCACCTGCAGGGAAACCGGCAGTGCCGGCTCATGGCGGGATCTGGCGCATACGGCATGGGCGGTAAAGCGGTCTCCTTCAAGAAAGCCCGCCGCCCAGCGCTCCACCGCGTCCGTTCCCTCCGTTCCTTCCGGCAGGCCGGGCGCGGAATAGGAAACGAGCGATATATCGCTCAAGCCGATGCCGCCGCTTACCTCCGCGTTCAGCACGGCATCCGGGCAGCCGGAGGGCATATGTACGCGAAGACCGGTATTGCAAAGCCTTCTCGCTGTCACGGCAGCGGCGCATTTTCCGATATCAACGCCCAGATACCTTCTGTCCAGCTTGGCCGCGGCGGCAAGTGTTGTGCCGCTTCCGCAGAACAGATCCGCCACGATATCCCCCGGGCGGGTAGTGGAGCGGATGATGCGTTCCAGCAAGGCCACGGGCTTCTGCGTATCGTAGCCGGTACGCTGCGGATCCTTCTGCTGAAGGTGGCTCACATCGTTCCACACATCGCCCGGATAAACGGGCGCGTCATCATAGTAGGTATAGGTTTTGCCGTTGGATACGATCGTACGGTAGCTGCGCCCGTTTTCATCCACATTTCTGCGCATATGGTTCTGCCTGTTTCCGGTGCGCGGAAGGGGCACGGACGCGATATCAAAATACAGGGCGCCTGTCATGCGGTAGAAAAGCACGGTATCATGCTTGCGGCTGAAATGCTTCGTGCTGCGCCCGCCGGTCTGGTAGGCCCAGATGATCTCATTTACGAAGTTTCTTTCCCCGAAGATCTCGTCACAAAGGAGTCTCGCGTAAGCGGAAGCCCTCGGATCCACATGCAGGAACAGCGCGCCGGTTTCCTTCAGCAGCTTTTTGGCAGCGAGGAGAGCGCCCCGCAGCATGTCCAGATAGGAGGCCTTATCCAGTTTATCAGAAAAAGCGTCCAGTGTGAACTGGCCTGTTCCGTCCGCCCAGCCCTTTTCGCCGACGCGTCCGCGGTACACAAAGCTTTCCCCCGTCATGAACGGAGGATCCATATACACACACTGTACCTGTCCTTCCCATGCCGAAAGGTCACATACGGCATTGTCTCCCAGAAAAAAGTGTCCCTCCGGCGCGCCGGGATATTTCTCCAGCGTACACGGTACCTGAATCCAGGCCATTTCACCCACTCCTTACCGTCAGTAACCGATGAAGATGCACCGGTCAAGCGATGCATGTTCCGCCGCGTGCGGATCTTTACAGGCAGATCGCGCATAAGGCTCCGCGGTTGAGCCTGCCGGATAGATCAATGTTTCCTAGGGTGTGTCTCTAAAATGAGGAATGTGCAGTTTCAAGCAGATTTTCCGTCAGTTCAAGGCGAAGAACCGAAGGTTTACTGGAGGTAAATCGAGGTTCGACAACGCAGAAATGACGGAAAAGATGCTGAAAATGCATCGTTTTGAATTTAAAAACACACCCTAAATATAAAATGAGTCCGCTATGGCGCGATCGATCCTTTCTATGAATTCCCGATGGATCCTTTCGCGGCACAGGATCTCCGCGGCTTTTTTTGCCGCCTCAATAAAGACGGGAGACAGCGCCTGCAGGCTGCGCCTGGCCAGCGGACACACCTGCCGTCCGCGCGGATCGGGACGGATCAGGCCCGGTTCCTCCGGAAAGATCCACAGCGGAAACAGCATGCAGGAAAGCGGCCGTGCCGCTCTGTCGCAGGTGCCGGAGCAGATCAGCAACGTGCCCAGTTCGTTCTTTTCCAGCCGCCATCCCTCCGGCAAAACGGAATAGAGCGTTTCCTCACCCGGGAAAAGCAGCATTCCCCCATTGCCGTCTTCATCCGGCCGGCAGCAGGCAGCGCGGCAGAGACGGCCGCAATCCGTATTCAGGGGCGTTACCCCGTTCATCATCCCGCGCGCCGAAAGCAGCACCTCATCCATTGACTGATCCCTCTCTCCCGTATGCATGCACATACTGTGTTTATTTTACCACGCATCCGGTTATCACGCAAGGTTTGAAAAAAGCGCCGCAAAATGCTATACTGTACATTGTTGCAATGTTTTGATCCCGGAGGCGCTTTATGATCTTTTCTGTACCCGACTACGCGGCCGCGGCCATCTCCATGCTTGCCGGTGCGGGCTTCCATGCCTATCCGGTGGGGGGATGCGTGCGCGATACCCTGATGGGGGGCTCTCCCCATGACTGGGATCTTTGTACCGACGCGCTGCCGGAGCAGATGCTTGAAGTGTTCCGAAACGAGCGTACAGCGGATACAGGGCTCAAGCACGGCACCGTTACACTCATTCTTGACGGAAAGCCGATAGAGATCACCACCTTCCGCGCCGACGGCGCCTATACCGATTCCCGCCATCCGGACAGCGTCACCTTCACCTCCTCCCTGCGAGAGGATCTGGCGAGGCGCGATTTTACCGTGAATGCCATGGCCTATGACCCCGTAACGGGAGAAGTGGTCGATCCCTTCGGCGGCAAAAAGGACCTGAAGGACGGCATCCTGCGCGCGGTGGGCGTCCCGGAAAACCGTTTCCGGGAGGACGCGCTGCGCATTCTGCGCGGAGTGCGCTTTTCCGCGCGTCTGGGCTTTGGTATCGAGGATGAGACCTTTTCGGCAATGGAAAGGCTGTGCGGGCAGCTGAAGCTGATCAGTATAGAGCGCGTGTTTCAGGAGCTTTGCGGGCTGCTTTCGGCAAAGGATCCGGAGCCGGTGCTGCTCGGATGCAAAAACATTATTTTTGAGGTGATCCCGGAATTGAAGCCGGAGGACGGATGCCTGCAAAACAGCATCTATCACGACCGGGATGTATGGCGGCACACGGCGCACTGCGTGGCAAGCGCGGAAAACACGCTCACACTGCGCTGGGCGGCGCTGCTGCACGATATCGGCAAGCCGTGCTGCCGCGAAACCGACGCGGAGGGGCAGGACCATTTCCGCGGGCATCAGGAGGCCGGCGCGAAGATCACAAAGCAGATCATGGAGCGTTTGAAGGCTCCGAACGCGCTCGCAGACAGCGTATATACCCTTGTTCGCCACCATGATATCACGCTGAGCGAAGAGATCATATGGCCCCTTCTTTCAAAGCTGGGCAGTGAGGCGTTTGACGGGCTGCTGAAGCTGAAATATGCCGACCTGAAGGCTCATGCCGAATGGGTGCGCCCGCGGGCGGACGGGCTTGTGGTCTTCAGCGCGATCAAGGAGCAGATCATCAGCGATCATCTCCCGCTTTCCGTAAAGGATATGGAACTGAAGGGAGAGGATATCGCCGCGCTGGGCGCGAAGGGAAAGGAGATCGGCCATGTGCTGAAAAATGTGTTCAGCCGTGTAACGGTCAGGGAATGCGGCTGTACAAGGGACGAGCTGCTGAAGGCGGCTCATCAGGAGCTGGCGGATCTCAGGCTTTCCGCAAATCAGAAGCAGACGGACTGAACCTGTGCAAAAAATCATAAAATGCCGCCGTGAGCATTTTGGCTCACGGCGGTGTATTTATTTCAGATAATTGATCTTCAGTTCATCCTTGCCGATCTTGCGGTCCGCGGTCACCGTGCGGGTCTCGCCCGGGTACAGGGCAAACCAGTTATCGCTGAAACGGGCCTCCCCTGCCTCCAGCGCCACGCCCAGCGCGAAGCGGTCCGCCGTGATACGGATGCTGTTTCCTTCACATTCCACGCAGATCTCCGGGTCCGAAAGCGGGAAGTGCTTGGGCGGTACGGGAAGCTCCAGGTTTTCGCTCACGGTGTCGCCCTGCTCATTCAGCAGCACGCACTGGACGAACGCGTCCTTTTCACCCTCTCCGGGCTGGATCGCCAGCACCGGCGCCGCGCTCATCTCCCTCAGCTCCGCTCCGGCCGTCACCTCGCGCAGGATCTCTCCGTCAGCATTTCTGAGACGGCAGATCACCTTTCCTCTGAAGGCTTCCCGACGTTCGTTGGAGATCACGCAGATCCAGCCGCGTTCGTCTCTGCCGAGGCTGACCAGCACGGGGGCAAAAAAGCGCTTTGCCATATAGTGCAGGGCCTTCCAGCGCCCGAAGCAGTCGATCCCCGCCCAGCTGGCCACCGGCCAGCAGTCGTTCAGCTGCCAGTAAACGGCGCCCATGCAGTGCCCGCGATTGCGCCGCCAGTGCTCCACACCGGCCCTCATTGCTTCTCCCTGCAAAAACTGGGAGGAATGCACCAGCTGCTCCATGGAATAGGGATAGGAAAGCGTCTGGGACAGATAGTAAAGCGTTGTGGCATTGCCGCTGTTGCATTTCTGATGGCTCTCCATCACACGGGAAAACGGATTCATATCCCGTTCGCTGTGCACAAAGGAACGCAGCGTTTCCATACAGGGAAAGCTTTCAAAGCCGAATTCCGAGCAGAAGCGAGGATAACGCTCCGTAAAATCAGAGAACGGTCGGCGTCCGTGCCACACGGACCAGTCATGCACATCGCCTCTGTTCAGGCTGTTGGGATCGTCAAAGGATCCGCCGGAGGAGGGAGAAGAGGGCCAGTAGAAGGTATCAGGCGCTTCTTTCGCGCTGATATCGCGAAGCACCTTTTCAAACAGCTCCAGATAATCCTGTCGGAGCGCTTCGGACTGGTTTTTCACATCATCCCATTCATTCCACGCCGTTTCCATCTCGTTGTTGCCGCAGATCATGCCGAGGGAGGCGTGATGACGGATGCGGCGCAGGTTATCCACCGCCTCCGCCGACACATTCTCGCGGAACGCGTCGGTCAGGCGGTAGGTATTGCAGGCAAACATCATATCCTGCCACACCACGAGACCCTTTTCATCGCACAGGTCATAAAAATCATCTGAAGGATAAACGCCGCCGCCCCATACGCGTACCGCATTGAAATGGGCTTCCCGGCAGTCCTCCAGCAGGCGGGCCGTCTTATCGCGTTCCATTCTCGTGAGCAGGTTATCCTCGGGGATATAGTCCGCGCCCATCGCGAAAAACTTCACGCCGTTGCAGCAGAAGGCAAATTCCTCTCCCCACTGATCCTTCTCCCGGGACACGGTCATGGTCCTCAGGCCGATCCGGTATTCCCTTCTGTCCTCCTCGCGGCCGGCATTCAACGCGGCCACCTCAATCGTATACAGCGGCTGTTCGCCCAGCCCGTTCGGCCACCAGAGGCGGGGATCGTGAACCGCTATTTCGGCTTTTTCATTGCTGTTTACCGTCACACAGGCGGTTTCCCGTCCGTCCGGATCCTTCAAAAGCACTTTCACCGTCTCCGCGCCCGTCCGGACGGCAACAGACAGCTTCACCTCACCGTTATGATGCTTCTGGCGGATCAGCACATCCTCCAGCCTTGCGGAATAGGCCTCCAGCGTCACATCGCGCCAGATACCGGCATCGGGAAGAGCGGGGCCCCAGTCCCAGCCGAACATATAGTGCGCCTTCCGGATCGCGCCGGTACCGTAAATGCCGCTTCCCCCGATATAGGTCACCTCGGAATCCTCCTTCGCGGCCTTCCTCACATAGTCCAGCGCCGGAGCAAATGTGACACGCAGCTTGTTTTCGCCCTGCAAAAGCAGCTGCTTCACGGGGAAACGCCATGTTCTGTGCATATTATCCGTTTCCGCGATGCATTTTCCGTTCAGCTCCACGCGGGCAAGCGTATCCAGCCCTTCAAACACCAGATCGCAGTGTTCCCGGGACAGTTCCTCCGCGCTCACCTCAAAGGTCCTTTCAAACGCGTATTCAGCTTCGGTGGCCGCGGTACCGAGCGGCTCATTGATCCCGTCAAAGGGGTCGGGGATCACCTTATGCTCAAGCAATGTTCTTAAAACGCTTCCGGGAACCTGCGCGGTATATTCCTTCTTGTCCGCGCCGGTCATCCTCCAGCTTCCGTTCAGGCTTTTCTCGATCATACAGTACGCCTCCGAATCGTTATCGATGGTATTATATTATTCTTCTTCGAGGAATACAACCTCCATCGGCAAAACAGACATACTTATCCTGCCGTTTTCACACACAGCGGTTCCCTCAGGAAGAGGATATCCCTTCCCGTCTGTTTTTCGTCCGTTCTCACGGTATACATAACAGGTAAAGCGGGTGCCATCCGGAACAGGCAAAAGAAGCTCCGTTTCTTTCCCGCTCTCACTGTGGTTCACAAGCATCATATTCAGCCTGCCCTCCGGGCTTCTCATCGCCGTGATACGCGGCATATCCGTATCGCCCGCCGTTTTCAGCACCTCGCTGCCCGGACGGAAAAGACGGCACATCAGAGACCAGGTGAAAAAGTGCGGGCGCAGCTTTTCCTCCTCCGGCATCCCGAAAACACGCCCGGCAACGGAATTGAAAAAGCCCCACATCTTCAGCGAGCGGATATCGGTTTTAGGATATCCGTTGCCCTGATTGTGCATCGCGTCATCCAGATCCCATATGGACAGCGCGTTCAGTCCGCCGGAAATGACCTGCGCCGCCACATCGGCCATGATCACCCCGTACGCGTAGGTTTTCACATTCGGCTGCGAATCACCCATCGTTTTTCCGGTCAGCATGCCCACCTCTGTCATATAGAAATCCTTATCCGGGGCGATCAGGTGATTCGCGCGGATCTTTTCCTCCACCTTTCCGGAGCGGATCTCTTCAATGGTGGGATACATATGGATATCATAAATCGCGACCCGGTCATGGACAGCCTTGTCCTCCGCCGTGTTCCGGATCCACGCGTCTTCCTCATCCCATACGCTGTCCGGGCCGGTGATCCCGATCTTTCCGTCCAGACCGCGTTTTACCAGTTCCTCATGAAGTGAAAGGATCCCCTTGCGCCATTTCTCCCAATCCGCGCACCAGGACCATTCCGAATTGGCTTCATTGATATAATTGAAATAGTGTATACAGGTATACTTCTTCTCATTGATCAGATAATCCAAAAAACCGCCGATGATCTTCGTCCAACGCTCATCACCGGTCTCAATGCCTTCAAAGGGGCCTCCGAAGCGTCCCGGAGCCTCCCATTCGCCCAGTACCGTTTCCACATGATGGCTCTCAAGCCAGTCCAGTTCCCTCAGCAGCGCCTGAACACCGTTGCTGTCAAAACGGTATACAGGCTCCCCGTCCTCTCCCATTCCGGCGCAATAGGTAGGGGCATAGATCATCAGGCGCACAAAAGCCGGATCCATTGCCCGGGCATGTTCCGTAATGGTTTTCCATTCCTCATCCGTGACCGGATGCACTCCGTGAGGGTCCCACTGCACCCCCAGACCGCGGAATTTTCTGAATCCCTTTCCTTCATTGCATACTGTATAGCACAACTCCGGCATCGCGGAACAGCTCATCTCATTTCCCCCTTTGTATTTGTATCCGAAAAAGCATAACGGATCCCGCCCCGCAGCGCGGGTCCGGAGCACCTGAAACAAACAGGCTGAAGCCTGCTGAAGGGCGGCACGGAGGAAGCAAGGCTCCCCCGTACCGCCCCGATCAGTTATTTTACCGAAACAGTAAGCAGTTTATTACGGTCTGTCCTCGGTATACTGGCACACCTGACGGTCTCCCTTGATCTGATCCTTCATGATCAGGTACACCTCGGAAGCACCGGCTTCCACAGGAACATCATTGGACCATACGGAACCGCCGTTCTGGAAGCAGAGATAGAATTCCTTCCAGGTGTGCAGGGTAAAGCTGTACCAGCCGTTCTCACCCGCCGCCATGGGGGTCTCGACCCATTCCATGTCCGTCGCTTCGCCGTTGTAATCATCCCAGGCAAAGATATTGATCACTTCCCAGGCGGCATCGTTCTTCATATAAACGGTAAGCGCGGTGCCTTCTCCGCGATCCTCAGCGGGAGCGGCATCCTCAGCAGGGGCAGCTTCCTCAACGGGAGCGGCTTCCTCAGCAGGAGCAGCTTCTTCGGCGGGGGCTTCGCTGAGCAGATACTGGCACACCTGACGGTCCGCCTTCACTTCATCCTTCAGCACCAGGGTCACTTCAAGCATGCCGGGCAGTACGGGCACATCATTGGTCCAGGAGGATCCGCCGTTCTGGAAGCAGAGGAAGAAATCCTTGCCGTAGGCGGTCAGGGTGTAGGTCTTCCAGCCTTCCTCAGCATCCGCCATGGGGGTTTCTACCCATTCCAGATTGGTGGCAGCGCCGTCATAGTTATCCCAGGCATAGATATTCACGATCTCCCAGCCCGCCTCATTCTTCATGTTCACGGTCAGAGCGACACCGTCTTCCCAGTTGAAGCGGTCCTCGGTATACTGGCACACCTGACGGTCCGCCTTCACTTCCGCCTTCAGATCAAGCCACACCTCGGTGGCATCGGGCAGTACGGGCACATCGTTGGTCCAGGAAGAACCGCCGTTCTGGAAGCAAAGGAAGAAATCCTTGCCGTAGGCGGTGAGGGTATAGGCCTTCCAGCCATTGCCCAGATCCTTCATCGGGGTCTCGACCCATTCCAGATTCGTGGCAGCACCGTCATAGTTGTCCCAGGCGTAAATGTTGATGACATCCCAGGCAGCGGTGTTCTTTACATACACAGTCAGATCATAGCCGTTGTTTTCCTCGTCGAGAGCGGCGGTAAGTCCCGCCACAGACAGCAGCGCGATAACCAGCGCAAGAACCAGCAGTTTCTTCATTTCAGTCTCCTCCATCAGTTTTGTTCATAGGTCGTCAGGTAAACAGTTCCGTTGGTAGGCATTTCCACCGTCATTTCAGTTCCGCAAAGGGCGCCTGTCCGTACCTCGCTTACTGCCGGGAAGCCTTTTTCATCTTCCGGATGGTCCGATTCGAAATTCCTGTAAATATACATTTGTTCAAAGGGCTTCATATCATTCAGGAAAAGCCGCACCGTTTTCGGTTCATCACTGTTGTTCACAACAACGATACTGAAACCGCCTTTCTCATCCTCCGCCGCCAGTACGCGGATCCCCCAGTCATCTGAGCATTCTGTCGCCAGCACTTTCATGCCGCTCCTGAACAGCCTGCACAGCAGAGAATACGCGTAGTACCACGGACGCAGCGCCTGTTCGCTTTCACCTCCCTTCATATTATAAAATCCCCAGGTTTTGTATTCCTTACCGGTCGGGTGCATGGAATCCTCAAGGTCCCACACGATCACACCGGAAATGCCTGCGCGTGTATACTGCACCAGCGCGTCCGAAAGAGCGACTCCGTACCAGAATTCCCGCACATTCGGCTGCTGGTCCGCGGCGGTCTTGCCGTCCGCGATGCCGGTCTCACAGATAAACACATGTCTTCCGCCCAGCTTATCAGACAGGTTTTTCAGTTTTCTCCTCAGCCTGATCTCCGGGTTTCCCGCCGCGATCCCCGCGGCATCGGGATACCAGTGAAAGTCAAAATTGCCCAGCTGACCGTCCAGCTCATCCGCCGCTTTATCCAGCCAGCTCCATTCTCCGTATACATCCGGGCCGGAAACGGAGACCTTCTCAAGCAGGCCGCGCTTTTCCAGCTCCGCATACAGGTTGCGCACACCGGCGGCGTAAAGCCGGAAGTTTCCGCAGTCAGACCAGCTTCCGTCCGGTTCATTGCCGATATTCACATACTTTATGCAGGTGTAACCCATTTCATTTATCAGCCTGTCCAGGCACAGGGCCATGCCCTCCGCCCATTGACGATCGTCAAAGCGCATCCTTCCGGCCGGACCCCAGTCGCCCCAGACCACCGTGACGCCGTGCTCCTGGCACCAGTCCAATACCTTCATCGCGCGCCGCATCTCATAATTGTCCAGATCCGCCTTCACCGTATCACCGGAGACCTTCAGATACCATCTGGCCAGCACCATGCAGCGCACCAGCTCCGGCCGCAGGTATTCCACCCGCTCCGTCAGCGTCTGCCATTCACTGTCGGTCACTCTGGATTCCGCGTGAGGATCCCATTCGATACCGAAGCCGGAAAAATCACTGTTCAGCACCGTATCCGCCCTGATATACACATCCACCGTCTCTCCGGTTTCGGCAAGGGCGCAATTCAGGCACAGTACCGACAGCATCAGCAAAGCAAACCACTTTCGCATCATATTTCTCCTTTCAGATCCCGGTTATGCCGGATTTATCCACACTTTCCACAAACTGCCGCTGCACGAGCAGGTAGAACAGCGCCAGCGGCAGAATCGATATGTTGGTCGCCGCCATCGTAACGCCCTCGCTCAGCTGGTTCGCGATGCTGCCGGGCACGGTGGGATACATCCTGCTGAAGGAAAAGCTGAAGTTTTTCAGCGCGATCGTAAGCGATTGCCAGGTGCCGTTCAGGAAAAGTGAGGATATATAGGTTTCGTTCCAGTACCATACAAAGGAAAACAGCAGGCTGATGATCATCGCCGGCACCGATACCGGCAGCGCGATCTTCCAGAAGATCGTCCAGTCGGAAGCGCCGTCCAGCTTGGCCGCCTCATCCAGCGATACCGGATAGCTGTCAAAAAACTGATAGAACACCAGCACGAAGATCGCGCTGTTGATCCCCTGCCCGCCGAGAGCGGGCAAAAGGATGCACAGAGGCGTTTCGAGCAGCCCCAGCCTGCTGAACAGCATATATTTCGGGATCATCGTGATCTGCGGAGGAATAAAGAATGTGGTCACGATCAGAACGATGATCACCTTCCGCCCGGGAAACTGATACCTTGCCAGGCCGTAGCCCGTCAGGCCCGCCGCCACAGTCTGCAGCAGAGCGGGCACAGCGGAAAGCAGGAGGGATACGGGAAGCGTGTTCCCGAGGTTCAGCACCTTGAGCGCTTTTTCGTAATTTCCGGTATAAATGCTGCTCGGGATCCATGTGACGGACGGGTTGGCCAGGTCCTTCACATCCATCAGGCTGACCGTGTTCATATACAGCAGCGGATAAATATAGGCAAAGGTGAAGGCGAGCAAAAGGATATAGCGCACGGTCTTTACGCCGAAAACACGCGTTCTCTGCCATTCCCATCCGGTACGCTTCCGTATCTCCGCCCGCTTTGCTTTTTTCACCCCGATCACCTCCCCCGTTCCGCTCCCGGTTTTTCTTTCTTTTCATGCAGGATCATAAACACCAGCAGGATCAGTATCAATTGCACCAGCATATAGATCCAGGCCATTGCCGCCGAATAGCTGTACACCTTCGTTGAGGAAAACATGTAGTTCGCGATATAGGTATTCAGTTCCCCGTCCATCTGCGCCAGATTGACCACTGTATAAACAGTGGTGATCATCGTGATGCCCCTGAGAGAGGGCAGCGTGATCTTCCAGAAGATCTCCCAGCCCGAGGCACCGTCGATGCGGGCGGCCTCCAGAATGGAACGGTCCGTTTTCTGAAGGCTGGCGATAAACAGAATGATCTGCACGCCGGAATACCACAGGATCAGAACAAGGTTATCAAAGATAAACAGGAAGGGACTTCCGGCGAAGCTGACGCTTTGAGGCAGCTCCGTAAAGAAGCGGTAGATCATGAACTTGTCCGGGTTGATCACCTCCTGCGCCTTGCCGGAGATCAGATTGCTGATGACCGGTCCTCCGATCATGACCACGGGCATAAAGAAGATGGCTCTGAACACCGTACGGAAGCGGAATTTCCCGTTGAGCAGCATCGCGCAGATCAGGCTGAACACGACGACCATCGGCGTATACACCGCCAGATCCCTGAGCTTTGGAAGCAGCAGCCCCGTAAAATTCACATCCGACCGGAAAGCGTCAAGATAATTCGTGATACCGATGAATTCCGTCTGCACCGATCCCGGAACGATGCGCACACTGCACAGGCTGAGGTACAGGGAATAGATCACCGGCCAGCAGGTAAAGATAAGAAAGCCGATGATCCACAGCAGAACAAACAGGTAGCCGTTGATGATCCGCCTTTTTTTCATTCCGGTCTCCTCCTTCCGTTTATCTTGCTTCCGGCGTATCGGCGCGCAGATATCCCCGCGCGGGCACAGTATATCCGTCCGCTTCCGCGTTGACTGTTCCGTAATTGACATAGATGCGGGTACCGTTTTCGTAAGTCACGCGCACCGTTCCCGTGCCAAGCGCGTCATGAGATATCACACGCGTACTTTCAAGGCCGTTCAGCGCCTCTTTCACGGTGAGCGCCATGCGCGCGACATCGCTTTCAAGGGTATCCCAGCAGCTGGAATACACACCCGTCAGCGCGCTGTCCTTCAGCGTATAATTATCCGATCCCGTAATGACGAAGGAGGGATACTGCCCGTATTCGATACAGCGCAGCGCGTCTCCCGTGCTCATGCCGTTTTCGTTCGCGGCGGGGGCGTACAGTGTGATACTGCCGTGGACCACCATCTGAAGGAACGGCACGGTATCGGTCTCATACAGGTACTGGGAAGCGGACATCGGCAGGCCGGACGCCGTACGGACATTTTCCCACATGAAGGCGTACGGCGCTTCCACAGCGGCAACGCCGGCCTGAGCGGCAAGCGTTTTCCGCCCGTTCATGGCCTGCGTACGGGTAAGCCCCTCGTTTTTCTGGTGATCCGAATACAGAAGCTCGCCTATGCCGGCCGCGCAGCAATCCAGACCATGCTCCGCGGCAAGCCGCAGCGCGTTGTCGGTGCAAAGGGAGATCTGTCCGTTTTTCCTGTAGCGGGTTTCCGGAAAAAGCAGCGTATCATTTTCCGCGGAGATCACGATCGGCTGCTGAGAAATGCGGGTGGCGATATCCGTCCGGAGAGTATACTGATCCTCCGTGAGCCGGATCGGGTCAAAACGCAGCAGCAGTCTTCCCCCGGCGGCGCAGATACGCGCGTTCAAATCCTCAAGCGTGCTCCCGTCCGCGAGTTCCCCTTCAAGAGAAGCGTTTTTCAGGTCATAGCCGCCTGTTCCTCCCTCAAACGCTCCGTCCAATACAAACAGCGTATCGCCTGCTCCCGCCTTCTCAAGCGCGTCCGCGATCTCAAGGATCTTTGCGGCGCCGGTGGACAGGACAGTGGAATTGGTCAGCATTCCCCGGTCCCGCACAGCCGCGATGACACGCAGGCACAGCGCGGGGGAAGCCGTTCCGGGCAGCCGGGTCAGTACGCCTCTTTTTTCAAGAGAGGCGCGGTAGGCACGGGCCATACCGGAATAATCCGCGTCCTCCCCGGTCAGGAAGGTATAGGTCTGACAGGGGTCCACGCTGTTTCTCACGCTCTGCACCACACGCACGCCCGAGCCGTTCTGGGAGGTGGGCTGGATATAGGCTTCACGGTAGATATATTCCGTGCGGATATAGTGATAATTGAGCCGCGGAGCGGCAGGGTCGGCAAGGATCCGGGCATACTCCGCCCCGCCCGTGATCTCGGTAAGAAAAGCATTCTCATGTACGCCGTGCACCGCGCCGTACACCGGCATCATCACCTCGCGCTCCGGCACGGCAAATTCCACCGGTCTCAGCGCCACATCGGAAAGCCCGTTCAGCGTATCCGCGCTTTCAATGCCGAGATCGTTTCCGTATACGCGCCTTGCAAAGCTTGAGATGTACTCGCGTCCCTCGGTGAAACGCATCAGCGCGCCGCAGCCGTCCGGGAGGAAAAAGTAGCCGTTCGTCTCATCCAGCCTTGCCGCGCCGAAAAACGGAAGGAAGGTGACAGAGGTGACCGGAAAATCCGCTCCCTCACGGAGCCCGTCATCGGGCAGGCTCACAGTAAGCGTGTTTTCATTCAGAGTCAGCGAAAGCTCCGCCTTGAGGCCGATATCCGGGAAGGTGCAGTGGATACGCACCTCACCGTTCACGCATTCCCAGGTCTTCCCGGTGCCTTCATCCGCCAGATAGGCCGTTTCCTCGGTAAGCTGGCTGTTCAGGTAATTCACCGTCAGAAGAGAGGAGGCCACCTTTTTCCAGCGCTTGTTCAGATCCTTTGTCGTGCTTTCCTCGATACCGCCCCATACATAACCGTTTTCCTTGTTCACGACGCGGATATCGCAGCAGTCCGTCCTCATCCACAATTCCAGCCGGTCGTTTTCCAGCAGCTTATCAAAGCCCTCTGTGGACAGTTCGCGCCCCGGGCCGCCCTCCGCGGCGGGATGGACATACCGGTTGCTTTCAAGGTCCAGCCTGTTCACGGCCGGAGCGGCGGCATAGCCGTCGTTTTCCGTCTCCGCGCCGGTATTTTCCTGCACAGGAGCGGTCACCTGCTTTCTGCCGAGCAGGGCAAATTCCCCCACCGCGAGCGCGATGAACACCAGAAACGCGGCCAGCCTTTTGAAAAGATCAGACACGGTACAGCGCCTCCTTCACAACGGTCACAGCCATATCCACCGCCTCATGGCACAGCATGTATACGATCGCCGCCGCCACGATCACGATGATTATGAAAAACAGTGTCACGGCAATGGCGCCCAGCGTGCGCCGGGGCGAATAGTTATGGACCTCCTTTACGCTGAGGTAAAGCAGGATCGCCGCCCAGGCCCATATCAGCACCGTGCCGAATTCGATCACAAAAGCCTCATTGAGCGTAAGTACGAGGGACAGAAGGACCAGAACAGGCATAAATACCAGATAAGGAGACAGCATATAAGCGCCAGCGATGAAAACAGAGCGGAAATGCCCCTCGCCGTACATCACCGAGCTTACCATGTAGCCGCATACCACCCACAGCGCGAGCGGCAGGAAGAACACCGCCGCGTAGTAAAAGGGAGAGGTGTGGGAAAGATCCGCCCGGTTGAAAACATACCCCTTACCGGCCATGTCCCATACAAACACAAGATAGCAAAGCGCGTAAATGATGCACGCGGAGCCAACAGAGCAGCGCTGTTCTCTTTTCACATAGAACCATACATCTATCGGATGCCGGATCGCGTAGAACACCAGTCCCAGCTCCTTAAAGAGCCGTCCCGAAAACACCATGTCCCTTATCCCGCGCAGCTTTTTATCGATACCGATCCTTCTGAAGATCCTTTTCACAACGGAAAGCACAGTCAGCAGGGACACGGCAAGGATGAGGATCAGCGAGAAATATTTCCCGATCCACACATTTCTGATCTCCCACTGGGCGGAGGAATACCCTTCGCGGTTATCCGCCCGGCGGTACGCTTCTCTTGCTTCCTCCCATTTTCCCTGCCGCATGGCAGCCTCCGCCATCGCGTTGTAGGCAGCCGGAAAATCAGGCGCGAGCTTCAGCACCTGGTTCCACAGCCCGGCGCTCTCCTCATATTTTCCCCCGTCCGAGGCCGAAAGCGCCCCATAGATGAGGGAGGTGAATTCCGTAGGGATATAGGAATGTACAAAGCCGCGCTGCTGGTCCAGCAGATACACACAGTCATAGCCGTCCGCGGCGATACCCGATACCACCGTCGCGTATCCGGCCACATCCGCCGCCACAGCCTGCCCGCCGAAGCTGAACAGCGGCTCACCCGCCGCCGTGTACACATACACGATCCCGCTCGCGGTCACAACGAAGATCCTGTTTCCGTTGCCGAGGGCAATATCCTCATATCTTCCTTCTCCTCTCGAGTAGGAGGACAGGATATTTCCGCCTGCCACGCTGTGCAGCTTCACGCCGCGCACACTTTCGGGCGTCAGGGTATATACCAGCCCCTCATCCCGGCGTATGGCCAGATTATTGAAGCTGACAGGCGTGATATCAAACAGCTTCGCCTTCTGTTCATCGGTAAAAAACACATACTGCAGCCACTGCTTTACGGAAAGACTGGTCTCATTAGCGGCAAAAAAGCCGGTAAACTCGCCGTCCCGGTCAAACTGCACCAATCCGTGATAGGTACCGGCGCTCAGCACATACACATTGGCCTGGCTGTCCGCCGTGATCTTCATGGGCAGATATACATTGCTTGCCCCGTAGGACGCGCTTTGAGGCTTCGAATAGGTTTTCAGCAGGTTTCCGTCCCGGTCCAGCCAGTAGGCCTCGGCCGCGCCCCGGTCCGCCACAAACAGGCCCAGCTCATTCGCGTAAACACCGGTGGGCGATGAAAACATGCCCGGGGCCACTTCCGCGTAAGCCCCTGTTTCGATATCGCAACTGAGCACACGCCCGTTTCCGGTATCCGCCACATACAGCACATTTTCGTAGCAGCAGATATCCTCCGGGTTCTTCAGCCCTTCCTGCCTGAAAAGGACGCCCGCCGGGCAGTAGGTATCCTGCGTCATGCGCCAGGTACCGTCTCCGGAAAGCGTATAGGAATAGCTGGTCGCGTTTTCGGCCAGCGCACAGGGAAAGCGCGCCGCGAAAAGCACACAGACAGCCAGCAGCAGGCATGCCGCGGACCTGCTTCGGATGATCTTCATAGCGGACCTCCTTTCTTTTGTGATCGGTCTACTTGACGCCCGTATACATCATGGTGTTCATCACGCGGGATTGAAGAATGATGAACAGCACGATATTAGGCACAAACATGATCATGCTTCCGGCCGCGGCCATGCCCTGTCCCGCCACACTGTTGCCGGAGGATGAGGAAAGAACGGATACATAGTTGGCAAAGTTCTTGAGCTGCTCATCATCGATCAGCAGTACGGAAGCCTCTGTCGCGTTCCATACATTCTGGAAAACCAGGATCCCCACAGTGGCCATCGCCGGGCGGATCAGGGGCACGATCATTTTCAGAAGGATCCTGAGATCTCCCGCGCCGTCCAGTACGGCAGCCTCCACGATCGCGTCCGGCACGCCGTCAATGAACTGCTTCATCAGGAACAGCCCTACCGGTGTCGCGAGCGCGGGCAGGATATGCGCCCAGAAGGTATTGAGGATCCCCAGCCTGTCCATCACAAGGTATCTCGGGATGGTCACGGCCACCGGCACGAACATCATTGCCAGCTGATTGATCTTGAACAGCTTTTCCTTGCCGCGAAACCGCTTTTTGGAAAACACATACGCCGCGCCCACCGATACAAACAGCGTAGCCGCCACCATCACCGCCGTGATCAGGATACTGTTGAAAAGATATCTGGAAGCCGGAACGGCGGTAGCGGAGGATACGGTAAACAGCTTGATAAAGTTGTTCAGTGTGGGCTTTTCCACGAAAAAGCGGGGCGGATAGGCAAACAGCTCATCCAGCGGCTTGAAGGCGCTGGAAAAGATATACAGGATCGGCAGGAGCATTATCAGGATAATGGGCAAAAGCACAAGATAGATCCTGATCTGGCTCGGATGGAAATACTTCGGGTTGATCCCTGTTCTCTGTCTTTTCATACTTATATTCCTCCCTCCGGATGAGGCAGCGACGGGCTGTTTGGAAATGGGCCGAGACCATTTCCAGACTTATGGCCTGCCCTCCGGATGAGACACCAATGGGCTGTCTGAAAACCGGACGTATACGATCTTCAAACCCGGCCTTTCTTCATTGATCGCTCACATCGAACACCTTGTAGCAAACCTTGGAACACCACCAGATGAACAGCAGCAGTACCACCGATACAGCACTGGCATAGCCGATCTCATAACGGATATAGCCTACATCCTCGATATGGTTCACGATCAGCTGTCCCGCGTAGCCCGGAGTGGGGTTCGTTCCCGAAAGGCTCACACCGATGCCGCTGCCTGCAAATGTATTTACCATGGCCATCACCGCGCCGAAAAGCATGGTAGGCTTAGTGTAGGGAATGATCACATAGATCAATTCCTGAAAACGGGAGTTCACACCGTCCAGCCTGGCGGCCTCAAGCAGCTCCTGATCCATCCCCACAAAGCCGGCGAGGATAGCCAGGAAGCCGATCCCCATGCTGCTCCACAGAGATACAAAGATCATGATGGGCATGATCATCGTTTCACTCTGCAGGAAGGTGACCGGCTGCGTCACAAGGCCCAGCTCGATCAGCAGGCTGTTGAGATAGCCGGCCTGATCGCCGGAGAAGATCACCTGCCATACCGTGGTCATGATGACGCCCGCGGTCAGCGAGGGCGAATAGACGATGATCGTGAATATCGTACGCGGCACCTTGGTGAGCTGTGCCAGCAGCCATGCCATCAGCACCGAAAGCAGATAGCCTCCCGGGCCAACGATGACCGAAAACAGCACGGTGTTGGGCAGCACATGCTGCATGAATACGGTGTCCTGAGTAAAGATCCTTACATAATTGTCGATCCCGTTGAAAACCGGAACCTGTATGGAATCGAACTGCGTAAACGAAAGCCCGATCGCCGCAAGGATCGGAACGATGATGAACAGGGAAAAGAAGACCAGATAAGGTACGAGCAGCAGCACCCAGCTGCCGCGGCGCATTTTCTTTATCATGCTCATCACTCCCCCTCTCCGTTTTCCGTGATCAGCCGGTAAAGTTCCTCATCCGTCAGCACCGGATAATCCTTCAGCTTTTCTCCGTCCTTCATATAGCCGAATTCCGTCAGCTTCTGCCTGATCTCCCGGTTCACATTGGTCTCAGCCTGTACGAGCGCGGTACGCAGATCCTTACCGTTCACCGTCACGGCGCTCCACACATTGCTGATCTCACGCTCGATCATATAGGAGGCGGGATGCTTCTGCAGCTCCTTTGTGTTTTCCTTCCACTGTGTAAGCACGGTATCGATGTCGTTTTTATCCATCGGATAGGAAGAAAAGGAGGTCATATTGGCGGTATTCCAGAAGTATTCCGGGCCGTACCGGGTAAGCAGCCGGTTCGCGTACTCGCTTTGCACCTCACTGCTCAGCCACCATTTGAGAAATTCCCAGCCCTCCTCCTTCATCTCAGAGGACGCGAAGATCAGGTCCGTCTTGTCGCCGGCCACCTGGCAGCGCAGAATGCTGCCGTCCGCCGCGCGAGTGCCCGGCACCAGCGTCATTTCCCACTGCCCGGCGATCTCGGGCGCGGCGTTTTTCAGCAGGATGTAGGTGGAATAATTGGTGATGCCGATGGGGATCAGGCCGTACCGGAAATGGTTGTAAAAATTGGGGGTATCCTGAGTAAGGCTGTATTTCAGGTACAGGTCCGTCATCATTTTGAAGCCGTTATAGGCTTCCTCCCCGGTGAAATCCACGCTGAAGCCGTCGCCCGAAAGCAGCTGCGCTCCCGCCTGGAAAAGATAGGGTGTCGTTTCATGAAGATACTTGGAACCCTTGTTGCCGGCGATCGGCGTGAAAAAGTTCATTCCGTAGCGCTGCAGCTTGGGAAGGATGCCGATCACATCCTCCCAGGTCTCCGGGGCGGGGATATCCAGCGCCTTCAGGATATCCTTTCTGTACACCATTATATAAAAGTCACTGGTTTCCAGTGCGCCGTAGACCCTGTTGTTCAATATCAGACCGGAATAGGCCGCGATATTGTAATCCCTGCTAATGAAGGGATAGAAATCCTCAAAATCGGAAAGCGCGGCCGCCGCTCCGCGCAGCGCAAGATTATAGGGTGTCTGGTTCGCTACCGAAAGGGCCACATCCGGCGTATCCCCCGCGGCGTTTGAAAGCACAAGCTTGCTTTCGCTGGGCATGATGAAGATCTCCACCGGTATGCCTGTGCGGGCAGTGAATTCGGCATCCGCCATCTGCTGCAGAAGCGTCACATACTGCAGCGGGCGGTTCATCCAAACGACCAGCTTCTCCCCGTTGCTGCCCTTCGCGTTGCTGTAGCCCTGTGTGTCTCCCGAAAAGGAGGCAATGAATTTCTTCGCTTCCACCTTCAGCGTCTGCCACAGGCTTACGCTTTTTTCCGCACGCGGGCTGCCGGTGCCGTTCAGTACGATCCTGTCCAGATCCACTCCCTGATCACGAAGCGCGTCGCTCACATCGGCAAGCCGCTGGCTTACGCAGGAAGAGCCCTCCGAAAACAGTGCCATATTGGAAGGCAGACGCTCCGGCTCCGCCGCCAGCATTCTGAGATTGGCCGAGGCCACCTTCAGCGTGCCTGCGAAACTGGGCTCGCCGCCGCATTTCTCCCGCAGGGAATCATATACACGGTCTACTCTCTCCGCCATACCGGAAAGCAGCTCCGATATGCCGGGCACAAATTCCTCCATGTTCCAGGTGCGGTAGCGGTCCGCGCTGTTGCCGGTCACCTTGCGGATGGTCAATGCCGTATCGCGGATCTCATCCGCCAGAAGGGACAGCTCCGCCAGCTCTCCGCTGTATTCATGCAGCGTGGATGTGAGCGAAAGCGTATGCTCCCCGCTTTCAAGCCACAGCATAGCGTTTCCGCCGTTACCGTCCGGTATGCCGCAAAGCTCCCAGGAGTATCCGGTATAGCCGAAGGGAATGCCCGCCGCCTCCGCGAAGGGGATCTGCCCGTCCAGCTTCAGCGTTCTGTAGCAGCTCATATCCTCCGTGTGCATCTGCGCGTAGCGGAATTCCGGCGCGTACCAGCCGGGCACATCCACTGTAAAGGTATAGATCACCTCTGCGCCGGCCTGCTTCGTGCTGCCGCCGTCCAGCGTATTGATCAGACCTTTTCCGGTAACATACGGCTCAACATCGGCGCTTCTCACCGCGGCGGCAACAATGCCGGAGGCGGATTTTGCCGTGTAGTTTTCCGCCTGCACGGAAATGCCCGTTCCGGGACAGACCTGCTCCCCCGCGGCATGTGCCGCACGGTATTCGGCATAGGCAGGCTCCGCTTCTTTTCTGACCAGCCACACGGAAAGCAGCTCCGCTTTTTCATCCGCTTCGGAAAAGACGATCCTGTTTTCGCCTTTTTCAAGCGCCAGTGTGAGAAGCTCATCACACACGGTATCCGCCCGGTAAAGAAATCCCGTAACGGCTCCGGTATAGCGCAGCTGATCCGGCACGGTCTCATTGCCGTAGCGGTCCGCCGCGTAAGCACCCGGCGCGTCGTGCCAGAGCACGGGCAGCGCGGCCCGCTCCGCTCCTGTTTTCGTCGTGATCAGGACGCAGCAGTCCCCCGTGCGGTTTCCGGACACCCGCACAGACGCCGCCAGCAGATACTCTCCGGCCTCATCAGCGGTCACGCTCAGCTCTGTCTCCTCCCCGGGCAGCACAGACACCGTTTCCGGGTACACGAAAACCGCCCGATCCTCCGGAAACGGAAGGCAGGCCGCCGCCCGGGCGATCTCCTCGGACGTTACCTCATGCACGGTAAGGCTTTCTCTCTGTGTGTCCGCGTCAGGCGCGGCAGCTGTCAGCACCGCGCACACCGTAACAAGACACGCGAGCAGGATCAACAGGATGTGCTTTGCTTTCATGGCTCGATCCCATCACCCGGCGGAAAGCCTCACCTGAAAAGGATGAAGCCTTCCGCCGGGCGTTACATTAATTAATGAGTGCTTTTGAATTCTTCCTGTACCTTGGCAAGTTGAGCGCTGAAGATCTCGGCGCTCTCACGCAGGTAGTTGTTGGCCATTTGCTCGGTTTCCACCATGATCGCCTCGGCGTCGGAGGTGCCGGTGTGCACCTCATCGATCGCGGGGTTCAGATAATCCTCGATGCAGATGGTCATGCCGGGGATGCACTTGTTGTAGTCGCCCACAACGGCGCTGTCCATATGATTGAACATCCACTTTACGCCCTGAGGCACATAATCCACCTTCTCGAAGGCCTCGAGCTGGGCAGGGCACTTGGACATGGGCAGCCACATATCAGGTTCCTCACCGGCAGCCCTCTGTGCCTCGCTGTGGTCCAGCAGCGCCTGATAGCCGCCATCGCCAAAGGTGACGAATTTGAGCACTTCATACGCGGCCTCGGGAGCATTGCAGGTGGAGGAAATGAAAGCGTGGTCGGTATAGGTGATGATGTTGGGTTCTTCACCGCTGCGTCCGGGGATGGGATAGAAATCATACTCAAAGGTATAATTCTTGAACCAGGAATAGTCCCAGGTGGAGGTATTGGTCACAAGCACCTTTCCGGCGCCCACGGCATCCACGCCGTCACCGAACTTCTTGGAATAGTCATCGGGCTTGCCGAAGGCAGTCAGCATGGCATCCACAAGGTTATCGGCGCACAGACCGGGAATATCCTCCAGCTCCTTGATCAGGTTGGAGGCGATCACAAAATTGCCGTCGGTCAGGTTGACACGGTTGTTTTCCTTATCATAAGCCCACGCGCCGAAACCGTCCGGAGACATGGCAGCCAGGAAAGCATCCTCCATCCAGCCGATGTAGTTCATACCGGAGGTGGTGGAGGAGGTGGCCTCGATCAGCAGCTCCTTGAACATATCGATATCCCAGGTATATTCCGGAGCATCCATGTTCAGTTCATCCAGCATATCAACATTGATCGCGAAGGTACGCAGGGAATAGCGGTAGGGAACGGCGTAGATCTCTCCGCCGTATACATACTTGCCGGCCAGATTAGCCGGAATCCACGCGCTTTCCGGATCGTTTTCAATAAAGGAGGTGATGGGATATACCCAGCCCTGCGAAACAGGATAGGTCACATCCTTCCAGTCCAGCATGATATCCGGCAGGGTGTTGTTGGCGGCCTGTGTGGTAAGCCATTCGTCGCTCTCGCTCACCCAGGGGATCACGGTCACATGGATGCCGGGATATTTTTCGGTAAAGTAAGAAGAGGAGAATACATAGTTGTACAGTTCTTCCTCGGCAGGATAGACGGCGATGGATACATCACCGGTCACCGTCTGCGCGTCGGCGCACGCCGCGGACATAACGGAAAGCGCAAGCATGAGACACAGGATCAGAGCAATGTACTTTTTCATTTTGTTCACTTCTCCTTCATAGTTTGTATTCAGACAGGGTTTTCCATCACACAGGAAATCAGTTCCTTCAGGCTGCAGGTGGCCAGACACACATACTGATCCGCGCAGCCGTAATACACATACAGCGTATCTCCGCGAAGCACCGTTCCGGTCGGGAACACGCAGCCGTTGTAGATGCCCACCTTTTCGTACTCCGTCTCCGGCTGCAGGATAAAGCGGCGTGTGCGGTAAAGCACTCTGGCGGGATCCTCCGCGTCCAGCAGTGCCGCGCCCACACGGTAGATCCCTTCGCTGTCCACACCGTGATACAGAAGCAGCCAGCCCTGTTCGGTCCGGATCGGCGGTGCACCGGCGCCGATCTTCTTTTCCTCCCAGGCCTCCCTGCTCTTCATCAGCAGCTTTGTGTTCTTCTCATCCCAGTCCATCACATTCGCGGACGAGTTGATCCAGATCGCGGGCTGAGCGTTTTCATAACCTTCTCCGCTCCATTCTACCGGCCTGCTCAGCCGCCAGAATCTTCCGCCGATCTTTTCCGGGAAAAGCATCACATCCCGGTCATCCACATCAGACAGCGTGATGCGGCCGAGCTTTTTCACCTCTGTGCGGTTCTTCACGATGGCAAGACCGGTCGAGGTGATGTTTTCGGTAAGCGCGCGCGGGGCGTTCTCGGGGCAGCCGTAATCCTTTACCGGCTCCGATGCCCTGATCCAGTACTGCCCCGGAGGGAACGGCCTGTAGGCATAGGTCATGTAGGTCACTCCGTCTATCGTGACCAGACGCGGGTCCTCCGTGCAGCCTCCGTCAAAGCCGTTTTCCTGCGGGCCGCACACGGGCTGATCGGACACACGGGTAAAATGCACGCCGTCCGTGCTTTCCGCCAAGCCTACATAGATACGGTGATCCCTGTCATTTCCCGCGGCGCGATAGTACAGCAGAAACCTGCCGTCTTCATACAGCGCTCCGGGGTTCAGCACCATTCTTGCCTCCCACGCCCTGGAGGGATCGGGCTTAAGGATCGGGTTTTCCGCACAACGAGTCAGTTGAAAGTATCCCATAGGCAGGATATACCTCCCTTGCTTTGATTCTCTGTAGCGCAATCATAACATTACAATTTTGTTTTGTCAATCATTATTTCATTGATTTTCAATCATTTTGTCACGCTCTGAAAAAACAAATTTCGGCGTTCATGGTTTATTTTGTTCCTTCATATCCATTTTCAGCTCCCATTGTCTTGTGTATCTGCTTCCTTTCCGAAAGATTTTTCGCAAAATTTTGTAATTTTGTAACTTTACAACTTGACAATTATATCATCATCCGTTATAATCATCCTGTAAACTGAAAGAAGGTTATTTTATGAAACGTGCAAAGGTATCCATGCAATATATCGCGGATCAGCTCGGCATTTCAAAAAACTCGGTTTCTCTGGCGCTGAACGGCCGTCCCGGCGTGAGTGAAGAAACGCGTGAACAGGTGATGCAGCTTGCCGGCAGGCTGGGCTACACGCTGCCCGGCGGAAGAACGGGCGAAAAACACAACATTCTGGTGCTGATCCCCGAATACATCCGGGATGACCGGTATTTTTACAATGATATATACTGGGAGATCGACAACTGCTCCGCCCGGTCCGGTCTGAGCGCGATCATGTCTGTCGTTACCGCCCGCATGGAGCAGCAGAAGGAGCTTCCGCCGGTATGCAATGAGCTGTCCTTCTCGGGTGTGCTCACGATCGGTATCCTTTCATCTGATTATATGGGATTTCTCGAAAAGAAATTTTCCGCCATCGTATCGGTAGACCACTGCTGCTACGGAAGGCAGATCCCATGTGTGGTCACCGCCAACATCAACGGAAGCTACACGCTCACCAGGGAGGTCATCCGCCGCGGGCATAAAAAGATCGGCTTTGTGGGGCCCGTTTCCACAACTGACTCCGTTTTCGAACGCTGGTGCGGCTTTCAGCTGGCGATGAACGAAGAAGGGCTCGCGTGTGACCGGTACAATATCAAGAACGAATCCCCTCTCGGCATCCTGCTTTCAGATGCCGGAGAAATGAAGGAGATCCTGCGCGAAATGAAGGAGCTTCCCACAGCCTTCGTATGCGGCGGAGACAGGATCGCCATCGCCTGCATCAACGCGCTCACGGCTCTGGGGCTGCGCGTGCCGGAGGATATATCGGTAGTGGGCTTTGATGATATTGAGATCAGCCAGTTCATTGTGCCGCGGCTCACCACCATGCATATCAGAAGGCATCACATGGCCCGCGCGGCGGTAGCGGAGCTTACCCGGCTGATCCACAGGCAGAACTGCTCGCAGAAGACCTGCCTCTACGCTGAATTTGTGGAAAGAGAATCCCTCGGCGACTGCGTGGAAAACAGGTGACCGCACCGTCCTTTCAGTGATTTCCGTACGGCGTCACGCCTTGCGGAAATCTTTTTTTCAGGCGGCGTCCGTATTGTGAACAGGCCGGGATTATGGTATATTATAAAGGTAAATATCCGTCCGGAGGCAATGATCCATGAAGAACAGGTATGGTCAGGAAAACGAAACAGAAGTCCGGAAGGGGCTTCGTTCCGCGGGCATGATCCTGCTCGCGATATATGTGCTGTCCTTTGCCGTGAGGCTGGTCTGCGCGCTGCTTTTCCGCAAAAATCCGCTGGTGGTGATCGATGAAAACCTTTACACCAATCTGGCGCGCTTTCTTTCGGACGGCTTCACGGTATCCTATCGCGGCCAGCCGATCGATTACCCCTCCCTGCTCTACCCGCTTCTGCTTTGCCCGGTATACCTTCTGGAGCGGCTGCTCGGCGGAGATATTTTCCGCTGGATCCAGGTGTTCAACTGCCTGCTGATGGCCTCCTCCGTATTTCCCGCCTACCTTTTCGCGAAGGATTTTTCAGGCAATGAAAAAAAGGCGCTGCTCGCGGCAGGCCTGTGCATGCTGATGCCGGATATGCTGTTTTCGGAGCTGCTGATGACGGAGCCCCTGCTGTGGCCGCTGGCCCTGTGGATGACGGTGTTCGCCTACCGCGCGTACCGGGACGCCGAGAGCGGAAAAATGTCTGTAAAAAACGGTGTGCTGACCGGCGTATTCACCTTTTTGATGTTTGTCACCAAGCCCGGCGCCATCTGCGCGGGCGCGGTGCTGATCGTTCTGCTTCTGATCCGCGCCCTCGGCAAAAAGCAACCCGTCCTTCCTTCCCTGCTGCCCGTGCTTACGGTGCTGGCGCTCATCGCGGTATGGTACGGGGCCTACTACCTGTTCCTGGACAGAGCAAATACCGGCGCGCTGGGGCTTTATGACAAGCAGCTGAGCGAATTCAAGCCCTCCGACCTGCTCATTATGGCGGAGGCTGCCCTGCTGACGCCCCTGATGTGCGTGTTTGCCCTCTGCGGCGTATTTGCCCTGCTGCCCGTGATACGCAGCCGGGAATATACGGCTGACAGGCGCTTCTTCGTTTTTGCCTATATCGCCGCGCTGCTCTGCGTGGGCATAGGCTCCGCCGTGTTCGTTTCTCCCTACAAATGGGAAGGCGGCGTGGGCGCCATTCCGGTGCATATGCGCTATATCGCCATGTTCCTGCCGGCGTTTTTCACCTTCACACTGTCTCTTCCCGAACGGGAAAAGAAAAAGAAGTCCTCCTCCCTCCGCAAAAAGGGCGGTGAAAAGCATTCGCGTGAGGATACCCTCACCATGGTGCTGCTTGCCGTGTGCGCCGTGCTGTACATCTTCCCCGGCGTACGCATGGGCTTTGCGGACGGTCAGGGCGCTTCGATCGACGCCCCCACGCTGGGCGCGTTTTCGCAGAGCGCCTACCTTGATGGCAATCTGCTGGGATGGATCCTGACCGCGGTCACTGTGATGTTCACGCTGTTCCTCATTTTTGTCTGCCTTGATAAGGGCTGCGGCACGGTGATGATCCGCCTGTCCTGCGTGTTCCTCGCCGGCTCCATGCTGTTCAATTCCGTATGCGTGGCCGTGAATTTAGACCGTGTGAAGGACACCACCTATATCGATGACGCGCTGGAGATCAACAGGATCATCCGGGAAAAAAGAGGGCATGTGCTGGGCGCCACCCCGTTGGAATACAGCGATATATGGTCCGTCTGGCTGGACGCGCATCTGGATACCGCCCTCTCCGAGGTGACCTGCGAACAGCTGTCGGTGGAACTGCAAAAGCATGACGGCTATTATGTACCCTTTGTGCCGGTCGTACAGTCTCCCAACAAAAACAGCGTGCTCACTCCGGAAGCGGATACCTTTGTGCTGGGGATCACCGTGGCCGAGCATATGGAGCTGACTGGTGGAAATGATATCTATACAACGCAAAACGGGTATTTCACCGTAGTCACCGTCAGGGACGGCAACCGTCTGGCGGATACGGCATTCATCCGTCTCAGCCGGAATACGCTGAACAGAAAATACACAAACAACGCGATCTGGATCATGGATCCCGCGAGGCAAAGCGCGCAGCAGCTGGAGGTCACGCTGTGGGCAAAGGGCGAAGGCAGGCTGAAGGTCGCGGATACCGTATTTCAGCTTACCGATACCCTCACCCCCTATACGGTGACCGTAAAGGGCTGTAGAAAGGTGTCCGTCGAGGCACTGGACGGCGATGTGACGCTGACCACCTATACGACAAGGATCGCAGACTGATAACGGTATAAAAAGATCCGGAGATCAGACAGGAGCTGTAAGTGCAGCCCGTCCGGTCTCCGGATCTTTTTCACAGTTTTTCCATATGCGACGCTGTTTCGTATAGCGGCAGGAGGAAGGATCCCCTTTACAGATCGCCGTACAGGTCTTCCCTGTACACGCCGCCGGCCACCAGCGCGCGCATCGCGTCGATCACCGCCTGCTTGTCCTCCTTGTAGGTCACGCCGTACCAGGTATCCCTGGTTTCCAGCACCTTCACGCTCACCTTTCCCTCACGCAGCAGAGAGCCGATAAAGATCGGCAGCAGGTATTCCCCCTTGAGCGGGTTTTCAAGGTTCTTGAAGAAATCGGCAAAGCCCTGCTCCAGCACGGGCAGAAAATCAGGCGTAAGTCCCCAGAAATTCATGCTCACATAGCTATCGGGGTCTATCACCGTACCGTCGGCCTCGGCGCCGGTATTTCCGTTCACATTCGTTTTCACGATATTGCCGGTCTCCACGACATCCGTAAGGTACATGTCCCTGTTCACTTTGCACACGCCTCTGGTAACGCCGCCGTTATCGGAAAGCGTGTTCTTCAGGATGAAGCCCGCCATGCAGAAATCCATCCCGCTGCAGCCGTTCACCAGCGCGTCATGCACGGCAGTATACGCGGCCTTGCCGTAATAGTCATCGGCATTGATCACGGCAAAGGGCTCGTTGATCACATCCTTGGCCGCCAGGATCGCCTGACCGGTGCCCCAGGGCTTCGTGCGGCCCTCGGGAAGCGAAACGCCCGCGGGCAGATTCTCCAGGCTCTGGTAGGCGTAAGCCACCTCCACATTGTGCTGCGCGCACAGCTTTTCAATACGGTTTCCGATCACCTCACGGAAATCCTGTTCGATATCCCTGCGGATGATGAATACGATCTTATTGAAACCCGCTCTGATCGCGTCATGGATGGAATAATCCATGATGATCTCCCCGTTCGGGCCGATCGCCGCCAGCTGCTTGATGCCGCCGCCGAAGCGGGAACCGATGCCCGCCGCCATGATGACCAGTGATGTCTTCATTATCGCCTGTCTCCTTTGCATTTTGAGGTCTTTCGCGTCCGGTACGCTTTCACGCAGGTAACATTTTACTCCGTGAAAGCGTTTTCGTCAATCGAGCAGACGGGAATTTTCTCCTCCGGCGTGCCGTATTCCCTCCCGATATTTTCACACGGGGCTTGATTTTACCGGCCTGTACTATATAATATCATATATACATCCTGCCGATACATGATCACAGTGCATTTTCAAAAAACAATACGGCTGCATACCGCGCAGCCAAACGCGAAATACATGAGGAGGACACAAAATGGGAAAATGGACACGCATCCTTTATCAGCCCGGCACACCGCTCGGAAAAAACGGTCTGCGCGCGACAGCCTGTGAAGAGCATATCGCCCTATCCAAAGAGGCCGCGAAGGAAGGCATGGTGCTGCTCAAAAATGAGGGGGACCTGCTGCCGTTGGAAAAGGGCTGCAGGATCGCCCTTTTCGGCAAAGGCACCTTTGACTATGTGAAGGGCGGCGGCGGCTCGGGAGATGTAACGACCGCCTATACGCGCAGCCTGTACGAAGGCCTGCGGCTGCTTGGGAACGCCGTGAACATCGAAAAAAGCACGGCGGATTACTACCGTGAATATGTGCGCGGAAAATACGCCGCGGGTGCTCAGCCCGGCATGATCGCCGAGCCGGAGCTGCCCGACACCCTGCTCGCCTCCGCCCGCGCCTTTGCCGATACCGCCATTATCGTGATCAGCCGTTTTTCAGGCGAAGGCTGGGACCGTTCCGTGCCCGGCTTCAAGGTGCCTGAGGACCGCGGCACGGCAGTGGAAAATGAATGCCTGTTCGAGCGGGGGGATTTTTACCTTTCCGATGCCGAGACCGCGATGGTCGATAAGGTGAAAGCGGCTTTCCCCCGCGTGGCCTGTGTGCTGAATGTGGGCGGCATGGTGGATACCGAGTGGTTCTTCAGCGACAGCCGCATCTCTTCTGTGCTGATGGCATGGCAGGGCGGTATGGAGGGCGGTCTTGCCGCCGCCGAGCTGCTGTGCGGCCTTGCCAATCCCTGCGGAAAGCTGAGTGACACCTTCGCGAAGGACCTGACTGATTATCCCGGCACAGCCGGATTCCATACCTCGGATGATTATGTTGAGTATACAGAGGATATCTATGTAGGCTACCGCTATTTTGAAACGCTGCCCGGCAGGAGCGAGCGGGTCAACTACCCCTTCGGCTTCGGCCTTTCCTACACAAGCTTTGACTGGACGCTTCTGAGCGCGGAGGAAAAGGACGGAGAGATCCTCCTTACCGCCGATGTGACCAACACCGGAAGCATGCCCGGAAAGGAAGTGCTGCAGGCGTATTGCTCCGCGCCGCAGGGGCTGCTCGGAAAGCCCGCGAAGGTGCTTTGCGCGTACCGGAAGACCAGGCTGCTCGCGTGCGGCGAAACGCAGCGCATCATCCTCTCCTTCCCCGCGGAGCAGCTGGCAAGCTATGACGATACCGGAAAAATAGATAAAAGCTGCTATATCCTTGAAAAGGGTGACTACCGTTTTTATGTCGGCACCTCCGTGCGCGATACACGGCAAGCGGACTTTGTGTACACCGTAAAGGAAAGCACCGTCACCTCCCGCCTTTCCGCGCGTATGGTGCCCGTTCAGCTTGAAAAGCGTATGCTGTCGGACGGCTCATTTGAAAAACTCCCGACCGGCACACCGAATGACCCGGACTACACCGCGCTGGACGCAATGGATCCGCTTTCCAAATACTTCGGGGAGGCTCCGGCGGCAAGAGCCGTGGAGCGCGAGGGCAGAAGAAGCCGTGACCGTGTTGAAAAGCCCGATTTCGGAAAAGTTGCGGACGGCAAAATGACGACGGACGAGTTCATCGCGCAGCTCACCGATGAGGAAGCCGCCCATCTGCTGGGCGGTCAGCCCAATACGGGCGTAGCCAATACCTGGGGCTTCGGCAACCTGCCGCAATACCATGTACCGAACGCGATGACGGCGGACGGCCCAGCGGGCCTGCGCATCCGCCCGGAATGCGGCGTGAATACCACCACCTTCCCCTGCTCCACCCTGCTCTCCTGCACCTGGGATCCCGCGATCACCTTCGCGGTAGGCGCGGCCGGAGCTCTTGAGGTGAAGGAAAACAACATCGCCATGTGGCTCACTCCGGCCGTCAACATCCACCGCAGCCCGCTGTGCGGAAGAAACTTTGAGTATTACTCCGAGGATCCCTATCTGGCAGGCACAATGGCCGCCGGTATGGTAAAGGGCATCCAGTCACAGCACATTTCCGCCTCCGTCAAGCATTTCGCGCTCAACAACAAGGAGACCAACCGCAAAAACAGCGATTCCCGTGCTTCCGAGCGGGCGATCCGCGAGATCTATCTGAAGGCGTTTGAGATCATCGTAAAAACAGCAAAGCCCTGGTGCATCATGTCCTCCTACAACATCATCAACGG
Organism: uncultured Clostridia bacterium; assembly: GCA_937886445.1. GTDB lineage: Bacteria > Bacillota > Clostridia > Christensenellales > Aristaeellaceae > ZC3RG03. Next base: position 7,077 of record CALGBY010000064.1, on the reverse strand, counting down.
CCACCGTGCCTCCGAAAACCGAGATCTGCTCACCGGTATCCTCCGGGAGGAATGGGGCTTTGACGGCATGGTAACAACGGACTGGTGGACCTACGGCGAGCAATATAAGGAGATCAAAGCCGGAAACGATCTGAAGATGGCGACCGGCTATCCGGAGCGCCTGCTCACCGCCCTTGAAAAGGGCGTGCTGACACGCGAGGAGATCAATACCTCCCTCCGGCGCATCCTGAATACCCTGCTGCGCTTTGACTGAGCACGGCATCCGTTATTTCATCAAGTGGCAGAGATACTGAAGAAAGCCGGGCAGGTATGATCCCTGTCCGGCTTTTGCTGTATCGTATTCTGAAGTTTTCCGCTTTTTCACTTTTTCGCCTTTCCCCTTTCGCTTATGACCCGGCCTGCGGGCAGTGTCACGCTCTTCTTCCTTCACCTTCCCGGCAGGGAGGACGCTTCCGCGTCGCGTCAGAGAGAGGCTACAGCGATCAGTTCAAAATCCGTTATAACGGTTTCTCCGGTTTTCGTATTGCGCAGGCAGATGCTTTTGCCTCTGGAATAGTTTTTGATCCAAACGACGGTCCCTTTGCCGCAGGGCAGGTTGGGGTAGATCACCTCATTGCCCATCAGATCGGTGAAGCCGGCGTTGTGCACTTCATGGCAGAAGGGGCAAACATATTGGGCGGCGAAATGAGGTTCATCCGCCGTATTGCCGCCGGTCACCCGCTCCAGTTCGGCATTGCTTATTTCCGCGGGCTTCGCGTGCAGGGATCCATTCTCTTTTGCGAGGGCATTCTGTTCATTTTTCATTGATTTATCCCCTTTTCATATTTTTGAGTTTTCCGTTTTCCTGTTTTTCGCTTTCTGTTTACCCGGCTTTTCGCATTTCTCTCTTTCCGGGCCGTTTACATCGCGGTGAGAAATCCGCCGTAGTTATAGTAGTGGTTCAGGAAGGAGGATACGGACATGGAGATTATGCCATCGTCCAGTTTCCGGACGCTTATCTCGCCTCTCTTGCATACATACACGCGGAAGAACTTGCCGGGGTCATTGGTGCGTACAGTTTCTGTCGCTACATAGCTCATTTCGCCTCTGGAGTCCATTTTGACGTGGTCGTTAATGTTGATGGCGTACTTCCAGGTGCCTTCTCCGGATCCGCCGGTGATTTTTTCCAGTTCCTCATTCCGGATGATTTCGTTCATCATGATGCCTCCTTTTGTTTTTGCTGAATAACTTGATTTTTCGCCGCACCGTTCAGCCTTCGCGGCGTCACATTTTGTGTTGCATCATTATATACGAATCATCCGGGAAAAAAGGCTGCAAAAAAAGCGACCGCCGCGGTGAAAAATTTTATCCGTTCCGCGGCGGTGTGCTTTCATGGCACGAGAGAGTCCAACAGCTCATCCCGAATTTTCCCTCATTCGTTCTTGCCTTCATCCCGATTAGTATCCCTCTTATCCTTGATGTGGTTTCTCCAGTAGTTGCGCCCGAGCGCCAATCCGCCGGTGACCTGGGCGAGTTCTTCATCGTTCAGGTCCATGAGCTTATTGTTCAGGGCTTTAACTTCCTCCTTGAGGGCGTCCAATTCTTCCTTCGTTTTCATAGTGATCTCTCCTCCCGTTTGGTTTCATCTTTATATACGATTCACGGATGCGAATGGCTACCCTGTTATGAACGGCCCGCAATATATCATCCCCTCTGCTTACTTCGTAGGGAACACCGTCTTTTTTCCCGTCCTTCGCGTGATGGGAACCAAAGCAATCCATCAGCCCGGGCATATCACGGCTGACCGGATTGGCGCTGAATACTCCGGTACGGATAACATTCCGTTTGGTCATTTTGTTCCCGTACATACTGATGACCAGCAAATAACCTCATCTTTTTCGCATGTAATGCTGATCCGGGTGATCGGCGCGAAATTGTGTGATCCGTCCTCATTGTTTGTACCGATGATAAAGGCAGGCTGAACGCGCATGGAAAAGTGAGGCCCTATTGATTTTCTCTGAACATTTTCTGTCATTTCTTTATTCTCTCGATCAGTACTGTTTATTGCCCGGATGCGATGCTTTCATGTCCCTGCCGAATCGTCCATGACTTCGGCATGGACCGTCACTCTTCCTTCATCGGGACATTTCGCGTCGAAGCATTTTGCCCGTGTATTTCCGTGATCCAGGTCTGCTCCGTTCAGCAGCGCGTACACCATGGGATAGATCCCGTTCCACAGCTCATGGCATATCGGCGGACACAGGTCTTCCACGATGAACTGATCTCCTGCCTTGCAATATCCGCAGCGGCAGCTGCTGCTTGTGACGGTGATCACTACTTTTCTGCTCATTGCTGACCTCTCAAATTCTGATTTTCGCGATTCGGATGATCCTGTTCATAAACGGGTTTACCAGCGTTTCATATTCCTTTCAAACTTGGCGGTATAGGCCGCTTTCAGTTCCTCATCGCTGATCCCGTAGCAGAGAAGCACATCGTTATAGTACATCAGCACATCCGCCATTTCTTCCACAAGGTGCCTGCGAAGCTCGCTGTCTTCAAGGACCTTTGTTTCGCCGTTTTTCTTGATGATATCCGTCACTTCGCCTATTTCGCCGATCATCCACAGCAGTTTGTGTTTTCCCGCTTCGGGGCAGACGGGTTCCCACCTGTCACTGTATTTCTCCTGCAAGGCCTGCTGCATCGCAAGCATTTCTCTGATGCTGAAATCGCTCATCATTCCTTCCTCCTGCATGATTGATTCCGCGCCGCGGCCTTCAGATCCGCACCCCGCGAACGCCGTTTTTTCAGTTGTCATCCGCAGAGCCCGGTCATTCGGCGGGCGTGTTGAGAAGCTGCCGTACTCTTTCAACAGGGAACCGGTCCTCCATGTTCACAATTTCAAAAAGATTTTTGGGGAGCGTTTCTTCTCCCGTCAGTTCCAGATATTGTTCCACGGCTCTGCTGTCGATCATGATCTTTCCGCTTCCGGCCCAATGCCGGTTGCTTCCTCTTGCCTTGATCCCGGAGATCCAGTACTCGTCCCCGGATTCTATATCATAGTAGTTGGAGCCCGCGCCGTTATACTTCTGGAACGCGCGGTCGTTGAAATAAACGGTCTTTTTCGTTTTTGATGTCATCACAAAACCGATCCAGGCCGGTCCGTTATCGTTATATCCTGTCTTGAGTTCAATATACATCAGTTCCCGAATCATGTCATCTATCGCCTCCCCGTGATCTTTTCCGGTCTTCCCCGAAGCGTGCAAAAACGCGGCTCACCCCATATATTCGGCAAGCGGCTTTACCTCGCATCCCTTGCCGGCATAGTACCGCAGCATTTCGTCCACCTTTGCGGGGTCATAGCTCGTTACGCAGTCCGAAATGACATGCACCGTGTATCACGCCTTTCTCATATTGAAGCAGGTGGATTTCACGCAGGCGGTGGCATCGGCGCCGCAGACATAGAATTCGCCGATCTGATTTTCGGCGATGAACGCGGCAAAGCCCTCGCTGGTCATTGCGCTGCTTTTTGTTTTGATAAATATGTTGTCCGATACAACATTCATTTCGGGCACAAGCTCCGCTCCCGCGGAACCGGGCTTAAAGGCGCGGGTCCCCGCCGTGATCATGTTGTGTTTGATGTACACGATGTGCATCCCGGCCGCCCCGGCCCAACCGATGGCCTTATTGACCCCTTCAATGATTTCTTTGTAATGCTTTGTGATATCGTTCTGAAGGTCTATGATCACCAGTGCCTTGTTCATTTTCATCACAACCGTTTTCTCCTCCCGTCAAAGCGGCAAACTGGGATTTATCCTTGCTTTAGATACTCCCTTGCCACTTCATCAACCTCTTCAGTTTGTTCTCCATTTGTCGGATGATAAGCAATGCGACGTATCTCATTCATCAGGATGTGTTGATTTCTGTTGGATAAAGCAGGCACAAACTGAGTAATGATCCAGTATTTCCATATATCATCCTCTTGATCCGGCTTCAGAATCTCTCCCGCTATGCGGGTCGTTTCATCCTCATATTTGACCATGAGCGGCAAAATGGCTTGTGCAACAGGCCAGTTCATATCTTTCAGCCATTCCATGAGCTCTGGCAATAAAGGAATCACTCTTTCCGATGGCTCCATTTTCAGATGCTCAACAGCAATTAGATCAGACTTATGTGCAGGTAAGTTATCGAAAGCAATGCCCAATTTCTGGTTTTCAAACTTTCGGTACTCCTTCTCCATATGGTTTTCGGTATACCACCAATGACATACATTCATGACTTCCGAATCATCCATGTCATCGATCTTTTTCAGATGATATCGATATACCTTATGGATGGAAAGAAATTCACGAGCAATATGAGCATATCTGTCAGTCACTGTTTTGCCTCACAAATTCAAATTTACTATCCCTACAAATTTTTGCTTATCAGCACAAATCCTGTTTTTCACTTTGCAAACGGTCTACAGGTATATTGATTGCTTTTTCCGCACTGACAGGAACGTGATCTACGCCCTGATAATGTTCTTTCCACTGGCCCATCTCCCCCAACTTTTCACCGATGGAATAGTACTGATAGGGACTGTAGACGGCCGGACGAACGATGGAAAGGTCGATATGCTCCATATCCATGTCCTTCAGCTTTTCATCGACCTGAATATTCGTCACTTTTGCCACAAACAGATTGGCGCCATTCAGCTCCAGATGACGAACGACTTCGCATTCATAGATCCAGTGGCTCTCTTCCAGAATCGGAACATCGGTCCTTTTGCCGCGGGTAACGGTATATGGCAGATCGTTTTTCTGACCTGCTTCTCCTTTAGTCGTGCCAAAGTAATCGGCCAGCCACAGATTGTCTTCTGTGACCATATTGGCGGAAAAGCGTCCGTCACGCAGGATGTTTTTCACGGTCAATTTGCTTCCGCCGATCGAGATCATGATGCAGGGACCATCATCCGCTGAAAAGCCGAGCCAGGTGATAATACAGAAGTTCGGACTTCCATCCGGATTGTTGGTCCCGATCATATACATAGGCTGGGGACTGAATACAAAGTCGGGTTCGAGGTCAAAATGTTTCATTGTGCTGCCTCCAATCTCCTGGAATATTACTTAACATGACTTAATAAGGATATTGATCTTTAAAGCACAGACAAACAGGGATTTGTATGTGGGTCTTAAATCGATAAAATTTCAATTAATTTATTTCAATGCAATCAAATCTGACTGCTCATATCGATTATGCCCCGGTAAACTTTTTTTATATTTCCAACAAATAATTGCATCATCTAAACTCTTTCCCTTATTCTCATCAAAGAAATCTCGAATATAAGTATTATATTCAAATTGTTTATCTATTACAGTCTTTCCCTGTTTCTTTTCTTCTAAAATCTGATAATATGCTTCAATAGCATCTCCATATGTTTTTCCTGCATTACTCTTTAGCCATTTTTGAAATTGAACATTAAATGAAAAACTCTTTCCGATTTCTTCCTTGAAGAATGCTCTATGTTTTTCTGAACATACAAAATTATTCTCAATTACTGTTTGTTCCGTTAATTCTCCAACATTCAGTGTTACCTTTTTCGATACTTTTTTAGCTGCCATAACATTCCCTGTATCCAAGAAAACAGCAATTCTATCTGTAAGCTCTAATTTGCCACCTGAAACTGGCAAATTATTCTTCCTGCAAAAATCAACTAATTCTTCTTTAAGGTAATAAAAGTTCCTAAATGTATCTCCTTTTAATCCTATTTTTAATTCTGGTCTCTCACCCATTATGCACCCCCTTAATTCGATAAAATAGCAATTTATCGGTGAATATACATCCTCGTCATCTCCGGTTCGTCATCTCCTTGAACCATGCATAAGAACTCCCAGCCATAGCGTTCATAATAATTAATATGGTCAGTAACGAGATATACTGGCGATATTCCTTTTTTTCTACAATCCTCTACTACCATATTAAGTAACCGTCCGGCAATTCCCTGACAGCGGTATTCTTCTTCCGTGTAAACAGCACATACATTGGGTGCCAAATCTTTTCTATCATGAAAATCGTTCTCTATAACTCCCAGACCTGCAATGATATTATTATCATCAAGACACAGGTACCATCCATAATCTGTTTCACCGTTTAAATATTCTTCCATACATTCAAGATACGCCTCCTTGGGCACACCCCACTTACTGTGAAACCATTCTGCAGCTTCATCTTTAATCGATGGAATTTCTGCCAAATTTACATATTTATAATTACTCATTTGTAACCTCCACAAATTTAAGTTTGTTTAATTCCGAAACTAGGAATTTACCCCAATAATTTATCCGCTATTTTTTCAAGTTCCATTCGTTCTTTTTGTGTCGTCATATTGCTTGTCCTTACCATCAATATATTTATTTACATCAATATAGAACAAGCCATCTCTATTGCAAAAACAATAAATTCGTTTTACGCCTCTTATTTTTAACCTGCACTCAGCCTTGCCTTCAGGATACAACTTTATAATTTGCATTCCATCAGATGATAAGGCTGCGACAAAGGAAATATAATGATTCTTTGTCATGTCATGATTAATCTGTGCATAGTACTCATCTTCTATTCTTTCAATAAGTATCATATGATTCTCGTCAGAAAAATCTGCCACTTCGGGCATCAACTGCACACCATGACAACACAGCGTCATTTCTCCCATACTATGAATAACATTACCGCACACTGGACATACATAAAATTTCGACCGTAGCATATTGGCAGATACATTCATATTTGTAATTGTATTGCCTGATAAAAGTTCTGTAATGGATATCCCAAATACCTTTGCAATTGGTTCTAACAAAGAAATATCTGGGTATCCTTTAGCAGTTTCCCACTTCGATACCGTTTTGTCTGATACATTAAGCTTTTCTGCTAATTCGCTTTGTGTCAAAGCATTTTTCTCTCGCAATTCTTTAATAACTGCACCTGTAACATATTGATTCATAATTTCTTACCTCCATGCAGTCATTTTATATGTTCACACTAAATTAATGTACCTACGCAAAGTAGAGTTAACCGAAAAATCGGATTTAAATATATCTTAGAATTTATCTCACTAAGTCTTAC
>CALGBY010000063.1 GCA_937886445.1 uncultured Clostridia bacterium | reverse complement strand
TGATAATTGGCTCTCTGTCTCTGTTGCTCTTCCTACCTCGTAAGCGATTGCCCTGGGCCAAAATGAAAAAACTATTCACACCGAACGGATAGTGTGATATAATAAAGTGATAAATGATGACGGAGGTAATGTATGGATACTGAACTGATCGCGCAGATCCGGACGACTGTCGAATCGCTCGAACTGGGGATCAGTGTGCTGAACAGCGACGGAGGATGCCTGATCCCGGATGTCGATATCGTGTATACACTGCCGGGAATACTTGAACCCGGGCATGTGACGGAGTATCAGGGGCGGCTGTTTTTGAAAACGACGGATGAGCTGATATTGATGTTCACCGGAGACAGCTCTCCTGCGGCCCGCGACGCCATGAAGCTTGCCGACAGGTATATTGCTGCTCTTTGTGCCGCACCGCAAAAGGATAACGGCAGAAAAAACGCGTTGCTGCGGGTACTTCAGCAGGATTTTTCTTTCGATGAGGCATATGACACCGCCAGAGAACTGAGCATTTCCGAAAAAGGAAAATACTGTGTATTTGTTTACTACTTTACGCATGTCGGTGAGCATGATGTACAGAAGACGATCAATGAATATGTTCCTTATGCGCCGGGCGATCTTATAACCGGGATCGACAGACACACTGCTGTGCTGGTCAGGGACTGCTCGGAGACGGATGAATATGATGAGCTGATACAGTTTTCACGAGCAGTTCAGGAAACCATTGAAAGCGAGACGGGGATCAGACCGGTGATCGGTCTCGGAGATATTGTGAACGGAGTAGGCAGTATCCACGAAAGCTACCGTCAGGCGAGAAGGGCGATCGAGATCGGCAGAGTGTTCAACGCGGATAATGACCTTTATATATACAGAACGATGCTGCTTGAGCGTTTTCTGTCTGATCTATCGGAAGAAAGTGCCCTGCATTATCACTCGCTGCTGTTCAACCCTGATACGGACAGGCTGTTCAGCGATGAAATGCTGCAGACGATCGATATGTTTTTCTGTAAGGATCTGAACCTTTCCGATACGGCAAGGCAGCTGTATATTCACCGCAACACACTGGTCTACAGGCTTGATAAGGTGCAGCGCACCGTTGGGCTGGATCTGAGAAAATTCGATGACGCGGTGACTTTCAAGATATTGAGGGATATGAAGAAGCGTTCGGGTTATAAGCCAAAGGAAAAATAACGGAGGTATGACAATGAAAAAGAAACTTATCGGCACAGCAATCGTGATTTGCGTAGTGATCGCGTTCGGCTGTACAGCGGCCTTCGCGACAGGTCTCGGAGACCTGATCAGCGGTAAGAAAAAGGGATCTGTTACGATCTCACAGGAAGAATACGATGAATTGATCAGGATCAGCGAAAAATACTCGAAGCTTGAGGAAGTGTACGAGTATATAGATGCGTATTTTTATGTAGAGCCCGATTATGATAAGATGATGGAATACGCGGTTCGCGGGATGCTTGCGGGACTGGATGATAACTACACATTCTATTACAATACCGAAGAATGGAATGAAATGCAGGAGGATGACAAAGGAGAATACGGCGGCATCGGCCTGCAACTGCTTGCGAACTATACCGATTACACGGTAACGGTAACACGCGTATTTAAAAACACGCCCGCGGAAGCGGCAGGTGTCAGAAAGGGCGACCTGCTGATCAGAGTTGAGGATATTTCTGTTGACCCGACCACACTGGATTCGGCTGTCAATACCATGCGCGGATATACGGATACAACTGTCAATATCGAAGTTGTAAGGAACGGCGAACACCTTGTGTTTGATATACCGAGAGCCATCATCAATATCAACCGTGTTGAATACACGATGCTTGACAGCGATGTAGGCTACCTGATCCTGTATCAGTTCACCACCGGATGCGACGCGGAAGTTGAAAAGGCGCTGAATGAACTGCGTGCACAGGGCGCAAAATCTCTGATCCTCGATTTGAGAGACAATCCCGGCGGCGTTGTTGAGACTGCCAGAAGTATCGCCGATATCTTCCTTGACAGAGAGCTTCTGATCTATGCCGAGGACAGAGACGGCAATAAGGAGAATTACTTTACGAAGGCCGGTAAGGATGATATTCCGCTTATCGTGCTTGTCAACGGAAACAGCGCCTCCTCCAGCGAGATCCTGGCCGGCGGTCTGCAGGACCTCGGACGCGCGAAGATCGTAGGAACACAGAGCTACGGAAAAGGAATCATGCAGTATGTGATCCCGCTGAGCGGGGAAGACGGTGACGGCTTCCAGTTTACCTGTGCGCAGTATTTCACCTCCACCGGCAAAGCCGTTCACAAAATCGGTATCACTCCCGATCTGGTAGTTGAACAGCCTGAGGATCAGATCAATGAGTATTTTGAACTGGGCGATCTTACCGATACCCAGCTGAAAGCCGCCTGGGAGCTGGCTGTCACAATGAAAGAAGACTGACAGAAACCTTCGTTTCCGATAAACAAAAAATGGAGGCAAGGTATGTACTACATCATCTACAACCCGACATCCGGAAACGGAAACGGCAAGAAGGCTGCTGAAAAGGTATTTGCTTCGCTGAGAGAAAAACAAATGCCTTATGTATCGATGTGTACTGAATACGCCGGGCATGCGGCTGAACTTGCGCAGAAAGCGGCCGGGGAAAAACCGGATGCGGTCATCGCGATCGGCGGGGACGGAACAATCAGTGAAGTTGTTCGCGGCATGAGCGGAAGCGGCATCGCATTGGGCATCATTGCCGCGGGAACGGGTAATGACTTCATCAAAACCGCAAAGATCCCGAAGGACACGGCAGAAGCACTGAACCTGATCCTGAACGGCGAAAGCAAAAGTACGGATATAGGCTTCATTAACGGTCGTGCGTTTATCAATGAATGCGGGACCGGCTTTGATGTGATGGTACTGGATAACGCAGAGAAAGCAAAGCAGCACATGAACGGTCTGCTTCCTTACCTGTGGGGCGTTATACGTACGATCATACATTTCAAAAGCATAAAAATGACCTATACTATTGAAGACGGAAACGAGATCACGGATGATCTGCTCGTATTTGCCGCAGGTAACGGTGGCATTATCGGCGGAGGCATACCGATGTGTCCGAAGGCTGAGATCGATGACGGCTATTTCGATATCGTGATCATCAAAAGCGTCAAAAAATACAAGATGCCGCTTTATCTTGTAAAGCTGCTTATGGGTAAGGTACTTACATTCAAGGAAACCAGCTACCTGCGTGCGCGAAAAGTAAGCGTATCCGCCCCGGGTATGAGAGTGAACATTGACGGTGAGATCGTTTCAATGGATAAGGTAGAGATCGAACTGATCCATTCCGGCTTAAGAATATTCAGATAACTCTCAGAGGAAACAGATATGAGAATCATAATTATCGGTGAAGGAAAACTGGGAATCGCGCTTTCGGAACGGCTGATCGCCGAAAAGCATGATGTCGTTGTGGTAGATACCAGTCAGGATGTTCTGAGCAGAAATGAGGACAGGATGGACGCTCTGTTCATCCGCGGAAACGGCGTCAGCCTTGAAACCCTTTCGGAAGCGGAAGCAAGGCGCGCCGATGTTGTCATCTCCACAACGGCGAGCGATGAGACCAATATGCTTGCCTGCCTGACCGCGAAAAGGCTCGGAGCACAGTATACGATCGCGCGTATCAGAGACCCGCAGTATCTCGGAAGCCTGCCTTTTCTGCAGAAGGAACTGGCGATCGATTCTGTGATCAATCCGGAGCGTGCGACAGCCCGCGAGATCAGCAGGATATTGAGATATCCGTATGCCGACAACATTGAGACCTTTGCCCGCGGCCGTGTAGAAATGATGGATTTTAAGGCTGGTGAGGATGATCCGGTCGTAAATATTCCGCTTAAGGACATGTACCGCATAAATAAAAACCTTCCGCGGGTGCTCTTCTGCGCGATAGAACGCGGTGAAGAGGCGATCATACCGAAGGGCGATTTTGTGATCCTGCCCGGAGATCAGGTGCATGTAATGGCTGATGTCGCGTCTATAACGGCCTTCTTTAAAGCACTCGGAAAAGATTATGTGCATATTAAAAAAGTTATGGTGATGGGCGGGAGCCGGATAGCGTTCTATCTTGCAAGAATGCTTCTCGACATGAATATCGCGGTTTCCATCATTGAAATGGACGAGGATAAAGCGAGGTATCTGAGCGAGGAGCTTCCCAAGGCGGAGATCATCCACGGCGACGGAATGGATCAGGAACTGCTGCTGAGCGAGGGGATCCAGGAAACGGATGCATTGATCACGCTTTCCGGAAGAGATGAAGATAACCTTCTGTGCGGCCTGTTTGCCGTTCAGAACGGTGTGAAAAAGGTGATCATCAAGAACGACCGGTATAATTATTCGGGAATCATCGGCAAGGTAGGTCTGTCAAGCGTTGTCAGCCCGCTGTCGATCACCTGCGACACTATTATGCGTTCTGTAAGGGCGCGTATCAGCCGTTCGGATGACTGCATCCGGCTGATGTACAGACTGATGAACGGAAAGGCGGAAGCCCTTGAGTTTATCGCGGACAGAAATGATGATTATATCGATATCCCGCTCAAGGATCTGGAGGTCGCGCCTGATTGCCTTGTGGGCGTGATCGTACGCGACAACAATATCATGATCCCCTTCGGTAACGATAAGATTGAGCCGGGTGATACCGTGATCGTGATCAGTAAGGCGGAGCGTATCCATTCACTGAAACAAATACTCGGTGTGAGAAAGTAATATGAACAGACGACTTGTATTAAAACTGCTTGGCGGTTTTATCGCTTTGGAAGCATTGCTGCTTATCCCTTCAATGATCGTGGCGATCATCTATAAGGAAGCAGTCACCCCCTATATCTATACCATGCTGATCATGCTTGCGGTGGGGGGGCCCGTGTGGCTGCTTGTAAAACCCGATATCCATAATCTGAACGCCAAGGACGGGCTGGCTGTTGCCGGGCTCAGCTGGATACTGCTTTCATTTTTCGGCTGCCTTCCGTTTGTTATATCCGGCTCGATCCCGAATGTGATCGACGCCTATTTTGAAGCGGCCAGCGGTTTTACCACTACCGGTGCAACGATCCTTACCGAGGTTGAAAGTCTTCCGAAGGGAATACTGTTCTGGCGTGCGTTTACACACTGGATCGGCGGTATGGGCGTGCTTGTACTGACGCTTGCGATCCTTCCCAAGGTAACGGGAAGGACCTCTCTGCTTGCGAAGGCCGAGACGCCGGGACCGGTTTTTTCGAAACTCGCTCCGAAAATGGGCGATACTGCGAAAATCCTGTATATGATCTACGGGGCGCTGACGCTTCTTGAATTTATCGCTTTAATGGCTGCCGGGATGCCGGTATATGACGCGCTGCTCCATGCCGTTTCTACGGCAGGCACAGGCGGATTTTCCTGCAAAAACGCGAGCATAGCCGCATACAGCCCGCTCATACAATGGATCATTGCGATCTTTATGATGCTGTTCGGTATCAACTTCGCCATCTATTTCCATCTGCTCAGAAAAGAGTATTCCGGGATCGCCCGTAATGAGGAGCTTTGGGTTTACTTCGGTATCATCCTTGCAGGCACTGCCACTATTACACTGAATATCATGCCTTACTATCAGGGTGATCTCGGTACATCCGTGAGACAGGCCTTTTTCCAGATTAATACCGTCATGTCGACTACAGGTTTCAATACTGGCGACTATGGCCTTTGGCCGCTGTATTCAAGAGTATTGCTGGTTGCCCTTACGGTGTTCGGCGCCTGCGCCGGAAGCACTGCCGGCGGATTGAAGCTGAGCCGTGTGATCATGCTGTTCAAGGCCGGTGTTCGCGAAGTAAGGCATATGATCTCTCCCAGAAAAGTTTCTGTGATCCGTATGGAAGGGAAAAGCGTTCAGGAGCAGACGATTGCTTCATTGGGCGTATATCTTGCGGTATATGTGATCATCCTCCTTGTCGGAAGCGTTATCGTATCGCTTGATCCCGTAGAAGGAAACAGCGTTACCACTTCCTTTACCGCCACATTGACATGCCTTTCAAATGTCGGACCCGGTATGGGCAGCGTAGTCGGCCCTGTAGGGAATTTCGCCGGGTTTTCGCAGCCGATAAAATTGCTTTTCTCCATCATCATGCTTGCGGGCAGGCTGGAGTTTTTCCCGCTGCTTGTACTGGTATCGCCTTTGCTTTGGAAAAAATCGTAAAATCATACGGACCGGATCTGTTCCGGCCCGTTTACTGTATATCCTGAACGGATGTCACCAAATAAACGGAGGAAAAAATGATGAGCAGAACGAAGGATTACGAGATTATCGACATCGATCCGTGGCTTGCCCCGTATAAGAATGATATTCATCTCAGGATGAGCAGGTATTCTGAGGTAAAAAACAGGCTGCTGTCAAACAAAGGGACTGTTTCCGACTTTGCAAACGGCTTCCTTTATTTCGGATTTCACAAAGAAGCGGACGGATGGGTGTTCAGGGAATGGCTGCCCGGAGCGGACGATGTTCATTTGATCGGTGATTTCAATGGCTGGGACAGAGAATCGGCCCCCTTGCACAGGCTTGATAACGGGGTGTGGGAGATCCGTTTTCCCGGGGCTGACGCTCTTCATCACGGTCAGTTTGTGAAGCTGTGGGTTAAAAAGAATGGCGACAGCTTTGAAAGAATACCGGCCTATATCAGAAGAACAGTGCCTGATGAGAAGACCCATATGCTCTGCGGGCAGATCTGGATGCCGGATAAGGAATTTGAATGGACAGACGCAGAGAGGATCGTGAAAAAAATCGCGGCACCGTTAATATATGAAGCACACATCGGTATGGCGCAGGAGAAAGAAGGAATTGGCAGTTACCGTGAGTTTGCCGATAAGAATCTGGACCGTATCAGGGAGCTCGGATATAATACCGTTCAGCTGATGGCGATCCAGGAACATCCGTATTATGCATCCTTCGGTTATCAGGTGACCAATTTCTTTGCAGCGTCATCAAGATACGGAGAGCCTGAGGATCTGAAATACCTGATCAACAAAGCGCACGGGATGGGCTTGAATGTTCTTCTGGATCTGGTGCATTCCCATGCCTGTGCAAATACCGGTGAAGGTCTCAACATGCAGGACGGAACCGACAACCAGTATTTCCTTTCGGGTTATCAGGGCTGGCACCCGGCCTGGGGCACCCGTCTATTTGATTACTCCAAGGATGAGGTGCTGCACTTTTTGCTGTCAAATATCAAATTCTGGATGCAGGAATATCATTTTGACGGTTTCCGATTTGACGGAGTAACCTCAATGATCTATAAGAACCACGGCCTCGGAGTGGCGTTTTGCGACTACAGCCAGTATTTTTCCATGAATACGGATATTGACGCCCTTGTTTACCTGCAGCTTGCCAATGAACTGATCCATTCTGTGCGGAAAAACGCGATGACGGTATCGGAAGAAGTGAGCGGCATGCCCGGAATGTGTATTCCCGTCAGAAAAGGCGGGATCGGTTTTGATTACAGACTGTCTATGGGACTTCCGGATTATTGGATCCGTCTTTTAAAGGAGTACCGGGATGAAGAATGGGATATGTTCAAGCTGTGGTACGAGCTGACGACAAGACGCCCGCAGGAAAAAGCGGTCGCTTATGCCGAAAGCCATGATCAGGCCCTCGTAGGGGACAAAACGATCATGTTCCGTATGGCGGACGCGGAAATGTATACAGGAATGAACAAGGAATATCACTCACTCACGATGGACCGCGCGGTCGACCTTCATAAGCTGATCCGTTTTTCCACGCTTGTTCTCGGCGGTGATGCATATCTGAACTTCATGGGCAATGAATTCGGCCATCCCGAATGGATCGATTTTCCGCGTGAGGGAAACGGATGGAGCTATCAATACGCAAGAAGACAGTGGTCACTTGCCGATAATGGCATGCTGAAATATGAATGGCTGAATAATTTTGATAAAGCGATGCTGAAATTTGCAAAAAAATACCGTGTTCTGGAAAAATCAGACACGGTAAGCCTTTGGATCGATCAAAAGAAGAAGGTGTTTGCTTTTTCAAAGGGCGGCCTGGTATATGTTTTCAATTTCAATACATCAGAGTCGTTTGAAAGCTTCTTTGTACCGGTGCATACAACGGGAGAAGGAAAATACACCCCGGTGTTTTCAAGCGACAGTCTTGATTTTGCCGGGCTTGACAGAGTAAACATGGAATATCAGTATGTAACGGAGCGCGGGCCGAATGGTGAGACCGGTTTCAGGATCTATATTCCGTGCAGAACCGCGATCGTATTTTCGAAAAAATAGTATATTTTGTGAAATGCCCGGTAGAGCAGAGCTCTTGCGATCGTAACAAGGCGTGAGCAGAATGTCAGTTGTCTGCATTCAGTGCATCTTGGATTGCGAAATAGGCGGGTTTGGGCTGGCCGTAGGCGGCAAAGGGAAGCGGATATTTACCGAGCAGCCAACTTGTATCATCGGTACAGCCCCAGATCTGTACAGCCGCGATATCGGCGCCGTACTTTTTATACAGTGAAAACATTTCACTGTATTTTTTTGCCTGCATCTTGATATTCGTATCGGTTTTTCCGTTCATTTTCACATCCAGCTCGCTGATCCTGATCTTCAGACCCATATCGATCATCTTTATGAACGCCTTTTCCACCATGGCAGCTCCGGGACTGTAGCAGTCATAATGGGACTGGAAACCGTAACAGTCGATGTTACCCTGAGCGGTAAGCGTTTCAAGAAGAGAAAGGATCCCGTTCAGTTTACGGCCGGTCACGGTATTGTAATCGTTGTAGCAGAGGAGAATATCGGGACGGGCGTATTTTCTTGCGTATTCAAACGCTTTTTCAACATAATCGGGACCGACTGTTTTGTACCAGTTTACTTTGGTTCTGAGTGAACCTGTCCCGTCATCGATCGCCTCGTTTACAACATCCCAGCTGACGATTAGCCCCGGGTATGATTCTTCGGTCAATTCAAGCACAGACTTAATATAATTTTCCATTCTGGCAAGCATGATTTCTCTGTCGGCAAGAGGCTTGGAAGGATCATAACCGAGGTGGAAAAAATCCTCAGGGGTCTGATTGTGCCACAACAGTGTATGACCATGTACGCTTATCCCGTTATCCCGGCAGAAATTCAGGATAGGAACGGCGGAATTGATCCTGACCGCCAACAGCCGTTCATCACCGCTCTCTTCGACCAGCTTACGGCTTTTTGTCCTGTCGAATACCGCGTCCGGCTTCAGCTCATTACCGGGAGTGAGGATGGAAAATTGTGATGCATAGAAGGCCATCCTTTTCGCGTCTTTGGTTTCCGATGCGGAGATCGCTCCGCCAAAGGTGAAGAAACTGCCGCAAAGCTCCTTCAGAGAAGGAATATCAAGCGGATACTTTTCGTAAGCAAGTGCTTTATCATCATAGGAAAGGATCCTTCCGGTAATATCACCGAAAGCGATGATCTCTTCGGGAAAAATATCATCCGAAGTAATGCAAAGGCTTCTTCCGTAGTTGAAGGCAGCTTCAACTGATATGCAGGTTTTTGCGCCTGAAGGGATGCTGTATTCGGATACTACGGTATGTTTCGGATTGCTCCAGAACAATTTGAGGCAGATATCCCTTCCTGTATCCTGATAGACGCTGAAGGACAGATCAACTGTGTTCCCGTTTACAGCCTCAAAAAGGGAAGGGGAAAGGGACACATAGCCGTCGTCCGATGCGAAACCGCTGTAGTAAACAAAATCGGGACCGGGAGCCGCTTCGCCGCGAATCATACAGGAACCGTGTACGGAAAACACGGTTCTGCTTTCGCAAGCCTTGCTCTCTTCGGCTGATGCAGAAAAAATGCAATTGTGGGTGATAAGCATCAGCATCATCGCGAATGTAAGAAAAAGCGTTTTCTTCCTCATAAAATCCTCCGGATCTGTGATAAATTCTATTATACACGGCGGTATTTGAAAAAATATTAAGTTTTCAAATCATGTTTGTAACAAAGTTGTAATGATTGAAAGATTGACAAATGTTTGTAGAATTATATAATAAAATATGTGAAATTTGTGCGTATGTAACAAACCGACGATATGTTTCGTACGTTACAGTGTATTATCGCTGCTTGGGCAGTATGGCAGGAGATGGACTCATGTCAAGAAGACTTCGCAACATCATTATCTTTGTGGCAGCAGTTGCTGTGATTGTCGTGGGGATCATACTTATCAGCAATTCCGGGGCTGCAGATTATTCGGCCAAATACAGCGGAACGGATCTGAGCATCACAGCTGATGAGGAAAGCATCGGGCGTCATGATCAGTATGACGATTATCTGGTCATGCATTCTGATGCCGTGAATTATCAGGGGGAACGCATTGAAGCGGATATTTCCGCTTTTACGGTAGAGGATGCCGGCGTGTCTTCTGAGATCCTCGGAAACACTGTTGAGACCGGCGCTGTCGGTGAGCAGGGCATACCTGTATATTCTGATAAAGAAAGCGCTGAAACTGTCACGGTAAACGAAGGCGTGTTCACCGGAAATGAGTCTGCCGTTACATGGCGTATCACCGTACCCGAAGCGGCTTTCTACAATATTGAGATCGGTTATTATACGGTGCCTGACCGCGGAGTGGATATTGAACGCGAAGTCAGGATCAACGGTGAATTGCCGTTCTTCGGGGCTTCAACGCTTCGTTTTTCACGTATATGGACCGATGGCGGCGAGATCGGAAAGGATACCCAGGGCAATGAGATCCGTCCCAGCCAGAAAGAGATCTTCGGCGAAAAACAGTATTCATATCTGAGAGATGACAAGGGATACCAGACAGACCCCTATTGTTTCTATCTGAATGCAGGTGAAAACACGATCACTCTGGTGGGCGTGAATGAGCCGATGATCGTTACATCTGTTTCTGCGTGCCCTGTTCTCACCTATATTACCTATGAGGGATATCAGGAAACCAATGCCGGACGCGAAAGCAGCAGTGAGGGCGTATCTGTGGTCGTGGAGGGTGAAAGCTCCCGCAGACGCAGCGAGCCGTCTCTGTATGCGCGCTATGACCGGTCCTCTTCTGAAACCAGTCCTTCTTCAACGACCCATACCGTGCTGAATTATATCGGCGGTACCGCATGGACCAATCCGGGTGAGTGGATCGAATGGGAATTTGAGGTGCCCAATGACGGTTTCTATAGTATTACCGTTAAGGGGAGACAACTGTATCAGCGCGGCGCGCTCTCCTGCAGAACCGTATATATCGATGGCGAGGTGCCTTTTGACGCTTTGGGAAGCGTAGCGTTTGGCTATTCCACCGTATGGGAGATGAAAACGCTCTCTGACGCGGAGGGAGTGCCTTACCGCTTCTATCTTACAGCCGGCAAGCATACCATTCGTATGGAAGTCACGCTGGGAGATATGGGCTCCATCATCAAGCGTATCAACAACAGCATCAGCCGTCTGAACGATATTTACAGACAGATGCTGGTTGTGACCGGTGTCAATCCCGACCGCTTCCGCGATTACACGCTGTATCAGCAGTTCCCCGAACTGAAATCAAGTATGTCCAGAGAGAGCAAGCGGCTCTACCAGATCGTTGACGATGCTGTTAAGACGACCGGCCAGAAGAGCGACCGCGTGGCTGTTGCTCAGACATTGGCTGTTCAGCTTGAAGAGTTTGTGGGGAATGAAGACAGGCTGATCGAATCCTTTACAAACTTTAAGGACAATATCACTTCGCTGGGAACGGCTATGCAGAACATGGCCGAAAGCAAGCTGGATATTGACCTTATCATGATCACCGGCGATGATGTTACTGTACCTGCCAATAATGAAGGCTTCTTCAACAAAGCCGCTCATGAGATCAACAGCTGCGTCAGTTCTTATTTCGTAGATTATAATTCACTCGGAAATAAGTACGAGGAAGACGATCCCAACGTGATCGAGATCTGGATCGTTACGGGCCGCGATCAAAGTACCGCGCTGAAGACCATGATCGACGAAAGCTTTACGCCGATGACGGAAAAGAACGGCAAACGAATCGGCGTCAACCTGAAGCTGGTGGCCGCAGACGCGATCCTTACCGCGGTCGTTGCCGGAAACGGACCGGATATCGTTCTGAGCGTTGACGGCTGGTTCGCGGTGAACTACGCGATGCGAAATGCAGTTGAGGATCTGACCCAGTTTGAAGATTTTGCCGAGGTCACAAAGCCCTTCTATTACAACGAAAACAACCCGACCTATTCCAGCAGCCTTTCAACGCTTACCTGGGATGACGGTGAACGCAAGGGCGTTTACGGACTCCCTGAGACGCTGAATTACAATGTTCTCTTCTATCGCACAGACATGCTTGAAGAGATGGGACTTACGGTTCCTCAGACCTGGGATGAGCTGATCGCGATGCTTCCCACCATCCAGGGCAATAACTATACCGTGGCCATTCCTTTCCCGGATATCGCGCTCGCCGACATTTCCATTTTCAACACCATGGTGTTCCAGAATGGCGGAGAGATCTACGCGGACGGAGCCAAGAAGACTCGCCTGGATGAAGAAGCGGGTGTGGCCGCGTTCAAAACCTATACCAGCCTCTATAACGATTACGGTCTGCCTACGATATTTGACTTTGTAAGCCGGTTCCGCAGCGGCGAGATGCCCATCGGAATCGCAAGCTATTCCACTTTCAATACACTTATGATCTCCGCTCCTGAAATTCGCGGTCTTTGGGACTTTACGCTGCTTCCTGGTACTCTGCGCGAAGACGGAACGATCGACCGCACTGTACAGTCCAACGGGCTTTGCTGCATGATGATCGCGACGGATGATGAAAATGTCAAGAGCAACGCGTGGGAATTCATGAAGTGGTGGGTCAGCGCGGATACCCAGGCTGAGTTCGGCCGTGAAATGGAAAGCATTCTGGGTGCCAGTGCAAGGTATCAGACAGCCAACAAGGAAGCGCTCCGTATGCTCGCCTGGTCCAACGATCAGCTGAAGGTGCTTACCGGTCAGATGAAATATACTAAGGGCTTCCCGGAAATCGCGGGCGGTTATTCCACTACACGTCATATCACGAACGCGATCCGCAAGGTGATCAATGAAAAGACCGATCCGAGAGAGACCTTGCTCAATTATACCCGTACGATCAACGAAGAGATCAAGGTAAAACGGCGGGAATTCAACCTGCCGCTGGAATAAGAGGGGAGGGAATAACGAATGAAAGAAGCATCTTTGGCCTCAAGATATATGTCCATGAAAAAGGACAATATCGCGCACGGCTGGGCGCTGGCTAAAAGGAACAAGGTATGTTACCTCTTCCTCGCGCCTTACGCGATCCTGTTCTTCACCTTCTTTATCCTGCCGATATGCACATCCATTTTCTACAGCTTTACCTACTACAACATTCTTGAGCCGGCAAGATTCATCGGCTTTCAGAACTATGTGAACCTCGTGCTGCAGGATGAAGTATTCCTGACTTCCGTCAAGAATACATTCATCATCGCCGTGATCACCGGACCGGTCGGATATATCCTTTCATTCATGTTCGCGTGGTTCATCAACGAGCTTCCCAAATGGCTGAGAACGATCGCTGTGGTAGTATTCTATGCCCCCTCCATCGCCGCCAACGCCTTTACTGTGTTCTCCATCATTTTCCGCGGAGACGCATATGGCTATCTCAACTCTATCCTGATGGAGCTGGGAATTATTGATGCCCCTATTCTGTGGCTGCTCAATCCCGAATATATGATGCCGATCCTGATCGTAGTCATTCTCTGGATGAGCATGGGTACCGGCTTCCTAAGCTTTGTGGCCGGTTTTCAGAGCGTTGACAAGAGCATGTATGAAGCGGGTTATGTGGACGGTGTACGCAACCGCTGGCAGGAACTGTATCATATCACGCTGCCCAGCATGAAGCCCATGCTGCTGTTCGGCGCCGTAATGAGCATCACTTCTGCGTTCAATGTATGCGATGTGCCGCGTGCTCTCTGCGGATATCCGTCTACCGACTATGCCGCCCGAACGGTTGTTACACACCTGTTTGACTATGGCTTCTCCCGCTTTGAAATGGGATATGCGTCGGCGATCGCCACGCTGCTGTTCCTTGTAATGATCCTTTGCAAGAAGGCCATTACCAATCTGCTGGCAAAGGTGGGAAACTGAGATGAGTGAAGTGGATTTCGTTAAATCAACGGGCGTATTGAAAATGCCGTCCGGAGAAAAGTGGCACGGAACACTTTTTGCCTACGCAGATCACGCCGAATTTATCAGAAAAGGAAAAGAAACCCCGGAAGCTGAATTCCGTTATGTGCGTATTGACCGTGTGGATAAGATCCGCCGCGGCGGTGTCAGCACACAAATGACGGTTCATCTCAAGGACGATATAATCTATACGATGGAGCTGGATAACGGCCTCAGAGTGCATGATTATATCGATAAGCACCGTCCCGCTTCCGAAACAGCCTCCCATACCAGAGCGGACGAGCTTCACAGATTGGCCGAGCTTCGCGGTGAACGCATCCAGAAAAAACATCACATTGTTCACCGCCGTCATCCCAACCGTTCGATCGGCGGAGATATTTTCGTGTATTTCCTGCTGCTGCTGGTTGCGGTCATGATGGTATTTCCGCTGGTTTTCATGGTGGGCTCATCGCTTAAGCCGCTGGACGAGCTTTTCCGCTTCCCGCCGACGGTTTTCGCTCAGCATCCTACAACAGACAACTTCTCTGATCTGATCGTTACGATGGGGCAGAGCTGGGTGCCGTTCAGCAGGTATATCGTAAACACCTTCTTTATCACGTTTGTTGGAACCTTCGGTCACCTGATCATTGCCAGTATGGCTGCCTTTGTGCTTGCCAAATACCAGTTCCCGGGCGGAAGGCTGTTCTTTGGTGTTGTAACCACCTGCCTGATGTTCTCCGGCTATGTGACCGGTATCCCGAGCTACCTGATCATGAGCAGATTCAATATTATCGATACCTACTGGGCACTCATTTTGCCCGCCTTTGCGGCGCCTATCGGTTTGTTCATGATGAAGCAGTTCATGGAAGGACTGCCTACTGCGCTGATCGAGGCCGCTCATATCGACGGTGCCGGTGAGTTCCGCATCTTCTGGAGCATTGTGATGCCCAATGTCAAGCCCGCGTGGCTTACCGTGATCATTTTCAGCGTGCAGAGCCTCTGGAACACCTCCGCCAGCACGCTGATCTACACAGAATCCAAGAAAACGCTCGTATACGCGCTTCAGCAGATACAGGCCGGCGGTATTGCCCGTACCGGACAGACTGCCGCGGCACAGGTGATCATCGTATCTGTTCCCATTATCATTTTCATCCTCAGCCAGAGCCAGATACTGGAGACCATGGCATCCTCCGGTATCAAGGATTGAGCCTGATAAGAACGAGAATGAAAAGGAGGGAATGAAAAGTGAGAACACTGAAAAAGAAAGTAAGCGCATTGCTTTGTATCGTGCTTCTTATGACGGCATGTGCTGCGCTTGCTGATGACAGCTTCAATCTGAACAAGGACGGGTTCAGCACATCCTATACATATACCTATGATTATTATGAGGATGTTATGGAATCACCGGACGCCTACCGTATAAGCACGGTGATCACCAGTATGAATCTGGGCACTTCGGATATGAACCGCCCTGAAAGTATTTTCATCAGAAACAATGACCTTTATATTGCTGATACCGGCAACAACAGGATCATTCAGGCCACACGCGAAAACGGTGATTTCAGATTTGTCCGCGAGATCACCGAGATCAAGGGCTGTGAGGTAACAAAACTTAATTCGCCTACGGATGTATTTGTGGATAAGGATAACAATATCTACATTTCGGATAAACAGAATTTCCGCATCGTCATGGTGGATAAGGATCTGAACTGGATCAAGGAATTCGTAAAGCCGACCAATCCTATTTTCAATCAGGACAACGATTTTCTGCCCAGACGCATAACCGTGGACGTGAGCGGACGTGTATACGCGAATGTGCAGAATGTAAACAAAGGCCTTGTCAAGTATGAAGCAGACGGAACCTTTGTCGGCTTTGTGGGTGCGAACCAGGTATCCATCACAATGGGTGAATACCTTTGGAAACGCTTTATTCAAAGCGATGAGCAGCGTGCCGCGACAGAGAATACGGTACCTACCGAATACGACAACCTTTACATGGATGACGACGGGTTTATCTATGTGACCACGACGACCTTCAGTGAGTACGACCTGAAGTGGGATAACGCGAAGCCGATTCGCCGTCTGAACGGTATCGGTAACGATATTCTGATCAAGAATGACCGTTATCCTCCCATCGGAGATCTCTGGTGGCAGGAGGGTGATACGCAGCAGTACGGTCCCAGTCGCTTTACTGATATCACCGCGCTGAACATTAATGACATTTATGTGGCGCTGGACAAAACAAGAGGACGTCTTTTCGGATATGACAGCCAGGGCGTGCTGCTGTGGGCGTTCGGAACGCAGGGAAACATTGACGGCGCCTTCATCAATGCGATCTCAATGGATCATATGGGATATGACCTTTTTGTACTGGACCAGCAGAAGAACAGCATTACCGTGTTTACTCCCACAGAATACGGTATGATGATCTACGATGCGATCGACCAGTATTCCCGCGGTGAGTACAACGCAAGCTCCGATACCTGGCGTGATGTAATGAAAATGAACGCCAATTATCCGCTGGCCTTCAGAGGAATAGGACGTTCTCTTCTGCAGCAGGGCAGTGATACCCATCCTGAGTATTATCAGCAGGCCATGGATTATTTTGAAATGGCGCATGACAGAGATAATTACGGCAGAACGTTCAAGCTTTACAGGAAATACTGGGTTGAGCAGAACATCTGGTGGGTGGTGCTGATTATCGCGGTGCTTCTGATCGTGCCTGTCGTTCTCGGCAGGATCAAGAGAATGAAATGGGAGGTGATGATCCATGAGCATGAGAAAGTCAATAAGTGATGCTTCCGGGCTTTCATCCGAACGCTCAGCCGGGTTCAAGGGTTGGCTGAACACATACCTGAACGGTATTCGTTATTCGCTTCATGTGATCACGCATCCCTTTGACGGCTTCTGGGATCTGGCACATGAAGGAAAGGGAAGCCTTGCAGCCGCCAATACGTTTTTGTTCCTTTTCCTGCTTACACGCGTGCTTAAACTGCTCTACACTAATTTTCAGTTTGTCGATACACCGATCCAGCATATCAATGTTTTTGAAGAAGCTGCTTCTCTGCTTCTCCCTTTCCTGATCCTGTGTCTTGCCAACTGGTCCCTTACGACGTTGTTTGACGGAAAAGGTACATTCAAAAACATATACATCGGTATGTGCTATGCGCTGGTCCCGTATGTGCTGATCCAGCTGCCTTTGATCCTCATCAGCAACATGATCACATTTGAAGAAATGGGATTTTACAGTGTTCTGATGGGCTTCAGCATTGTGTGGTGCATATTCCTTGTATTTGTGGGATTGATGGAAATTCATGATTACAGCCCGCTGAAAACATTCATCTTCCTTCTGTTTACGGTTTTCGGCGCCTGCGTGATCATCTTCCTGATTCTTGTATTCTTCAGTCTCCTTTCGGATGCGATCGGGTATTTTGTGAGCATTTACCGTGAAATCGTGTTCAGGCTGAATTAAGGAGGGGTGAGAAATGGACAGAAAAAGAAAGAAGCTCCTCATCCGTCTCGTGATAGCGGCTTTGATCCTCATTGCTGTTGCGGCGCTTGTATATCTGTTCTGGCAGATCTATAAACCTACCGAAGAACAGAATTACAATGGCGAAGCGGAAATTCTCTATTATGAGGATGAAGGTAAAAAAGCCTACACGATGGAGAATGAACAGCTGAAGTTTGAAATGGATCCCGAGACGACCCACTTTAAGCTTACTGAAAAAAAGACCGGAAAGGTCTGGTATTCCAATCCTCAAAAATGGGCCGATGACAAACTGGCACCTATCCAGAAAAACAGGGAATTTCTTGCCAGCACGCTCTCTGTTGTCTATTCCAGCTTCGGCGCCGATATTGAGTGGAACAATTACACCTATTCCATTCAAAATAAAAATTACGCTATCGAGCAGCCGGATGACAGCAGCATACGCGTAAAGTATACGATCGGCCAGATCGAGCGCGTTTATCAGATCCCGCAGGCGATCAGTGAAGAACGCTTTAACGCTTTCTCGACTGCGATGGGCAAGAAAAACAGCAAGCTCGTTGGCAAGATGTACAGCAAAAAGGATCCTTCCAAGCTGAAGGACAGTGAAAAGGAAGAACTGCTTGCCCAGTATCCCGGACTTGCAAACGGCACGATCTACGTTATGAAATCCGATCTGAGCATCAAACAGAAGGGGGATCTGGAAGGATACTTCGCGGATGCTAACTATACTGCCGAGGATCTTGAAATCGATAATATGAATCTTGTCCAGTCTGAGCAGAAGGTAAACGGTCCCGTGTTCAACATCGATATCGTTTACAGCCTGGACAAAGAAACCGGTGACTTTATCGTAAAGGTACCGTATGAAAGCATTCGCTGCAGCGCGGATGAGCCGCTTGTCGCGGTTTCTGTGCTGCCGATGTTCGGCGCGGCTGATCTTGAGACCGACGGTTTCATTTTTGTTCCTGAAGGCGGCGGTTCCATCATTCGCTACAACAACCACAAGATCAAGCAGGCCACCTATGTGACCAACCTGTACGGTATGGATTACGCGAAGATGGCTGAAGAAGCGAAGACTGAGAACAGAACCGCTCTTCCTGTATTCGGTATGGGGCAGGAAGACGGATCCTTCATCTGCATCATTGAAGAAGGAGACGCTTTTGCCAGCATCACAGCCGATATTTCCGAAAAAATCAGCAGTTATAACGAAGTATACGCGAAATACAGCGTGATCCATTATGACAAATTCAAGGTGACCGGTGCCTCAAACAATCCCTTCTATATGTATGAAGGGAAAATCCCGGATTGCGTTATCACACAGAGATACCGCTTCACAGACGGCAATGACTATGTGGCAATGGCGCATTCGTTCAGATCATATCTTCTGGAAAGGTACGCGGACGTACTTACAGGGGATAAAGTGGGAACCGAAATACCTGTGAACGTGGAACTGGTCGGTGCGATCAACAAAACAGTGCCCAAGGCGGGACTGCCTGTTGACAGCGTGATTCCTGTTACCACCTTTGAACAGGCCGGGGAGATCATGGATGAGCTCCTCTCGAACGGTGTGAAGGATCTGTCCGTTCGTATGACCGGATGGTCGAACGGCGGCGTCAACCAGACTGTACTGACAAAGGTGAGTACCGAATCTGTGCTTGGCGGGAATAAGGGAATGAAATCCCTTATCGCGAAAGCAAAGGATAACGGTGTGGATCTCTATTTTGACGGGATCACATGCTTTGCCTACGACAGCAATCTTTTTGACGGCTTCATTCCTTATATGCACGCAGCGCGTTTTACCACGCGTGAACAGGTCGAGCTTTGGTCGTTTGACATTGTGACTTTCCAGCGCAGCACCTGGATGGACAAGTTCTATCTTGTGAAGCCGTCCTATGCCGCACAATGCGCAGAAAACCTGATCGAAAACCTTGCGGAAAACGGAGCTGCCGGTGTGGCGTTCCGTGATATAGGACGTCTTCTCAGCGCGGATTATTATCACCGCGATACGGTCACCCGTGAAGAAGTAAAGCAGATGAATGTGGAGACCTTGAAAAGCGCTCTTGACAAGGGTCTGAAGGTTTCTGTTAAAGCAGGCAACCTGTATGCTGTGCCTTATGCGGATCTGATCACGGATATGGAGCTCTCCGGAAACAGCTACGCGATACTGGATGAGGATGTTCCTTTCTATCAGATCGTGCTTCACGGGCTGAAGGATTATACCGGTGAGCCGATCAACATGGCCGGCGACTGGAAAACCGCTTTGCTTGAATGCGCGGAATTCGGTTCGGGACTGAACTTTACCTTCATGAAGGCGGACACGATCCTGCTTCAGGATTCCGCGTACAGCTGCTATACGTCCGCGGGGTATGACAGATGGAAGGATGAAGTGATTCCTGTGATCATTGAGTTCCAGAATACCATGGAAGGGCTCAACGGTGTTTCCATCATCGGTCACAGAAATCTGAGAGAACAGCTTACGGCTACCTACTATGAGGACGGCAGCTGTGTGTATGTTAACTACAGCAACTTCGACCGTGAAGTGGACGGCGTGGCTGTTCCGGCCAGAAGCTATGTAAGAACAGTTTCCGAGATGCCCGAGGACACCATGTTTGATGAGGCTCTGCCTGAAACAGATGATGCAGAAGCGGTTTTGCAGGAAGGGGGGAATGAAGCGTGACACTGGATATTGCGATTGAAGCGGTACTGGCTTTGCTTTTGATCGCCTATCTGCTGATAGTTTATGTCCCCTGGAAAAAGGAACAATACGCAACGATCGCGGCAAGACGTTCCCGCGTGGGCGTGCTGTTCATTATGCCTTTCATCATCGGTCTTCTCATGTTTATGATCAAGCCCATCATCAATTCCATCCTGATGAGCCTTTACGATGTGGACGGTATCGCGGACGGCCTGAACCTGATCAAATGGAACAAATTCGCCAACTATAAATACGCACTGAGTACCGATCCGAACTTCTTCACCTACCTATTCAGCACGGCGAACGATCTGGAGGGTGAAGTGTGGCGTATGATGATCAACATCGTGGCTACACTGGTGATGAGCTTTGTGATCGCTGTGATCCTTAATCAGGAATTCAAGGGAAGGACCATTTGCCGTGTGATCTTTTTCCTGCCCGTGATCCTTTCCTCAGGCGTATTGCCCGGCATTGAAAATTCCAACGAATTCTTCAACCTGATGAGCGGTATAGGGGAGAGCGTGGAGGAAGCGAGCGGTGTCAACATTTCCGCCGCCCTGCAGGATCTGCTTTCCGTTTCCGGCGTGGCAGGCGATGTATTTGATGTTATATTCAAAATGATCGATGCCATATACGATGTGGTCATGGCAAGCGGAATCCAGATCATCGTTTTCCTGAGCGGTCTGCAGTCCATTTCTCCCTCGCTTTACGAGGCGGCGGATGTGGAAGGCTGCTCCGCATGGGAATCCTTCTGGAAGATCACCTTCCCCATGGTCAGCCCGCTTCTGCTGGTCAATCTGATTTATACCATCATCGACTTCTTCATGAAGAATGATAACAAGGTTATGGAGTATGTGGTCAACACGGTCATGTACAGGCAGGGCAATTTCGGACCTGCTTCCGCAATGAGCTGGATCTATTTCGGAGTGGCACTTCTGTTTATCGGAGTAGGAACGGCCATTGTCAGATTGGTGGTGAAGTCCTATGAGTAAAAACAACACGGTATACATCGGAAAAAACAAGAAGTTCAGAGACAGAAACCGCAGAAGCGGCGGCTATCTGCTTAAGCGCAGAAGCAAGGAGATCGCGATCTCCGTGATGCGCGGGCTTCTCATGTTCGGGCTTTGCTTTATGATCATTCAGCCGATGATCACGCGTTTCGCGATGAGCCTGATGGAAGAAAGAGACCTGTATGACAATACGGTCATTCTTCTGCCCAGAAATGTGACGCTGGATAACTACAGGATCGTTGCTGATCTGACAAGGCTGAATGTATGGCCGGATAATTCCATGTTCAACACCCTGTGGATATCCATTCTTACAGCTGTATTGCAGATCGTATCCTGTACATTGGTCGCGTACGGCTTTGCCCGGTTTGAATTCCCGCTTAAAAAGTTCTGGTTTGCCTGCGTGATCGCGCTGATCATTATTCCGCCGCAGACTATTCAGACATCTCTGTACAAAACATTCTCCAACTTTGATATCCTCGGCATATTCAAGGGCCTTACAGGGCAGGCATTGAATATCAGAAAATCCATCTTTCCCTATGCCATGATGTCCATCACCTGTATGGGTCTGAAAAACGGTCTGTACATATTCATGATGAGGCAGTATTTCAAAAGTGTTCCGGAAAGCCTTGAAGAAGCGGCCTATGTGGACGGGTGCGGTACCATGCATACCTTCCTCAAGATCATGCTGCCTGATGCTGTTCCCACGATTTCAAGCTGCTTCCTGTTCGCTTTTGTGTGGCAGTGGACAGATCTTTTCTACTCCCGCAATTTCCTTACGAAGTACACGCTTTTCTCAACAGAAATGAGTACCATGGTAAGCGAAATGGGCAAGTATTTCTCCAGCGACAAGCAGCAGAGCGTGGTCGTATCCAACGGCCGTTCTCTGCAGCTGGTTTCCATTGCTGTAGTGATGTGCTGTATTCCTCTGGTGATCCTGTATATCTTTACACAGCGTACGTTTGTGGAAAGCCTTGTGATGAGCGGTTCCAAGGAGTAAAGAGGATCCTAAAGCTGTATAATTTACAGTTTGCTCTTGCAATCGGGTAACAGATGCTATATAATGCATATTGTAAGAAACATGAGTTTCAGGTTGCCCGGCTAATTTGTAACTATACGCGTACAGTATGCACGCGTATGGAAATAAACAAGGAGGTTTTCTCGTTATGAAGAAAATCGTAGCTCTGGTTCTGGCTGCCATGATGCTGATTGCCTGCTGCGCAGCTCTGGCCGAAACCCCCGAAGGATACCCCGATGTGATCGAGGGTCTCGACTTTGGCGGTGCCACCGTTTATCTGTATGACTGGTGGTCTTCCGGTGACCGTGATCCCGATCCCGATGAAGAACTGGCCAACACCTATGCTTACCGTGACTGGCTCGAAGCCACCTACAATGTAAAGATCGTTGAAAAGGCTCTGAGCGACTGGGAAGGCAACCCCACTGAACTGGCTAACCGCGTTATGAACAAGGACAACAGCGAACTGTGCCTCATCGCCGTCGCTTCTGACTTTGCCGGCAACGCCTTTGCCAACAACCTCTATATGCCCTGGACCATCGACCTGAGCGATGAAAAGTGGAACACCATTGCCAGCGAGTTCTCCAACTTCGGCGGAGTGACCTATGGCGTGTCTCTGGGCAAGAATGAGCCCCGTTCCTGCATCTTCTTCAACAAGCGCGTTCTGGAAGAAGCCGGTATCGACTACAATACCATCTATGACGCTCAGCAGAACGGCACCTGGACCTGGGATATGCTTTCTGAGCTGCTCGACAAGGTACAGCGCGACGTTGACAACGATGGCGTTATCGACGTGTACGGCATCACCGGTTCCCGCGATGACTACACCATCGGTCTGATGTATGCCAACAATGCTTCCTTCTTCGATACCGATGCTGAAGGCAAGCTGGTTCCCACCATGGGCAGCGACAATGCTCTGGAAGCTCTCCAGTTCAACATTGACACTTGGGGCAAGTACAGTGCTCCTCAGCCCGAAGGCTCCAACTGGGATTGGTTCAAGACCTTCTGGAAGGAAGGCACCTCTGCTTTCTATGCCGGACAGACCTGGCAGGGCTTCAACGATGGTTCCGAAATGGCTGACATGGCTGATGAATGGGGCGCTGTTATGTTCCCCGTCGGACCTCATGGCACTACCTACATGGCCTTCGGCTGCCCCAACATCTATGGTGTTCCCAATGTGTATGACGAAGAAACCGCTCACAAGATCGAGCAGCTTTATGACCTCTACACCTTCGACGTAAACGGCGGCGAAGAGAACGAGAGCTGGGTTGGCAACAAGATCCTCTACACCGACGAACGCGCCGTGTACGAGACCTATGCCATGATGCGTGAGGGCGAGCACAGCTGCGCTCACAAGGTATTCCTGCTCGGTTCCAACAATGACGTTCTCGGCAGCAACCTCCTGTGGGCTCTGTGGAATGGCACTCCTCAGGAGATCGTTGAAGCCGGTATGCCCGCTTGGCAGGCTCTGTGCGACACTTTCAACGGCGTTGAATAATATCGCATAACGGTCGAATAATTCGCGCCCTCTCCGAAAGGAGAGGGCGTTTTGCAGTTTTGCTATATATTGCTGTTTCCATGACCGGCTTTTCTTGACATAAAAATGAAAAAAATTTTTGAAAAAAGGTATTGCATTTTGTAAGCAGATATGATATTATATTTAAGCTGTCAGTTGACAGTGAATGCGCCCTTAGCTCAGCTGGATAGAGTGTTTGACTACGAATCAAAAGGTCGTGGGTTCGAATCCCCCAGGGCGCGCCATGAAAAGCCTTAGATCCTTAGAAAATAAGGGTTTAGGGCTTCTTTTTTGATGTTTTTGCGAAAGCTTCAAAAGGCAGATATGCTATATCGTATCATATAAATACAGGCTTTAGTATACTATGGCAGTCAAACGGTAGTCAGCAGCGGTCAACAGTTTTGAGTTTGTGCAAAAGTTATTGGATTGCAGACTGTTTGCATATATTGTATAATATCTTTGACAGATATCCGAGTTTGTTATGATTTTTAAGCTGATGGAGAGAAGAATGCAATCTGAAATTCACTGAATAGCATGAAACAAAAATATTAGTTTTTGATCCTATCAGGAGGACGCTATGCTTCATAATGGACTTTATGAACAAATCATAAATAAAGGACTTGATTCAGAGCTTTCTGTTACAGACAAGCTCTCACAGACCGTGCAGATAGACAGTGCGGAAGCATCCAAGGTGTTGGCAAAATACGTTGCCGGAATTGTTGAAAAGGGGCTCAATAACGTAAAAGACAAAGGCGGTGATCTGTATTCGCAAGTCGGGCTCGTAAACCGCATTGTTTCCACCATCAGGAGCGAAACAAATGAAGATGACTTTGATACACTTTCAGTCGCGGAACGGGCTGAACAGCTTCTTGCGCTTTTTGACAGGAAAAACAGTATGTTTGCGCTGGATAGGAAGGCTGAGATTATTCGCCCGGAAACTTCCATCGCGCAAAGCTCCCTCTTTACCGGCGCAATCCATGAGCCTCAAATGTTTACCGAGCTGAAAAAGGAGATCCTGTCATGCGACCGTATAGATATGCTGGTTTCTTTCATAAAGTGGAGCGGACTGCGTCTGATCATGGAAGAACTGACATCCTTTACTCAGAACGGAGGTCATCTGCGTATTATTACAACATCCTATATGGGTGCTACGGATGTAAAAGCCATTGAGGAGCTGCGTAAGCTGCCGAACACGTGCATCAAGGTCAGCTATGATACCAAACGCACCCGCCTGCACGCAAAGACTTATATGTTCTATCGTGATACCGGCTTTACCACGGCATATGTCGGTTCCTCCAATCTTTCCAATGCCGCTATATCCAGCGGGCTTGAATGGAACGTGAAGGTGACGAAAAAGGACCTGCCGGAAACGATCGACAAGATCTCCGCGACCTTTGAAAGCTATTGGAATTCCGGTGAATTTGAATATTATGATGAAGAGCAGAAAGAGCGCCTTGCACGGGCGCTTAAAGCTGAGAAATATTTTGATACCAATGATCCGGAAATGTATTCGCTGGATATCCGGCCCTATTCCTATCAGCAGGAGATCCTGGACAAGCTTGAGGCTGAACGCAGTGTGCGCGGATATATGCGAAATCTGGTAGTTGCTGCCACCGGTACAGGAAAGACAGTTATTTCAGCACTGGATTATAAGCGTTTCCGAAGGAAAAACGCCGGTAAGCCTTGCCGCCTTTTGTTTGTCGCACATCGTGAAGAGATCCTGAAGCAAAGTCTTTATACCTTCAGGGCAGTTCTGAAGGATGTGAATTTCGGGGAGATGTTTGTCGGGAGTTATAAGCCGGACGGCATTGAAAACCTGTTCATTTCCATCCAGACATTCAATTCACAGGATTTTACCACAAAAACTACACCGGATTTTTATGACTATATCATCGTTGATGAATTTCACCATGCTGCAGCGCCGGCTTATCAGAAGCTGTTGAAATATTATCAGCCAAAGGTCCTGCTGGGCCTGACAGCAACGCCGGAACGTATGGACGGCAGAAATATCCTGCAATATTTCAACAATCGTATTGCTGCGGAAATTCGTCTGCCGGAAGCGATCGATCGTAAGCTCCTTTGTCCGTTCCAATATTTCGGTGTTACTGATACAGTCGACCTGAACCAGCTGAAATGGGTCAAAGGCGGTTACGACAGGGGAGAGCTCTCAGAGGTTTACACGCTCAGCGGTGCAATAGCCGATCGTCGTGCGGATCATGTATTGTCTTCAGTGATGAAATATGTAACGGATATTGATGATGTAAAGGGACTGGGCTTTTGCGTAACTGTTGAGCATGCGGAGTTCATGTGTGACTATTTCAATGCGCACGGTATCCCATCTATCCATCTGAGCGGAAAAACGTGTGATGAAGAAAGAAAAACAGCGAAAAACCGTCTGGTTTCCGGTGAGATCCGCTTTATTTTTGTAGTTGATATCTATAATGAGGGTGTTGATATTCCTGAGGTCAACACAGTGCTGTTCCTGCGTCCTACTGAATCTCTTACTGTCTTTCTGCAGCAGCTGGGCCGCGGCCTGCGCCTGTGTGAAGGGAAGGATTGTCTGACAGTACTGGATTTCATTGGACAGGCTAACAGAAAATACAATTTTGAGGATAAGTTTGACTCTCTGCTGTCCAATTCTGCCCGCAGTTTAGCTCGTGAGATCAGGAATGGATTTATTGCATTGCCTAAAGGCTGCTATATACAATTGGAGAAGCAGGCGGCAAAATACATTCTGGATAATATCCGTGCATCCTACAGCAACAGTAACGGGCTTTTAACACGTATCGCTTCATTTGAGGAGGATACCGGGCTGAAGCTTACCCTGACGAGCTTTCTGGATCATTATCATATCGACCCACGAATGATTTATAAATTCAGTACCTTTTCACGGCTTTGCGCCAGAGCGGATGTGACAGATGATTTCTCAGAGCCGGCAGAGACCGTGATGGAAAAGGCTTTCGCACGACTGTGTACCATTGATTCCCGCCGTTGGATCAGCTTTTTGCTGGATATTTTGCCGCGACTGGGTGATGTGAATTTTGACGAGCTGCCCGATATGGAAAAGCGTATGATGCGGATGTTCTATGTTACCATATGGGGCAAGTCTGCGGAGGATTGGAACAGCGATGAGGTGCTGGGGAATCTTTATCAGCTTGCGGATAGTCCGTTGATGCTGGGTGAATTGACGGAGCTGCTGCAGTACAATTATGATCATATCGATTTTATTGACGAGCCTGTTCCGATCGGTTTTGACTGTCCGTTGGATCTGCACTGTACCTATACCCGTGATCAACTATTGGTCGCATTGGATTTCATGAAGCCGTCCACCGTCAGAGAGGGGGTTAAATGGCTGCCGGAGAAAAATCTGGATGTGTTATTTGTGACTTTGAACAAGTCGGATAAGGATTATTCGCCTACTACCATGTATAATGATTATTCAATCAACAGTGATCTTTTCCATTGGCAAAGTCAAAGTACAACGGCATCTGATTCTCCTACCGGCCGGCGCTATATTTATCACCAGGAAAAAGGCAGCAGGATCCTGCTGTTCGTACGTGAGTTCAAAACAGACGTGATCTCCGGCAGTGCCGCTACATACACCTATCTCGGAACAGCTAACTATGTAATACATGACGGCGAAAAGCCTATGAATATCACCTGGCGGCTTGATCATCCGATACCGGCAAAATTTTTGAGGAAGACAAATAAGCTGGTGGTGGGATAAGTTTAAAATGATATATGTCTTTTATGTGCAGAAAGGAAAATGGAGATTTATGAGCATTTCGGTCAATCCCTAATGGTAATTGTTGGGAAGCAGTAGAACGATATATCGGCATGTTTGGCGGAAAGATAAAGTATATCTCCTTCCGGGACGAGAATAACAGCAGTGACCCTTTAGGATGAGGAAAAGTAATACATACGTAGATTTTTTGGAAATGGATGATGATCACGGATCCGGAGGCCGTGTGACCGATATTCGTCTATGCATTCCTGATCGATATGAGATATTGAAAGCTGCCATCTTCCGGTGTTTTGAATTGTTTGACAGGCAGCCTGTTGATCCTGAGACATTTGGAATGGTTCATTTCGATTTCAGTGATGGTAATTATCATATCAATATGGATGACGGAAGGATCACAGTATTTGATTTTGATAACTGTATAAAATGCTGGTATATGTTTGATCTTGCAAACCTGTGGACGCACGGTGAGGGCTGGTGCAGACATATCACGAACGCGGATGAACGTATGGCCTATATGAAGCATTATTTTGATACTGTGCTTTCCGGTTACCGGACAGAGACGGATATACCTGATGAATTGCTTGATCAGCTTCAGCTGTTTATTGATATGGTGCTGATAGAGAACATTGTGGATGAGTTTGAATGCTGTGCAAGGAACGGAGAACTACCGGAGGATGAGGATATTCATGACGCGGCGGAATGTTTGATTTATTGTATACCTTATGCCGGCATTACCGTGTAAACAGGTAATAGCAAGGTTATAAGCACACGATGATGCTGAACGGGAGTATATAAATGATCGATGGACATATTATCAGGGACGCTGCTGACTATATGATCATGGAAATGCATATGCCTGTCTGCTGACTGAATGGGTATTGTTGTGCGTAATGAGCAATGTGAAGGGTATCAAAACCGATACTTTATAACAAAGCTGACAAGTGATAAGGGGCGCAGATCATGAACACAGACTATAACATCAATGCAATAGAGATCCTTCTGGATGAGGCGTGCCTGGCGGAAAGGTATTATCCTTTGATCCAATATAAAGGGGTGCTGATTCAAGGCCTGCGTCAGCTGCATTGTAAAACAAAAAATGATGCAGCATTACTGTCAGATGCGGATTATGTGGGTATGGGGATAGAAGATGCTGCAGTAATCAGTTTGTTGAGAAAATTTTATTCGATTTACGATCCGAATCCACAGAAATTCCGGGAAATTGAAAAACTATCCTTGAATCCGGATGAACAGCTTTCTTATCGCGAATTATACTGTCTTCCCGGTGTAAAGCAAACCCGTGCTTCCTTGTATTATAAGGCCGGCTATAGAACTCTTGCTGATTTTATTAACTCTACACCGGATGAAATTTCAGAAAAAACAGCCAGGGCAATTTCAGAACAACGTTTAGTATGTATTGTGCCATTGCCGAAGGAAGTCAGAACGCATATAGCGGTAGCAAAAGCGTTCCTGTGGGATCGAGTAATTTTGTAAAAAGTAGGACTCGTAGGGAAAATAATCAAGCTTAAATCCGCAGATGAATCAAAAAACGATAGATATGATCTAACCCTTTTGTCACGCTGTAGAAACCAATAACCCCAGTAAAATAGCGAGTTTCAAGGCATAGAAATGACCCATTTTTGATAAGGACGACATATATATCAACCTGGTCAGAAATGGGCTTCTAAAGAGTTATTCCTCACTTTCATATCGTTAGTGTGTGTTGGTAAGCATGGAACTATTTCTGTGTCTGCCACCACTTCCTTCACTCAGAAATCGATCACACCACGATACTTGAGAGGAAACAAAGAAATCCGAACCCATTCCCAATCGGGATCAGGTTCGGATTTCTTCTGTATGGTGGAGCATAGCGGATTCGAACCGCTGACCTCTACAATGCGAATGTAGCGCGCTACCAACTGTGCTAATGCCCCGTATATCGACCGTTTTTTACGAGCTGGTCTTATTCGCTCGTCCTGATAAGGCAGCGTGGTTTTGACCACGGAAAGCATTATAACACAGGCATGCGGTAAAAGCAAGCATTTTTCTTCAATATTATAATAAAGTTATGTGAGTCTTACAGCGCGATATTCAGCCATTTACCTTTTTTGATGCGCAGGAAAAGAAGTATCTGCCGGACGATCGCATCGATCAGAAAAGCGATCCACGGCCCGGTATAGACAAAGAGAAGATCGGGAAATGCAGAGTTGATCGGATAGCAGCATAGCCAGGTGAAAAACGGACGGATAAGTGTTACGCTGATCATACAGCATATTGCTACATACTTTACATCGCCGGCCCCGCGAAGGCAGCCGGAGTAAACTACACGCGCGTTTTGCGGGATCATTCCGACAATGGCGGCGATAAATGCCGCGGATGCTCCGGCGATGACAACGCTGTCATCAGAGAATATACCGGCAAGCGTATTTCTCAGGAAGAAGATAATTGCCATCAGAAGCACGGAGGCAAACAGCGAGATGACGCGGCATGTTCTGACATAGGCTGATGCTTTGTCCTTTCTGTTTTCTCCGAGAGACAAGCCGATCATCGTTGCACCTGCAGTAGCTATACCATCGCCGACAGTAAAGGAAAGAGACGTGACCTGCTGAACGATAGTATAGGCAGTCAGCGGGATCGTTCCCAAATCGGCGATCATTCTCGTGTTGATGAAAAAACCGATACGCAGAAATGCACTTTCCGCTACAGAAGATGAACCGACTTTCAAAAGACCGGACAGTGTTCGCCGGTCAAAGGAGAATTTTCTGAAGCTCAGACGAAGATATCCGCCTTTACGCAAGACATAGACTAAGCTGATCAGACAGGCGATAACGGTTCCGATATCAGTTGCGATCGCTGCGCCTTTGACGCCCATAGCCCGGAACCCCAGGCGGCCTGAAATAAGGCAATAGTTGAAAAATACATTGACAAGATTAGCGGTGATATTGGTGACCATGGTGATCCTCGTGTTGCCTGTTGCGCGAAGAGCGGCGCATAAGCAAAGATTCCAGCAGTTAGGGATCAATCCCATGGATATAATGCGAAAATAATCCACAGAAAGAGCAAGCGTGTCTTCGTTCGCACCGGAAAGGATCATGATCGGTTCAGCCAGCAGGCAACCGCATAGCGTAATGACGATGCCGATCGCAGATATGATCAGCATGCTTTGGGAAAGGACGGCATTAGCGCTTTCCCGGTCATTTTCACCTTTCCTTCTGGCGATCAGGGCTGTAGTTCCTACGCACAGCGCCTGCGCAATGATCAGCAGGATCATTCTCGGCTGTACAGTCAGAGATACAGAGGCGATCGCGTTTTCACCTACCGCCTTGACCATGACCGTGTCAACGGAGCTGATGATACTGAGAAGCGCTCCTTCAAGAGAGGCGGGCCAGGCAAGACGAAGAATATTTGAATAATATCTGTTTTCCAAATCCTCTGCTCTGTTATGAGCCTGATTCAAATTCATTGCGGACATGGTTCCTCCGGGTGCAATATGATTCGTTACTGATTATATCACAATGTACATTATACGAACGCGATATTTCAGAATTTTTGCAAATAATGTGATCAATCGCTTCAGAATATGTTGATGACAAAATATATTAAGAAATTGTTAAGAAAAGGTTGAAATATTACGAAAGTGTGTTATAATTATGATGTAATGATTATTGACGGGGAAGTACTGCAATGATAACAAAGACGAGCGGTTGGCAAAATACAGAAATCAAAGAGAAAAAGAATCGACTTACATCCGGCATGAGGGCTGTTATGAATTGGGCTACGCTGGAGGAGCATGACAGTGTGCTGGATCTTTTTTGCCGTGATGGCGCGCTCCTTTCAGCTCTATGTGAAAAGCTGAGATTGAATGTGTGCGGGATCTGTCAGGATGTACAGTATTCGCGTGAACTGCGTGAAAGACTTTATAACAGCGATATCGTTTTCGCAGAGCCTGATGACATTCCCTGGCGGGACGGCGCTTTTGACGCTGTGCTTGCAGGTGAACTGATAAAGAAGGAAAACGCTGAAAGAGTACTATGCGAAACAAACAGAGTATTGAAGCCGGGCGGACAGGCAGTGATCCTTACCAAGATTTTTTGCGGAAAGAAAGATATATACCCGGAAAAGAAAGAACTGATGCGTCTGATGGAGAGCACCGGCTTTGATCATGTAAGCTGGCGTTTATCCGGTATATGGGGAGTGGCGGTCGGTTGGAAAACCGGTGAATAAGGGAATACATCAGGAGCCTGTGAATCGGGCTTCTTTTGTTTTTCAACCGCTTTTTACATAAATCAGTTGTCAAACTGTTGTTGAATACGGGCAAATGATGTATAATCCATTATGCGGTTTTCGCTTAACATCGATATGAGGTGGATTATGCTTTTCGGTAAACACATTAACAGGTATTATCTGAAATATGCTCCGGTACTGCTTCTCGGCGTATTGGTGCTTGTAGTTGTCGATTATCTGCAGTTGAAAATACCAGAATACTATAATTATGTGGTCAACGGTATAAATGCCTTGATGGATAAAGGCAATTATGAAAATATGATCATCGTAAACGGTCAGAAAACCGCTTTTGATATTGAATTCATCTATAAGAAAATATGCTATCCGATGCTGCTGATCGTTCTTTGTATGACCGCGTGCCGGTTTATTTGGAGAATATGCTTCTTCGGAAGCGCGATCAATGTTGAGACCGGGCTGCGCAGCAGGATGTTCGACAGGCTGAAAGGGCTGAGCCAAAACTATTATCAGCACAGTAAAGTGGGCGATTTGATGAGCCTCTTTACAAACGATCTTGAAACCGTTCAGGATTGCTTCGGAAGCGGTATTTTGATGCTTTGTGACGCTACATTTTTGGGCGGTATGGCATTGATCAAGATGGCTGGCCAAAACCTGCTTCTTACGCTGTTCACACTCATTCCGCTTACATTGCTGCTTTCCTCCAGCATCATTCTCGGAAAATATCTTACAAAAAAATGGGAGACAAGACAGGAAGCGTTTTCGATGCTCTCTGATTTCAGTCAGGAGAGTTTTTCAGGCATAGCCGTTATCAAGGCCTTCGTAAAGGAAACGAAGGAACTGCTTGCGTTTGGTAAACTGAATAAAGAGAACGAGATCGCGAACATTGAATACACCAAGCTGTCTACAAAAATGAATATCTGCGTAACCTTTCTCGTTGAATCGGTTTTGTGCATAATATATGGATACGGCGGATATCTTGTACTGAAGGGCGAATTCAACGCAGGTGATCTTGTTCAGTTTATCGGCTACTTCCTTTCCGTCGTGTGGCCTGTAATGGCCATCAGCCAGCTGATCGAAATGAGAAGCCGCGGACGCGCGAGTTTGAACAGGATCAGTCAGCTGCTTGATCAGGAACCTGATGTCAGGGATGCTGAAACTGTGAATGATATCAGTGACATCCGGGGAGATATTGAATTCAAAAACCTTACCTTCCGTTATCCCGGAGCAGAAACAGATACGTTGAAAAATGTATCTTTCAAAATCGCAGCCGGTGAAAATGTCGGGATCATCGGAAAAACCGGATGCGGAAAAACTACGCTGGTCGATTTGATCTTGAGAACATATAATGTGCCCGACGGCACACTGTTTATTGACGGCAAGGATGTAAACACCATTCCTATCAGAACAGTAAGGGCTGCCTCAGCTTATGTACCGCAGGATAATTTTCTGTTCAGTGATACCGTGGCAAGGAACATTTCATTTGCATCCGATACTTCCGATAAGGATGAGATAGAAAACGCGGCAAGGCTTGCTGATGTGCATGAAAATATTGAGGATTTCACAGCAAAATACGAAACGGTACTCGGTGAAAGGGGAGTGACTGTTTCAGGCGGTCAGAAGCAGCGCATTTCGATCGCAAGGGCGTTGATGAAGAAAGCACCGATCCTGATCCTGGATGACAGCGTGAGCGCGGTGGATGTGGATACGGAGAAGAAAATACTGAAAAACCTGAAGGACACCAGAAACGGAAAGACGACCATTCTGATCGCGCACCGTATCACTACGATCGAAAAGATGGATAAGATCCTGTTTATGAAAGACGGCATGGTGATAGCCTCCGGAAAACACGAAGAGTTGTACAGCAGCTGCAATGAATACAGAAACATGGTGGATCTGCAGAAGCTTGATGATATCGCGAAGGAGGATAAATAAATGGTCAATCCTTTGCTGCTTGTCGGTGCGTTGATCGGAACGATATCCGGAATATTCATTATCGCGTTTTTTTCCATCAAAAATCGCAAAGAGGCGATCGGCTTTGACCGTAATATGAAGGATACAGAGCTGATCAGAAGGCTGATCCACTACGCGAAACCTCATTGGAAAAGCTTTCTCGCGGTCTTTCTGTTTCTGATCGTCGCGATATCCTATGATATCATATCCCCGCTTCTTGTAGGCGAACTTGAGGAACTGGTCAAAACACAGAACGAGGAAAATCTTTCACGGCTGATCGGAATGGTAGTGGTATATGCTTCTGTTCTGGCGGTATCACTGGTGTGCGGCTATTGCCAGGCGCTGCTGCTTCAGAAAATAGGGCAGAAAATACTGAGCAGTATCAGGCTTGATCTGTTTGAGCATATTGAAGGCTTAAGCCACGCGCAGCTGAATGCGATCCCTGTAGGCAAGCTCGTTACCCGTATAACGAATGATACAAACGCGATTTCGATGATGTTTACCAATATTCTGGTGAACCTTGTGAAAAATGTGTTTATTATCATCGGTGTTTTGGCGGCTATGCTGGCAGTCAACCTTGAACTGACATTGATGGTACTGTGCTTTGTGCCGTTTATCGTTTTGTTTACCATCATTTTCAGAAAATTTACCAGAAAAGCATATCGTAAGGTCAAGGATGGTACTACCGATATCAATACCTATCTTTCTGAGCATCTGTCCGGTATGAAGATCATTCAGATTTTTAACCGTGAGGAACAAAAACAAAAGGAATTTGAAGAAAAGAATATGAATCTGCGCAACGCAAAACGCAAGCAGATCATTGTATTCGGCATTTTCAGACCGCTTGTTATCATGCTGTATCTGAGCACCGTTCTTGCGCTGTTCTATCTGGGCAGCACCGGCGCTTTGGACGGCTCCCGCTTCCTCGGGCAATCGATCACAGGCGGTGTGATCGTAACTTTCTATATGTATATCAACAAGTTTTTCAACCCTATACAGAATCTTGCGGATATGTTCAACTGGCTTCAGAGCGCATTTGCTTCAGCCGAAAAAATATTTACGATATTTGACATAAAAAGCGATGTTACAGACCGTGAAAATGCTCAGGACCTGACCGAAGTAAAGGGTGATATCGAGTTCAAAAATGTATGGTTTGCCTATAAGGATGAGGAATGGGTACTTAAAAATGTATCTTTCAAGGTAAAGGCGAGCCAAACAGTGGCTTTTGTCGGTGCTACCGGAAGCGGCAAAACAACAATACTTTCGCTGCTTTGCAGAGACTATGATATT
This sequence comes from uncultured Clostridia bacterium, assembly GCA_937886445.1. Lineage (GTDB taxonomy): Bacteria > Bacillota > Clostridia > Christensenellales > Aristaeellaceae > ZC3RG03. The sequence continues at coordinate 36,299 of CALGBY010000063.1, read as the reverse complement.
CAAAAAGGGCAGATCCTTATTGACGGAAGAGACATCACTACTATCAGGATCGCCTCTCTCAGAAGTCACTTCGGGCAGATGCTGCAGGATGTATTCCTTTTCTCCGGTACAGTCAGATCGAACATATTGCTGCGTAAAGAAAATGTGAGTGATGATGAAGTGATGAAAGCATGCAGATATGTGAATGCTGACAAGGTGATCGCGAAGCTTCCGGGCGGTTTGGACGAGGAAGTGCGCGAGCGGGGAAGCAATTTTTCTGCCGGTGAACGGCAATTGATCTCATTTGCACGCACGATCATCCATAAACCGGAGATCATGATCCTGGATGAGGCAACAGCAAATATCGATACGGAAACGGAGGTACTGATCCAGGACAGCCTTGAGAAAATGATGAGTATCGGTACTTTGCTGATCGTAGCACACCGGCTTTCTACCGTTCAGCATGCGGATAATATCATTGTACTTTCGCATGGCGAGATCATTGAGCAGGGAACCCACGAGCAGCTGCTTGAGAAGCAGGGACGATACTGGAGCCTTTATATGCTGCAAAGCAACCGTGAACGCCTTGAGAATGAGAAGTAAATGGAGGGTGAATCCGTTATGAAGAAAAGGTGGATAATTATAACGACCTGTTTTCTCTGCGTATTGTCGTCTATTCTGTCTTCATTTGCATTTGCCGGATCAGGTGAGGAGCAATCACCGCGTGATGAACTGATCGACAGCATTATTTCTCTTGCCGAGCAGAAATTCAAAGAAACAAAGGGTAAAAAACAGCGTGCCCAATATGCCGGAGATATATATATATGTAAGAATTTCACGGTTTACCTTTTTAGGCAAAATGCTGACGGGTACAGAATGGCGGAGTTTCCGGATACAAAGCTGGTCATTCCTGACAATAAGCCCAAAGAGGAATGTAAGGAGTATGTATACGGCTGTGAATGGAAGGATATTCCTGCTGCTGACGGGAATCCGTTCTATGCCGCGGCTACGTTCAGATATGATCCTTCTCTTTCAAAGGCGGAAAACCGTGAGAAGGCAAGAGCTTTCCTTATGCAGGTACAAAGAGGGGATTACTTCCAGATGGCCGCAAACTACTATTACGGTGTCGGTGCGCACAGCCTCGTATTTACCGAGGATTATGACCCCGAAAAGGACACTGTGACATGGTGCGACAGCAATATGAAGGGGACGAGAGTAGACGGGATCCGTTATGGCTATGTTCAGTTCAATGCTGTCAAGGAGATCGACTGGTTTGTTGACGCTTTTTGCAGAAAAAAGTACGGTGCAACGATATACAGACTGCGTGATGATATCATCCGGTGCAACTGATGACCGATACAGGCGGAGGCGGGGCAGTATTTTGTGAACTGCCTGACAGTGCCTGAAAACCAACAGAAAAACGAGCCGCGAAAATTGCGGCTCTTTTCAAATATATGGATATGCGGAATTGATGATGCATTCAGAGTATCACCGGACACTCGCGGCAAAGTCGGAAAGAAGGACAATAGTCAACTGTTACGCGTTGGTATAGTTATCAAAATAACCCTGCACCAGCACAACAGGCGTGCCTTTATCACCGCTCCCGCTGGTCAGATCGCAAAGAGAACCGATAAGATCGGTCAATTGACGGGGCGTAGTTCCTTCAGAGGCCATGTTGCCAACGAGATCTTTATCCTTTGAACGAATGCTTTCCTTGATAGCGTTTTTAAGATCATCCCCTGAAAGCGCTTTGAAATCATTGTCAGCAAGGTACTTCAGCTTCAACTCGTTCGGCGTGCCTTCCAACCCTTTTGTATAAGCCGGGGAGACGACCGGATCAGCAAGCTCCCAGATCTTTCCTCTCGGATCCTTAAAGGCACCGTCGCCGTATACCATTACCTCAATACGTTTACCGGTCTTTTCAAAAATGCGCTCCTGGATATCGTATACAAGAGAATCGCAGTTATGCGGGAACAGCTTGATGCGGTCTTCTTCGCTTTTGTTGGATCCAAGCAGACCGTATTGTTCATTACATCCGCTTCCGTTTACGGGAGTCGTCATGATATCGTCCAGACCGAGTACGATTTTCGCTCCGGCTGCCTTCAGGATACGCTTTGTTCTTGCGCGGGTATGAATGTCGCAGGTTAGCACACAATCAGTATAAGCCAGGATCGCTCTGGGCTGGTTGGCAAAGATGATCTCACATTCAGCTCCGCTTTCACGAATCAGATCACCGTAATATTCAACATAATCGACACCTGTAAAGGGATGGCGGTTGATGCCGAACAGCTCGCGGTATTTTTCCAATGAAAGCACATCGGAATAGGGATCAATTCCGGCAAGATCAAGCTGATCCAGACTGACCAGTTCGTTGCCGACCTCGTCAGAAGGATAGCTGAGCATCAGCACAACCTTTTTGACGCCTCCGGCAATACCGCGAAGGCATACCGCAAAGCGGTTCCTTGAAAGAATGGGGAAGATCACGCCGAGAGTTTCGCCGCCGGTCTTTTTACGCACATCCGCACTGATGTCTGATACAGAGCAGTAATTGCCCTGCGCGCGTGCTACAACAGATTCGGTGACGGCGATAACATCTCTGTCACGCAGAGAAAAGCCGTCATTCTGGGATGCGGCAAGCACACTTTCTGTTACGATAGACGCCATGTCATCACCCTGACGGATAATAGGGCAGCGAATTCCGCGGGATACAGTTCCTGTCATTCTTTCTTGATCGCTCATAGTTACTCCGTTCTGTGATAATCACGATATACTTAGTGCCCCAAACAGGCACATGCCATTATATCACTTTCATTGCCTGTTTGAAATACAGCCGCGTTTTTAAACACGAAAAGAACAGTTTGGCATTTAGTGAATGATACGAATGATCATACGGAAATCATATGATCTGTTCGGGATCTGTCACAGTTTCGCCTTTTTGTGGTTTCCAATGCCATTCTTTGCTTCCGTATACTACCTTAACGGGTGTCCCGGATACGGATTTTGCCTCAAGCCGAACCAGTACACCGTTTTTGACGGTCAGACCAAAGACCGTTCCGTTTGCTCCGCATAATCCATATGCAGATACATCCTTCCATTCGGAAGGCAGAGCAGGAAGCAGATATACGGTGTTCATGCTGCTGTCTATGAGCATCCTTGCAACCCCGGAAGCCATCGCAAAGTTACCGTCTATCTGGAACGGAGGATGAGCATCGAACAGATTCGGATAGGTGCCTCCGTGCTCATGGCTTTCATTGCCCGGGTTTACAAGCATCATCTGCCGTTTGATCAGCTTCAGGGTATGGTCACCGTCACGCAGCCTGCAGTAAACATTGATCTTCCATCCCAGGCTCCAGCCTGTACCTTCATCACCGCGAACCTCCAGAGAACGCCGTACGGCTTTACACAGCGCCGGATCAGCCACGTCGATCTCTTCAGCGGGAAACAGCCCGTATAGATGAGAAATATGACGGTGGGTGGGTTCTATCTCCGTTTGCTCTCTGTCCCATTCAAGCAGTCTTCCGTCTTTGCCGATTTGAGTCGGCGGGAGAAGGGAGAGCAGCTCTCTGGCCTTTAGTACATCATCTGCTTCATGCTGCTCCAATCCCAAATAAGTCAGTGCATATAGATAGTGCTTAAGGTTTTCTCTTATGATCTGATCGCACATTTCCGTGCGTTTTGCAAACGCCACTTCATTTCCATCCAAAAGATAACGGTTTTCGGGGCTGGTGGCAAGGCGGAAGGTGCGGTAACCGTCACTCCCGTCGCGGCATGTATCAATAAAGAACAGAGCGGCTTTTCTGAACATCGGCAATGCTTCATTCTTCAAAAACGCGTCGTCTCTGCTGTATTCATAGTGTTCCCAAAGGTGACGGCAAAGCCAACCGAAGGCCATGGGCCACCATCCCCATAAACCGTTGCTGATCCCGTGCTCTCCGACGGGATTTGTATGTGCCCATATATCGGTATTATGATTCGCGCAGGCTCCGCGCGCGCAAAAGATACCTTTTGCTGTTTCCTCTCCGTTCTCTGACATATTGCGTATCAGATCAAACAGAGGACGGTGCAGGTCTCCCAAAGCGCAGATCTCAGCCGGCCAGTAATTCATTTCAGTATTGATATTGACTGTGTAGTTGCAGCTCCACGGGGGGCGTACAGAGGCGTTCCAGATACCCTGAAGGTTCAACGGCTGGGTGTTTTCTCTTGAACCGGATATCATCAGGTATCTTCCGAACTGATAAAGCAAAACAGGCAGCGTGCTGTCGTTTTCGTCTTCAGCAAACAGACGAAGACGTTCATAGGTATCGGTTCTTTCACGACCTGATGCAGGCAGAGTGATATTCTGGCGAAGAAAGAACGCGTGATAATCATCAAGATGGCGTTTTTTGAGAAATGAAAAATCATTTCCGAGCGCGCCCATATCATCCGTGCATAATGCTTCCGCGTTTATATGGGAGTGACAGGGCGGTGTATTGAAGGATTCAAAATCGGAACGCACGCAAAGCTGCAATAATACGAAGGAGGCTCCGCTGACTGAAACAGAATCCGAAAGGAATTCAATGATACCGTCTGAATGGATCCTGATTGCTGCATATCCCTTTGTTCCGCGTTCAGACGGAATATCACTGTAGACGATCGGCTGTTCAACACCGGGCACATAGGAGGGTACGGATATGGTAGGGCAGGTCACCTCCATACACAGAAGATTGTCGTTTATATGGATATCTTTTATCAGCTCGCTGCTTAAGGATACATTCAGATCCAGACTGTGTTCATCACCCGTCAAGAGCATGATAAACGCCTGATCCGGATGTGAAACGAAGCATTCTCTTGTGTATCTTTTACCGCCGATCTTATATGAAACACAGGATACAGCATCCTCGAGCGAAAGCGTGCGTGAATAATCGCTCACAGGATCCTCAGGATAGCGGAAGTTTATATGCAGATCACCAAGCGGTTCATATGCTTCGGTAAACGGGCCGAGAAGGTTCTTTTCACACTCACGCTGTGCCTCAAGCGGCTTTCCGGAAAGCATCAGTTCTTCAGCCGCTTTTGTGTGTTCAGCATTGCCGCTGTAATCTCTTTTCTTCGGGCCGCCGCTCCAAAGCGTATCTTCATTCAGTGATATCTTTTCGTGATAAACATCACCGAATACCATCGCGCCGATCCGCCCGTTCCCGAGCGGCAGGGCTTCTGTCCATACCTTTGCAGGGGAAGAATAGCGCAGTACAAGATTGTCGTCGTGTTCATTCGGAATGGTTCTCATTTGGTGCCTCCTGATTGTTGAAAGGATAGGATCGAATTTGACATTTCGTATTGACTGAAGTTATTCATGGGGTATAATAGATATAACAACAAGATCAGCGGATTGGTGCTTCATCCGGAAGCACGGCAGAAAAAGACGAAAATGGTGTATGACCGGTTTTCAAACAGCCGGCAGCGCGTCATCAGAAGGAGGATACATGAATATGGAACAGCACGAAATTTTAAAACCGGGAATGCTGCTATCTGAAAACGGCGTATTGTGCGAAAAAGGTTTTTCCAGAAAAATGCTGCTGGATTACGACAAGGATCGCATACACGCGGGCAAAATGAGGATCAAGGAATGGGATTACTATCTTATTCAGACAGATCTGTATGCGCTGGCGCTTACAATAGCCGATAATGGCTATATGGGCATGGACAGTATTTCTCTCATTGATTTTGAAAACAGATCAGAAAAAACAGTATCCCGTATTTCGCTTTTTCCGCTTGGCAAAAGAAAGCTTCCTGCGACAAGCAAAACCGGTGATATCCACATCGCGGCAAAGGACCGTGAAATGACTTTCAGAAATGACGGAAAGCAGCGCCGGCTCTTTGGACATATGGACGGTTTTTCCGGGAATGACGCTCTTCTTTTCGATATCACCCTAAGAAAGATACCCGAAGAATCCATGGTCATCGCGACACCCTTTTCCGGTCATCCAAACGCGTTTTACTATAATCAAAAGATCAACTGCATGAGTGCGGAGGGACGCGTACTTGTCGGAAACAGAGAGTATATTTTTGCTCCGGCAAACTCTTACGCGGTGCTTGACTGGGGCAGAGGGGTGTGGACCTACAAAAACACATGGTACTGGGGTTCATCGTCCGGTGAGATAAACGGAAATCCCTTTGGATTCAATATCGGTTATGGCTTTGGCGATACGAGCGCGGCAACTGAAAATATGCTGTTTTATAACGGAAAAGCGCATAAGCTGGAGCATGTGTGTTTTGAGATCCCCATGAAAAACGGTAAAGAAGATTATCTTTCTGCGTGGAGGTTTACATCCTCAGACGGAAGGTTTGAAATGGATTTTGAGCCGATCATTGACAGAGCAGCCAGACTGAATGCATTGATACTGTGTTCTGATCAGCATCAGGTATTCGGTAAATACTCCGGAAAGGCAATACTGGATGACGGAACAGTGATCAGTGTAAAAAACCAGATCGGCTTTGCAGAAAAAGTGTATAATAAATGGTGAAATAAGTTTGAAAATGTATACGGATCATTTTCAAACAGACATTGGTGCCTCTTCCGGAGGGCAGACCATAAGTTTGAAAAATGTGTTCGGCCATTTTTCAAACAGACATCGTTTCCTCTTCCGGAGGACGGACCATGAGTTTCAAAACTGTGCATGGTCCGATCCGATTTCAAACAGCCTATCGGTACCTCAATCGCAGGACAGGCTATGTGCTTAAGAAAAGATTCCCGCTTTCGTTAATGAGAAAGCGGGAATTTTTATGAAATCAATAAATATGCTTATAGGTGCGGGGGAACTGCAGAACATCACGGATGTTTCCGATACCGGTGACATACATCACAAGACGGTCAAATCCAAGGCCAAACCCGCTGTGTTCAACAGTTCCGTACCTGCGGGTATCAAGATAGTTGGTATAGCTGTCCAGCGGTATATTCCTGTCTGTCATGGCTTTTGTCAGCTTCTCAAGATCCGTCTCTCTTTCGCTGCAGCCAATGATCTCACCGATGCCGGGCACAAGAAGATCGGTAGCGGCAACTGTTTTTCCGTCAGGATTCTGCTTCATATAGAAAGACTTGATATCCTTGGGATAGTTGACCAGAAATACCGGCTTTTTGTAGTATTCATCAGTAAGATAACGCTCGTGTTCACTCTGCAGATCACATCCCCATGAAACGGGATATTCAAACTTTTTGCCGGATTTCTGCAGGATCTCGATCGCTTCTGTATAATCCAGCTGGGCAAAATCGCTGTTGACGACATTGGAGAGCTTTTCAAGAAGGCCCTTTTCGATAAATTTGTCACAGAAGGCGAGTTCGTCAGCACAATTCTTCATCGCGTAGCGGATGATATACTTGATAAAGTCCTCAGCAATCGCGATGATATCATGGATATCAGCAAAGCATACTTCGGGCTCAACATGCCAGAATTCCGCCACATGGCGTGTAGTTCCGCTCTTTTCGGCACGGAAGGTCGGCCCGAAGGTATAGATCCTGCCCATTCCGCCCACGGCAGCCATTTCTCCCTCCAGCTGGCAGGATACGGAAAGTCCGGCCTTTTTGCCGAAGAAATCATTTTCATAATATTCTTTTTCGGTTTTTTCAGGGCTGTTCCATGGCTGTGTCGTAATGCGGAACATTTCACCGGCACCTTCACAGTCGCTGTCGGTGATGATGGGCGTGTGGATATAGGTATATCCGTTTTTATGGAAATACTCGTGAACGGCATACGCGAGAGAAGAACGGATCGCCATGCATGCTTTCATTTTGTTTGTGCGGGTACGCAGGTGCGCGATGGATCTGAGGAATTCATCACTCGCCTTTTTCTTCTGAAGCGGATAGTCCGCGGGACAAACGCCGAGAAGGGTAAGGTCCGTTGTTTCAAGCTCTACTACATTGCGTTCTGAAGCAACGATCGTTCCCGTAGCCTTCAGCGAGGTGCCGAGTGCCATCAACGGCTTTACAATGTTGCGAAAATCTTCTTCGGGCATTCTTTCGGAATGGATGGTAAGCTGGAGGTTGCGGGTGACAGTAGTACCGTCATTCAACTGAATAAACGCCATCGGCTTTACTTCCGCGCTTGTTCTGACCCATCCGCATACTGTAACTTCTTTTCCGATGTATTCATCACTGTTTTCAAATATCTTTTTGATGTCTGTATGTTTCATATTGCTTCTCCTTTATTTTCCGAGCATAGCGGCACCAATGATGCCGGCCTCGTTTCCGAGCGTCGCGAGTACGATCTTGGGATAGGGGAGTGTCTTGTAAAGCATCAGCGAAGGAATATGCTTCTGTACGGCTTCAAGAAGAAAGCTGCCGGCATGACTGACTCCTCCGCCGAGAACGATCATTTCAGGATCTAGCGTTGCAGTGACATTATTGATCAGGACAGCGAGATAGTGAGCATATTTGTCAAAAATGCCACAGGCTGTCCGATCACCTTCTTTCGCGGAGTCGATCACGGTCTTCGCGCTGATTCGACTGATATCTCCATCGGCCTTTTTCATCATGGCTGATTCGGGATGCTGCGCTGCAACTTCTCTGGCGAAGCGAATGATAGCACTTGCCGAACAGTAACGCTCCGCACAGCCTTTATTGCCGCAGGTGCACAGATCACCTTCTGTTTCAACTGTTGTATGTCCGATCTCGCTTCCGATCCCATGATAGCCGCTGAACGGGCGCCCGTTCAGTACGATGCCGGCACCCACACCGGTACCCAGTGTGATAAATACGCTGCTTTCAGTTCCTTTGCTGATACCGGCGATGTATTCGGCGTATCCGGCTACTGTAGCGTCATTATCAATATAGACGGGGGCGGAATAATATTTGCCCAATTCTTTCGCCAGCGGGATATCATGCCAGCCGAGATTTGTGCAAAAAATGACTCTGCCCGTCTTCTGATCGGCCAGCCCGGGTATACCGATGCCGATCGCTTCGATATCCTTAGCCGAGTTTCCTGTCTTATCAAGCACCTTACCGATGCAGAAGCCCATATCCCTCACGATATCCTGATAAGGACGGGAGGCAAGTGTTTTTACAGACCATTCTGCCAGAATATGTCCGGCATTATCCACAGCGCCGACGGCGATATTCGTACCGCCGAGATCTATTCCGATACGGATCATAGAAATTTCCTCCGGATACTATTTGTTGTTGCGGTTCATGGAATTCATCATCATTTCTGTAAGGCGCCTGTCCAGCTCTTTGGCAGCGGAGTAGCCCATCTGTTTCAAACTGAAGTTGCGCGCTGCAACCTCCACAATGATGGCAAGGTTGCGGCCGGGGCGTACAGGAACCACGATCTGGGGAACTTTCACATCCATGATGGAAGTGAATTCTTCACTGAGACCCAGACGATCGTAGCTCTTTGTTTCTTTCCAGGGCTCAAGATGAATCACCATATCAATGCTTCTGGAGGTCAGAACAGCACCGACACCGTACATCGCTTTGATGTCAATGATGCCGATCCCGCGGATCTCCATGAAGTGACGAATGTTTTCAGGGCTCTGTCCTACAAGACGGTTATCATTCACCCTGCAGATCTCAACAGCGTCATCCGCGACCAGCTGATGTCCGCGTTTGACAAGCTCCAGAGCTGTTTCACTCTTTCCTACGCCGCTGTCACCGGTGATCAACACACCTACACCGTATACATCCACAAGTACACCGTGAATCGTTGAGCGGGGGGCAAGCTCTCTGCCGAGGTAGTTGATTGCCCGAACAAAGAACTTTGTTGTGACGACATCAGTCGAAAGGACAGGCACATCATGTTCTTTTGCAAGCTCAAGCAATTCTACCGGCGGTCTCATCCCGCGGCAGATGATGATGCAGGGCATAGGGTAGGAAAAGAATTTTATCAGCCTTTCTACCCGCGCTTCATCATCGAGGCTGTCCAGATAAGCCATTTCGACCTTTCCGATCACCTGAGGACGTTCGTGCGCGAAATAGTCGAAATATCCTACGAACTGCAGGCCCGGCCTGTTCAGTTCGGCAGAGCGTACATCCCAGCTTTCAGCTGTAGAAGGAGACAAAACGCTCAATTCCAGTTCCTTGATAAATTTTGCCGCGTCGATCAATGAAATCACCTCATTCAGATTCAACGGTATTATAATACTGAAGGGGATAGTTTTCAATACCGATTAATTCAGCAAGCAGGTTGATGGGGAACGCATCCTCTCATTTTGCAAGCTTGGGATTGGGTACGAAATCCTGAACAGCACCGATACCTTCAACAAACGGATTCAGCTTCAGCTTATAAGGGCGTGTATCGGACTGGATCTGTTTCATGATCCTGTCTGCAAGAGAGCCGGACGCGAGCTTTGGCTGATAATCAACATAACCCGCGTCATTTTCGCTGGCAGGCACGGCAGGCCAGATGGTGAGCGTATGTCCGAGGTATTCTGTACTGTCTCCGCTGTCAAATTCCAGATCGAATTGCATAACGGCACAGGTCTCCGCGCCGGCATGTATGCGTGTATTTCCTCCGAAGCAGCAGTTCCCGAGGCAGTATACAATGGTACCTTCTTTGCATTCTTCTATTCCCTGTAGCACATGAGGATGATTCCCGATCACGATATCACAGCCGTAACCGAGATACTTTTGAGCAAATGAATCGATATCGTGCTTTTTGCCGTATTCTCTTCCGCCATGAAGGCAGGCAATGATCAAATCACATCCGCTGTCCTTCAAAGCCTGCACCTGTTCCTTGTGAGCCTGATTTTTGAGAACGATATTTTTATTCCATGTGGAGGTATATATCGCGACAAAGCCGATACGAATACCGTCCTTTTCATAGATATAGGTTTTGCAGAGATCATCCACAAGCGAAAAATCAGAATCATCCATGTTCATTCCGAACCAGGCGACACCGTTGTCATCAAGGATCTTCGTTGTGTGGATCGCCGCTTCAATGCCGTAATCCATATTGTGGTTGTTGGCAAAGCTCACAGCCTCGATGGAAGAACCGGTCAGAATATCAACAAAAGAATCCGGCCCTCTGAAGCAGTACGTTTTTGTCGGGTTGCGGGTGCTTCCGTCTTCCCAAAAAACACATTCAAGGTTGGCTACAGTCAGATCATCATGGGCGATAACACTTTGTAATCCGGAAAAAAAGTATTCCGGACCGTTCTTTTCGGCGTACGAGACAAAGGATCTGCTGTTATTCTCTTTATATCCGTCTTCGTCATTTCCGAGAGTGCAGTCTCCCAGAAAAGTGATCACGATATGTCTGTTACTGCCGGAATTTTCTACCTCAGCGGAAGAAGCGACAGCTTCGAAACAAAGCAGCATCAGCAGGATGAGAGCAACAGTACGTTTCATCGTCAAAGAAACCTCCATAGTCGATATTCCAATTTTATCATTAAATACAATACCGCGTCAATGCGAATATTATGAAAAAACAGCAAATACAGATCACTTATCGACGCTGCGGCTTATGAGCTTGCGGTTTGTAACATATTTGCTGTAAAAGACAATATGGATTGAAAATCTTTTGATAATTTGCTAAAATATGATGAGTCTGGAAAGGAGCGTGTTCCGATGGGATCGGTTTTTCAGTATATCGGCAGTAATATCATTGATGTTCTTGTATACGGCGCGATCGCGATCGTTACGCTGATAGGTTTTCTTAAATGTATTTTTCCGGTCATGCGTGTTGCTGCATGCCTTAAAAGCGCGGCTTCGGGGATCCTGCGGGATCCTGCTGCGACCGATGCTACCGGCACACCGCGGTGGCAGAACAGCCTGTTCCTCGGAAAACGGCTTGAGTGCGCGTGGAACCGTTTTTTGAGCAACGCGATCCAGCTGGACGCGAGAGGACTGACATGCAATGTTGATGACTATATCAATGATGACTCAACGATATATGCCGTTGGCCATATGCAGCTGAGCGAGATCGTGCCCGGGCTGCTTACCAGTATCGGTATTCTTGGTACATTTATCGGTTTGATCAGAGGTCTTGGCGGTCTGGACCTGAACGCAGGCAATGAGCAGCTTGTTGATTCCATCAGCAATATGGTAAGCGGTATGACATTTGCGTTTTCAACCTCCGTTGCCGGTGTTGCCTGCTCTCTTTGCTTCAACATCATCTGCAAAACGGTAAACGGAAGCGCAGTCAAGGCACTTGATAATTTTCAGGATACATTCTCTGAAATCGTTATGCAGCGTCCTGTTGATGACAGCGTAAGGATGATCATTCAGCAGGAGGATCAGAGCGTTATGCTTAGGCATGGCGTAGATTCTATCGCGGAACGGGTATCGTCCGGTATCGTGACCGCAGTAGAAGGCTCTCTTGCACCCGTTAGCAGCAGCATAAGCCGCTTTATTGCCGGTGAAACACAGTCACAGATCGAAGGACTGAATGCGATCGTACATAACTTCATTCTGAAGCTCAATGAAGAGATGAGCGGACAACTGCTTTCTCTGGGGGAGACTCTTTCTGAAGTGAACCGTGAACAGCAGATCAACATACAAAGCATCGATCAAACACTGAGCAGTGTGGAAAACATGATGAACAGCCTGAAGGGTGTACAAACGGCTACCGAATATGCCGGAAAACGCCTGTCAGCCATGATCGATACGCTGTCTGAACATGATCGAAGCAACGATGACTTTTTGCGGCATTCCTCAGAGATACTATCCGGAATGATGGCGTCTGCGCAGGAACAGAGTGATTTGCTTGCAGCCCTGGAAAACAGCCAGCAGACGCTGAAAAACGACATGAAGAATTACGCCGAATGGAGCGGACGTGTATTGAACGCTGTTTCCGTGCAGCAGAACGGTACCGAGCAATTATCCGGCAGCATTATGGAAGGCATGCGTGTCAGCGCAGATGCACTGCGTGAAGCATATACCGCACTGACCGGTTCATTTGCATCAAGTACTGAAAAAACATTGTCTTCTTTTGAACAGCAGATGGGCAGACTGCTTTCTGCCGCATTGGAAAAAGCAGATGAGATCCGAAGCAGGGCAGGGATGGCCTCCTCGGATCCTTCAATGCTGATCAGTGAATGCTCGGCGCTTCAGAACGCGGTTCGCGATTTGACGGGAGCGATCAATAGGCTGAACGGAAAAACCGTACCGGAGGTTTTGTGATGCGTGAAAAACGAAGTGTCAGAAGACCGGGAAACGGTGACGGAGGCTCTCATTGGATCAGTTATTCAGATATGATGGCCTCATTACTGATGCTTTTTGTCATGGCGGTGTTTGTATGCGTATATCGTTTGAATCAGCAGAAGATGATCCTGATAGCCAGTCAGAATGAAATAGAAGAGCAGCGGATCATCATTATCGGACAGACCGCAAGCATGGATGTAATGAAGATCCAGCTGTCAGAAAGAGAGAACGAGCTTGATCTTGCACAAATCAGAATTGATGAGCAGCAGGCTGAGATAAGCAATATGCTGATCCTGCTTGGAGAAAAGCAGACAGAACTGGACAGACTGATTTTAACAAATCAGGAACAGGAAAACCTTCTTAAGGAGAAAGAACGGCAGATCGCGCAGCTGATCGGTGTGAGAAGTGATATCATATCCAAGCTTTCCGTTTCCCTTACCAGGGCAAATCTGAATACTTCTGTTGATGAAAAGACCGGTGATATCGTGCTGAAGAGCACCGTGCTTTTTGACAAGAACACCTATATGATAAAGGACAGCGGAAAGGATTTTCTGAATCGCTTTTTGCCGGTATATCTGAATGTGCTGCTGTCTGATGAATACAAGGATTATGTGGGTGAGATCACGATCGAAGGGCATACTGATACAGACGGCGACTACTTATCGAACATGAAGCTTTCGCAGGAAAGAGCGAGAGCAGTTGCGGAATACTGCTTACAGATCCCGGGCCTTTCCGCCGCGCAGCGTGCAATGTTTGAAAAGGTGCTCTGCGTTACCGGAAGAAGCGAAGCGGATCCGATCTATGTAAGCGGTACGAATATCGAGGATAAGGACGCTTCAAGGCGAGTTACATTCAAATTCCGCCTGAAGGACAGCGATATGGTCAATGAGATGCACAGACTTCTCAGCGGTGAAAACTGAAGCATGTAATTTGATGAACGTGTCGGCCGATATTCGAATCACCCATGGTGATTCATCCGGAGGACGGACATAAGTATCAGAATCGTGTACGGTTGTTTTCAAGCACCTGATGGCACTTCATCCGAAGGGGCAAACATTAAATGAAGAAATTCCTTATTATCACAACTGCTGTGCTTGTCATCACTGCGCTTGTCTTTATCTGTCTTTACATTGTGTTCAGGATCAATACGACTTTATATATTGATCCTGATGCTTCTACATCCTATGTACTCTCTTTGAATGATCCTGTGTATGCCGAACGCTTTCTTAAGGACAGTATACTGATGGCGGACAGCGCTGTTAAGGGTACGGTATACGCGGAGGAAGTACCGGCAGAAGGTGAAGGCCTTGAGTATGTTTTGTACACGCTTCGCATAACGAACCGGAGCTTTGCCGATGTGCGGGCTGTTGAACTGAGTCTGAATCATGAAAACGGAGATCTGTTGTTTTATATGCCTGATGAAAATGAAACGGTCATTGAGCCGGGCAGAACAAAGGATGTATCATGCCTTTTGCTGAGAAGAGTAAATAACGGGCAAAAAAGCAGAGATATTAAAATAGATTACTTGATCTTCGGGAAAAAATATGATCAGAGGTTTACCGTCAATGAGCATTAGTGCAAAAAAATTCGGGATCATCTGTATGATTCTTCTTATATGCCCGCTTTACGCGGAAGTAAAATGTGAAGGTTCTGTTTCGGAAAATGAATACTCTTTACCGGAGGGATTTTCACGGGCGGAGGATTACATCGATGATGTGATCGTTGATATCCGCTATTTTTCCGACAGAAACTTTACGGGCGGAACCGTTGACGGATATGAACGGAACACGGCCATACTGACAACAGAGGCCTGTACAGCATTGAAGAAGGCGGCGGATGAACTGCGCGATATGGGATTCAGAATAAAAATCTGGGACGCCTACAGACCCCTCAGAGCAGTCAGGGCATTTGTTAAGTGGGCGGAGGATCCATTACTTGATGACACACGCAGCGAATACTATCCTGAGATCAGCAGCAAGCAGCTCCTTCTGGACCGGGAATACATTGCCAGAAACTCAAATCACTGTAAAGGCAGCTGCGTTGATATGACGCTTACGGATCTTGACGGCAATGAATTGGATATGGGTACAGGGTTTGATTATTTCGGGAAGAAAGCATGGCACGGTGCAGGCGGGCTGACGGATGAACAGGAGAAGAACCGGAGCATTTTGAAGACCGTTATGGAGAAATACGGATTTAAGTGTTTTCAGCGGGAATGGTGGCATTATCGCCTTCGCAATCAACCATTTGATAAAAGTTTTGATTTTATTGTAAGATGATCGAAAAACATTCAGGGGGAGCTGCATGCAGCTCCCCCTGAACAGTTTGTTTACCATTTTGCCTTCAGCGCGCGTCTGATCGCAGCCTGGTGATCCGGATCGACCTTCTTTGAAGCGTGTGTTTTGCTTCCGGTAAAGTGAATACAGAAGTGCCCGTTGAAATTGTTGTTATTGATCGTGCTTGTCCCGTGAGGCATTCCGTTCATGGACGCAGCGTAAACATGACCCTTATAGAGAACCAGGATCGCTCTGCGGGACCAGCTCCAGGTGCCGTACAGGCTCTTCATAACGGCCGTATCGGATGCTGTGAGCGGTTCTACATCAGCGTGATTTGCGCCGCTCCACCGCTTTACTTTGAATGTTTTGCCGGTATTGACATCCTTTACCGTCAGGATCGCTCCCTTCGGTATCGTATTGTCTCCGTTTTTGAACCAGTCCAGCGATTCAGTGACATAGGTATAGTTCGCAGCATTCTCACCGAATATCGCTTTGATCGTTGAAAAACCGGCTTCGCCGTCAGCTGTAATGCCTTTGGCCTTCTGATACGCCTTGACCGCTTCTGTTGTTACACTGTCATATACCGAATTGATTGGTGCTTTGTAGTAGCCTTTGATCTTCAACGCCTGCTGCAGCGCAAGAACATTTTTGCCGCTGTCACCTTTCTTGCTGGTGGCAGGTACGGAAATCTGGGAGATCTTTGTGATCCCGTTCATCTTGGGGTCATCGGCAACGGAGGTGACACTGACCTTCCCGAAAAGCTTGAGAATCGTTTTGTAATCGGCCTTTCCGGTTTGATCAAGCCCTGCAGCCTTCTGATATGCGATCAGAGCCTGCTTTGTTTCGGAACCGAATTTTCCGTTTACCTGACCTTCGTAATAACCCTTTATCTTCAGTGCCTGCTGCAGCTTTTCAACATCCTCACCGCTGTTGCCTGAGGAAAGATAACCGGGAGCTGCACCAAGCTCGGAGATCGTTTTGACATTGTCGAATTTTCCGGCCTGTGCAGCAGGCTTTGTGGTGGGTTTAGGTGTTTCTTTTACAATGGATACATACTGTTTGGCAATGTATCCGGTAATAGAATTCACTTTCACCTTATAAAAATTTCTGCTCTGTGCGATCACATTCAGATATGTACCGGAATTGAGAACAGCAAGACTTTTTGAGGATGTTGAAGCTTCTTTGCGCAGATTCAGGCCGGAGGTGTTTGTCTTTCCTGTTGCTGTATAGGTTTCAAACTTTTCTACGGCAGCAGTTTCTGTTTTCTTCGGGGAAGGAGTGGCGGTTTTTTTGTCAGACTTGGGAGCGGCAGTGATTTTTACAATATTAACATACTGTTTTGCTACATATCCCGTCATTCCGTTATACTTGATCTTGTAGAAGCTCTTGCTCTGCGCGGAAATGGAAACTGTTGTGCCTTTTTGAAGTTTCAAAAGCGAATCGGAGGAAGTCGAAGCTTCTTTTCGCATGTTCAAACCGTCGGTATTGACGGTGCCATTTGCTGTGATGGATGTAAAGGCTTCTGTGGGTTTCGTTTCTGTGGCACGAGGGGAGGATGTGGCCTTTTCACCTGCTTTGCTGTTGTCAATGTTCAGATATTGCTTGCTCACAAAACCGGTTTTGCCATTGTATGAAACACGGTAGAAATCCTTTGTTTCGCCGGTCACATTAAGCGCCGTTCCGTGATTCAGTACAAGGATGATATCCGATGATTTATCAGCTGCGGCTCTCATGTTCAAGGTAGAAGAAGAAACCGTACCCTTCGCATTCAGAGAATTAATCTTATCAGCGGAAGCAGATGCTTTTGCCTCACCGGAAGAGGTGCTGCCGATCTTCACATATTGTTTGGCGATATAGCCTGTTTTGCCTTGAATATCGATCCTGTAAAACTCATCCGTTTCACCGTTGATCGATACTGACGTCCCTTCGCGAAGAACTGTAAGGACAGCTGAGGAGGTACTGGCTTCTTTTCTTACATTGAGCGTCTCAGAAATGACGGAACCGCTTTTTTTGACAGTTGTAACCTTGACGCCGGTGTTCTCGGCCTTTGCGGATGGCGCCTGGGTGGCTGTAATAACTGTAACATACTGCCTGCTTACATAACCGGTTCTGGAATTGACCGTTATGCGGTAATATGAATCGGTTTCACCTGTGATATTCAATGCTGTTCCGGAACTCAATACGGTAATGATCGCGCTCTCCGTGCTCGGTTCACTTCTTACATTCAGGGTTTGAGAAGTGACCTTACCGCTTTTCTTAGTTTCTTTTACAGTTTCCGTTTTCTTTGCCGGGGCAGAAGTCGCAGAGGTCTTTTCTATAATGTTCACATATGCTTTGCTTACATATCCGGTTTTTCCGTTATACTTGATTTTATAGAAACCGTTGTTTTCTCCTATGATATCCACTTCTGTTCCGCTGGAAAGCTTCATGATGACCCCGGTATCGGAAGACGGTCCGACTCTCATGTTAAGGTCTGAAACATTCGTCCTGCCGTTTTTATTGAGCAGAGTATCTTTTTGAGAAGGTAAAGCTGTTGCGCTCTTTCTAGCATCCTGATCGTTGATACTGATGTACTGTTTTGCGACATATCCTGTGTGATGATCATGGTTGATTTGATAAAATCCGTTCGTCTCCGCAACGATGCTGACCTCAGTACCGCGAATGAGCTTATCAATGATTTCAGAAGAAGCATCCGGACTTTCACGCACATTCAGCGAATCAACATTGACTGTTCCTGATTTATTGAGTTTCTGCAGGGAGGGAGTAGCAGTTTTTCTCGGAGTGGGGGAAGGATCTGCGCTTTTTGAACCGGAGGAGGAAACACTGTCATCCGCCTTTATTAAGTACTCCGAAGCAACGTAACCGGTTTTTCCATTTACTTTTACCTTGTAAAAACCGTCTGAACACGAGATCACAGAAAGACGGTCCTGCTTGGTAAGTTTAGCAATGACATTGGATGAAAGAGAAGGAGACTCGCGCAGGTTTACACTGTTAACAGTGATCATACATACGGTATTTTTTCCGAAAATACCATATTCTTCATTTTCCGGAAGAGAAACGAACTGCATTGAGACATACCCTTCGGTTTTTCCGCAGGATACACGGTAATATGTACCACTGATGCCAAGCACTGTCATTTCTTCATTTTTATCCATTATGTAAATAATATCATTATCTGTTGAGGGACCGGTGCGGATGTTGAGACTGCCGATCGCCGCATATGCCTTTTTTCCGATCAGCGTTTCGTCCAATGATATATACTCACAGAGGATGTAGCCGGTTTTGTTATTGTATTTTACTTTATAGAATCCGTTCGATTCACAAAGAACACTTACCTTCTCGTTCTGACCTACAGACATAACGATGCCTGAGTTCATGCTGTCGGATTCGCGCATGTTAACCGTTGAAACATTTACGACTCCGAAAGGAGCATCTTCATCGGACGCGTATGCACAAATAAAAACGGATAACAGAAGAACGATCGAAACCGTTAAGCAGAAGAATGAACGCTTTTTCAAAGCTGACACTTCCTTCCAAATTGATCGTTTCTATTATATTACGAAATTATTACATAGTCAATAAATTTATGTAACAATTGACAAATATTCGTAATATTATTTGTTTATAAACAAAAAACACGCCTGACGGCGTGCTATGATAAATCGATCAGTTATTATTCAGTTTATGTTCGATATCGGAAATGAGGTTCTTGAGTGATATTGAGGTCTTCAACTCTTCACTTACCTTATCACAGGCGTGCATCACTGTAGTATGATCTCTGTTGAAGGCGTTCCCGATCACAGGAAGAGAAGCGTTTACCATGTCTCTGCATATATACATGGCGACTTGTCTCGGAACGGCAACGGCACGCTGACGCTTGGGAGAACGCAGATCATCAGAAGTAACACCGTAGTATTCCGCAACGGCCATCATGACATCATCACAGTTCAGCACGTGAGGACTGTTTTTGCTGAACACATCGGAAAGTGCTTCCCGCGCAAGAGCGACGGTGATCGGCTGATCGGAAAGAGCGGAAAGGGATGAGTACAGCACGAGCCTTGTAAGGCAGCCCTCCAGCTCACGGATGTTGCTGGAGATGTTTTCGGCGATCATTTCGAGAACATTTTCATCAATATCCAGATGATCAGTCTCTGCTTTTTTACGAAGGATCGCAATGCGGGTTTCAAGATCGGGCTTTGAGATATCAGCCAGAAGACCCCATTCAAAACGGCTGCAAAGCCTTTCTTCAAGCTTCGGGATCTCCTTGGGCGGACGGTCGGAAGTGATGATGATCTGTTTTCCGTTATCGTGAAGGGCATTGAATGTATGGAAAAACTCTTCCTGGGTCCTTTCCTTACCGGCAATAAACTGAATATCGTCGATCATCAGAATATCTATGTTGCGGTATTTTTCTCTGAAGTTGGAGGAAGCCTTTCTGTCCTGAATGGATGAGATCACTTCATTAGTGAATTCTTCACTTGTCAGATAACTGATACGCGTTTCCGGGTTCTGAGCAAGAACAAAATGACCGATCGCATGCATAAGATGCGTTTTTCCGAGACCTACGCCACCGTAGATAAAAAGCGGATTATAGGCATCGGCTGGCGCTTCGGCTACAGCAAGCGATGCCGCATGCGCGAAACGGTTATTATTTCCGACAACAAATGTATCGAATGTATATTTTGGATTCAGTATGGTTTTGCTTTCGTTCACAGGAGCGCTTTTCTGTTCCTTAACAGTCTTGTGTTCCTCTGCTTCCGCGGGAGTAAGCACCGAGACACTGACCGGACGCTGCGCTGCCTGCGTAAGGCATGTATTTATCAGGTTGATATATCGCTGTCTGATGATATTGCAATAGAACGGTGTTATTGCCTCAAGCACAAAACAGTCGTTTTCAAATGAGAGTGCTTTTAGCCCGGACACGATCCAGGTATTGTATGTCACCTCATTCAGTTCGTCACGAATGAGTACACAGGCTTTTTCCCAAAGAATATCTTTATTCAAGAACAACCCTCCCGGATGTGCGATCACTGCAGGCTGGAACGGTATGATAAAGAAAATAAACAGGTTCATGTGTGTCAGCCGAATCCTGACGATGCAAAAACAACATCGATTTTCTGACCTGCTGGAATATTTTAGCAGATTACGATGGATTTAGCAATAGAAGAAAAATGCAAAAGCGGCATCCTGTACAGGAATGCTTCAGAAGCTTTTGATGAGGATGAATGTTATTTGAATTATAATAGACTTTTTAAGCTTTATGTGGTATCGTATTATATGCTCAATATATCTGTGGAAGTGTGAGAATGGGAAAGATTATTGCAGTCGCAAATCAAAAGGGCGGCGTAGGGAAAACAACTACAGCGATCAACCTCGCTGCAGCACTGGCTGCAGAAAGCAGGAAAGTGCTTCTGGTCGATCTTGACCCTCAGGGAAATGCATCAAGCGGACTGGGCGTAAAGGCCGGCAGCAGAACTGTATATGAACTGCTCGCGGCAAAAACGACACTTGAAAATTCCGTGTTTCCTTCCGTACAACAGGGGCTCTTTGTTTTGCCTTCCGATATCCGTTTATCCGGAGCAGAAATAGAACTTGTATCCGTTGAAAGACGGGAGTTTCGTCTGCGTGCGGTGATAGAACAGGCCAGAAACCTGTTTGACTATATCATCATCGACTGTCCGCCGTCTCTCGGTTTGCTTACGGTAAACGCATTGGCTGCGGCGCAAAGCGTATTGATCCCGATACAGTGTGAATACTTTGCTTTGGAGGGCGTATCCGCCCTGATGAACACGATACAGCGTGTGAGGCATGGTATCAATGCTTCGCTTGACATAGAAGGTATTGTGCTGACGATGTTTGACGGCAGAACAAATCTTTGTATTCAGGTAGTCAATGAAGTGAAAAAGCATTTCAAGGGAAAAGTTTTTTCTACCGCTATACCGCGCAATGTTCGTCTCGGAGAAGCCCCCAGCCATGGGCTGCCGATCAATCTGTATGATAAGCGCTGTGCCGGAGCCGAAGCGTATCAGAACCTCGCGAGAGAAATAATCAGGAAGAACAGGTGAACATGATATGAAGAAAACAGCACTCGGAAGAGGTTTGGATGTTTTGCTGCCTGATGCGGAAACGGGCAGTGCAAATACAGTAAGGGAGATCTCTATCAACGATATAGACAGGGATCCGCTGCAGCCAAGGCAGAACTTTAATGAAGAAAATATCGGGGAGCTTGCGGAAAGTATCAGAAGCGCCGGTATTCTGCAGCCATTGATCGTTGTAGAAACGGAAGGAAGATACCGGATTATAGCAGGAGAAAGGCGATACAGAGCCGCAAGAAAAGCAGGATTGGAAACTGTCCCGTGCATCGTACGCGATATGAGCGAAACGGATAAGATGGAAGCCGCCCTGATCGAAAACCTTCAGAGAGAGGATCTGAACTGCATTGACGAGGCGAGAGCGATCCGTTCACTGATCGAAAAATGCAGCTATACTCAGGAAACCGCCGCAAAGCGGCTGGGCAAGTCAAGATCGGTGATCACAAACCTGTTAAGGATACTTTCATTACCGGAAAGCGTTATTGATATGACATTAAACGGCAAGATCAGCGAGGGGCACGCAAGAGCACTGTGTTCCCTTCAGAATCCGTCTGATCAGATATCAATAGCCGAGAAAATCGTGAAAAACGGGCTGAGCGTGCGGGAGACAGAATCACTGTGCCGTTCTGTGAGCAATAAAGCGCCCGAGCGTCCCGAGAATAAGCATGTCCGCTCAGTTCCTGAGCTTACGGATCTTGAAGAGCGGCTGCGTTCTGTGTTCGGTGTAAAAACACAGATCTCAGGCAGCGTGAATAAGGGAAAGGTAGTTCTTCAGTATTCAACAAGAGATGAACTGGAAGCGATCTATTCCTGTATGGAATACCTGGAAAACAGATAAGGACTTTCAATACGGACCGTTCTCCTTTTCGGGGAACGGTTTTATGTTATTGGTTATTTTGCTGTAAACCCTGCAGGAAATATCGGTTTTCCGGCGAATCATTATGAGGGTGATGTACTGATGGGCGGAAGACTGCCGCAGCAATGGCTCGATGAATTGTATGCAAAAGCGAATATCTGTGATGTAGTATCCAGGTATGTCGCGCTTAAGAAAGACGGTAAGCGATATTGGGGGCTTTGCCCTTTTCACAATGAGAAAACTCCGTCATTCTCCGTTACAGCCGATGCCAATCTGTATTACTGCTTTGGCTGTAAGGCCGGAGGAAATGTAGTACAGTTCATTTCGGAAATGGAGCATCTGAATTATTCAGACGCCGCGCTGTTTCTGGGAGACATGTACAGAATGCCCCCGCCGAACATCACTGAGGACCCGGAGTGGGAAAAAAAGCGTTCCATTCGTGACAGGCTGAAAGCGATCAATACCGAGGCAGCAAGGTTCTATCATGATTGTCTGTGGAAAGAGGAGGGAAGAGCGGTACTGCAATACCTCTATTCCAGAGGACTGACTGATCAGGTGATACGCAAATTCGGTCTCGGTGCCGCGCCGGACGCGTGGGATGCAGTACTGACTTATCTAAAAGGGCTTGGCTATTCGGAGGAAGATGCAGCACTTGCGGGACTATGTGTCAAAAAGGAAAACGGCTGCTTCGATATGTTTCGAAACAGAGCGATTTTTCCGATCATTGATGCGTCAGGTCAGGTGATCGGGTTCGGCGGAAGAACGATGGGGGATGCGAAACCAAAGTACCTCAACACTTCAGATACCCCCGTTTTCAACAAACGTCTGGGTGTTTTCGCGGCCAATCTGATAAAGAAAGAACGCGGACTGAAGCGGATCATCCTGACAGAAGGATACATGGATGTGATATCTCTCTGGCAGGCGGGGATCACCGGTGCGGTAGCAACACTCGGTACTTCGCTGACAGTTGAACAGGCGAGGCTTCTTCACAGGTTCTGCCCCGAAATATGGATCTGTTACGACGGTGATGAACCGGGTCAGCATGCGATTGAAAGAGCGATCGGCATCTTTGCATCGGAAGATATCCCCGTAAAGGTGCTGCAGCTTCCGCCGGGGATCGATCCGGACGAATATGTGCGCCAAAATGGGAAAGAAGCGTTTATGGGCCTTACGCCTGATACCGCAGTGCATTTTCTGATGAACAGGATACTCGGGAAGGCAGATCTTGCCGATCCCGCGGGAAGAGCTGATGCTGCGAAAAGCTGTGCAGAGGTGCTCAAAGGGGTAAAGGATCCGGTCGATATCGAGATCTACATCGAATATCTTTCGTCGAAGACCGGCTTTGCAAAGGATGTGCTTTATTCTCAGATCGGGGTCACTAAGGCAGTTCCTTCCATGCTGAATATGAGACCTGCACAGCCTGCAGCCAGACGGGGAAAAGACGAACGGGACAAAAAAGACAAGGCGTTCAAAGCGGAACAGACACTGGTATGCATGCTTCTTTTGAAAGCCGTACCGGAAGGCCTGATCAATAAAGAGGATTTTTCGTACCCGCTTTTTTCCAAGACTGCTGAAAAGCTGATCTCAGGCATACGTGCCGAGCAGATCATGGAGGAAGCGGAGGACAGTATCGACCGGGCAATGCTGAGCGAGACATTCGCGATGTGTGCTGACGATATGAAGGATAACCATGCAGCCGCACTGCAGGACTGCCTGAAAACCCTCAGAATATCGAATACCGAGAAGAAAATCGACGAACTGAAAGAAGAAATTAGCAGTATCACAGATGCTGATAAGAGAAATGAGACGATGCAGGAAATCATGCGTCTGATGAAACTGCTCAATACATACAAAGCATCAACATGACGGCCAATGATCGGGAGGAATGACATCTTGAGCGAACAGTTGACAGATGAGAGAACACTCAGTAAGCTTCAGGAGCTTTATACCATCGGTAAAGCAAAGGGATCGCTGACTTATGACGAGATCATTTCAAGACTATCATCATATGAGATCGATCCGGAACAGTTTGAAACAATACTTGATGATATTGAAAATCAGGGTATTCAGGTAACGAAGGACACGTCGGAAGATAATACGGTTCTCCCGGAGGATAACGCGTTTCTCGTACAGGAACTGGATGATTCTGTAACAGACGGAATCAGCACCGATGACCCGGTCAGGATGTATCTGAAAGAGATCGGTACTGTTCCGCTTCTTACAGCGGATGAAGAGATCGAGATCGCAAAGCAAATGGAAGAGGGCAATGAGGAAGCAAAGAAAAAGCTGGCTGAAGCCAATCTGCGCCTTGTTGTATCCATAGCCAAAAGATATGTCGGACGCGGTATGCTTTTTCTGGATCTTATTCAGGAAGGCAATCTCGGCTTGATCAAAGCAGTCGAAAAATTTGATTACCGTAAGGGTTACAAGTTTTCCACCTATGCTACCTGGTGGATCAGACAGGCGATCACCAGAGCGATCGCCGATCAGGCACGCACTATCCGTATCCCTGTGCACATGGTGGAAACCATCAACAAGCTGATCCGCATCTCAAGGCAGTTGCTGCAGGAATACGGACGCGAGCCTACTCCGGAAGAGATCGCGAAAGCAATGGGGATCACCGAAAGCAAGGTTCGTGAGATCATCAAGGTGGCGCAGGAGCCGGTTTCTCTTGAAACACCTATCGGTGAAGAGGAAGACAGCCATCTTGGAGACTTTATCGAGGATGAACAAGCGCCCGCGCCTGCTGAAGCCGCTTCTCACACTTTGATGAAAGAACAGCTTTGGGATGTGCTGGACACGCTGACCCCGCGCGAGGAAAAAGTACTTCGTCTCAGGTTTGGTCTTGATGACGGCCATCAGCGTACGCTGGAGGAAGTGGGCAAAGAGTTCAAGGTAACGCGTGAACGCATTCGCCAGATCGAGGCAAAGGCATTACGCAAGCTCCGTCACCCCTCAAGAAGCAAAAAACTGAAGGATTATCTGGACTGACATGCTGCTTCCGGGAATCGACGACCGTCTGAAAACTGTTCTTGATATGTTTCCCGCCTGTGATATCGCCGCTGATATAGGCGCCGATCACGGGCGGCTTTCGTGTAATCTTCTTTATTCCGGAAAAGCAAAGCATGTGATCGTTACGGATATAAGCCCGCTGTCGCTGAAAAAAGCGGAAATTCTGTTTGAAAAACACGGGATCACAGGCATGGCGGATTTTTGCTCAGGCAACGGGCTTGAGGCGCTGAGCAGGCCGGTAAACGGAATATGCATTTGCGGGATCGGGGGAGAGGTGATTTCGGGAATAATCAGAAGGGGAGAAGAGAAACTTCACGGCGCATCGCTTGTACTATGCCCCCAGACAGATCCTGAAATACTCAGACGAACGCTTTGCGAGATCGGATACAGAATAGATGACGAAAGAGCTGTCCTTTCAGCAGGAAGATTCTATGTGGTGATGCTTGCTGTGCCCGGAACCGAAGTTGCTGATGAGAAAAGATTCTATCTCGGATCCGCTTTGTCTTCACATACCGATTCAGTGACAGTAGCATATTACAAATGGCGTATTCGTGTAGAGAGTGCTGTAAAAAACAGCATAGAAGCACAAACGCATATAGAATGGCTTACGGAGGTGATAAATCGTGCTGAAGGTAAAGGATATATATGAATTTATTGATTCAATTGCGCCGTATGATACACAGGAGAGCTTTGATAATTCAGGGCTGAATGTAGGAAAAAAGGATCGTGATGTTCACGCGATCCTTGTTACTCTTGATGTAACGGAGAACGCTGTTGAAGAAGCAATCAAAGTCGGTGCGGATCTGATCGTATCGCATCATCCGCTTTTATTCCACGCGAGAAAAGATCTGACTGAAGATGATCCGGAGGGAAGGATCCTTTGCAGACTGGTCAGAAATAACATTTCGGTCATCAGCGCGCATACAAATCTTGATCTTTCCGGTCTGAGCGGCAGCGCGTGCATTGCCCGGGGGCTGAAACTGTCCAACATCCGCCCGGAAGGATTTTTGTACATTGGTGAGACGGAAAAATCGATCACAGCGGAAGAACTCGGCAGTGCGGTTGAGCAATTGCTGGGCGTATCTGTCCGCATATATGGGAATAAAGCTAAACGCATAGATACCATAGCTGTTGCAGGCGGCGCATACGATATCGGATACACTCAGGCAATGGAAGCCGGTGCTGATATATTGATCACGGGTGAAGTGCGTCATCACAATGCGCTGGCTGCTTCGATGGACGGTTTTGTGCTTATGGATGCCACACATTACGGAACGGAACGCATTCTCGTTCCGATTCTCTGCGATACTTTACAAAATTCCGAACTGGTAGTAAAATATAATGTGAAAGTCTATCCGTCCGAACAGGATCTTTTTTCCTGATCAGACGAAAGGGGGATTATAATGACTGAACTCGAACTTCTTTGGGAATATCAGAAGGCGGATGTCGCGGTCGACAGGATGCAGAACAACATCAAGCATTCCGCTACCAGGGCAAAGCTTGTAAAATGCCACGATAATCTTGAAGAACAGCAGAAAAATTATAAGCGTATCGAGAATGAGATCTCTATGATGGCTGACCGTCTTGAGGCGCTGAAGGATGCCATGTCTCATGTTGATCAGCAAATGAAAACGCTTCAGAAGAAGATCGAAGAGAACCCGCCTTCCGACAGTAAAGAAGCCGACGCCTATATTGCCGAAGCCAGGAAGCTCAGCGATGATATTGCCGGTTATGAAAAAGAGATTTCAAAGATCCGCAAAGACGCATCGGACCGGGACCGTCTCCAGCATGATGTAAAGGTGCGCTTTGCCAAATACAAGAGTGAGTTTACCGCTCTTAAAGAGGTTTATGACGCTGAATATAAAAAGAGCCTCGCGGAGCTTGACGGATTAAAGGCGGAAGCAAAGGAAAAGGAAAAGGGGATATCAGCCGAGCTTCTTGAAAAGTATGCGCTGATAAAGAAGCACAGCGTTCCGCCCCTTTCAAAGCTCAGCGGAGACAAATGCAGCGGCTGCAATATGAATCTCCCTTCCGGCACCGTCAGAAGTATCAAAAACGGCGAGTTTGTTGAGTGCGAAAACTGCGGCAGGCTTGTGATGCTTTGATTTTGCCTGTTGACGGATATTAGATTTTGTGATAACCTTTAAAAGCTATGAAGGCAGCCGGGTGATCGCGTGCCATATGGCATGAGGAAAGTCCGAGCACCACAGAGCGGGATGCCGGATAACGTCCGGTGGAGGCGACTCCAATGCAAGTGCAACAGAGAGATACCGCCGTATTTATACGGTAAGGGTGGAAAGGTGCGGTAAGAGCGCACCGGCGGCCTGGCGACTCGTCCGTCATGTAAACCACATCCGGTGCAAGATCTTGGAAACACATGGGCTGCTCGTCCTGTTTCCGCAGTATCGCTTGAGCGTTTCGGTAACGATTCGCGTAGATAGATGATCATCCAAGACAGAACTCGGCTTACAGACTGCGCTTCATACAAAAAAGGATACGGCGAGATCCGTATCCTTTTTCATTTCTATTATTTTATGGCGTGATATACAGCGGTCACTTTTCCGATCACTGTAACATCACGCGAAAAGATCGGAGAAAGATCAGGGTTTTCAGGCTGCAGCCTTATGCAATCCCGTTCAACAAAATACCTTTTTACCGTTGCGTCTCCGTCGATCATTGCGGCGATGATATCTCCGTTGTTCGCCGTATTCTGGCGTTTGACCAAAACATAGTCTCCGTCTGATATGCCGGCGCCGATCATACTGCTTCCGCGGACAGCCAGAACGAAATACTCATTTTCGTCAGTCATAAAGGCAGGAAACGGTATTGTTCCGTCTGTGTCCTGTTCGGCAAGGATCGGCGAACCTGCGGCAACCCGTCCGATCACAGGCACATGTTCGATCTCGTCGGAAGTATCCAGATCATTGTTACGGATATCGATCGCTCTCGGTTTCATAGCGTCACGGCGGATCAAGCCCTTGCTTTCAAGCCTGATCAGATGCCCATGTACCGTGGAAGTGGATTTGAGTCCGACTGCTTCACCGATCTCGCGCACTGAAGGTGGATACCCTTTCAGCGCGGTTTGTTTTCTGATATAGTCAAGGATCAGCTGCTGTGTATCTCCGCGAGGCCTTCTTCCGCTTTTTTCCATCTGCTTCAACTCCTTTAAAACATAAGTATTCTATCACATATGCAAAGCGGAGGCAATACAAATAAAAACATTTGTTCGATATTTCCATGTGACCGGCAGAACGTTATTCAGATACTGTTTCACTGCTGCCGGGAGTGTTTTCACTATTGCCTTCTTCAGATGAGGGGAGATGCACATGAGAGGCGGCACTTTTTCTTCTGCTGTCTGTCATCGCGGCATAATGCTTTCTGGTAGTATTGATATCACTGTGGCCGAGTACATCAGCCACCAGATAAATATCTCCGGTTTCCTGATAAAGGTTGGTTCCGAATGTGCTTCTGAGCTTATGCGGACTGATTTTTTTCTTTAGCGGAGCCGCGATAAGTGCATACTTTTTTACCAGATTTTCAACAGCCCTCTGGGTGATGCGCTTTTTCTGAAGAGACAAAAACAGAGCGTTTTCATGCCCGGGCAATGCTTCTGTTTCAAGCCTGGTGTCATAATATGCTCTCAAAGCCTGTGCAACAGAATCGGGAAAATAAAGGATCGCCTGATCTCCGCCTTTTCTGAGTACAGAAAAAGCATTCAGATCAAAATCGATATCTGTGATATCAAGTCCGACACATTCACTGACGCGTATACCGGTACCCAGAAAAAGCATTATGATCGCATAATCCCTTACGGAAGTGGATCTTGAATAGGCTTTCTGATGCTTTGATAAACCGTTTCCGTTTTGTACAGCGTTGATCATTCTTTCCATTTCTTCTTTTTCAAGCCGCAAAATCGGCTTTTCGTGGATCTTCGGAAGATCAACAAGCATTGTTACGTTAGAACTGATGATCTTATTTTTAAACATATAGTCAAACAGCGAACGGATGCTGCTCAGCTTACGCATGATTCCGAGTTCACCGTTTTTGATGATCTTGTCATCCTGACCGTTGCTTCGGTTTGAATAATAAAGCATCAGATAATCCTGAAACCCGGCTATGTCGCGCGCACTGATCTTACCAAGCAGTTCATCGCCGATAAGAAAAGGCTGTGTATCACTGAAGAGCGGATTCTCCTTACAAAGATAATCAAAAAAGAGCCTGAAATCATATGCGTATGCAAGACGGGTGAGCGTGCCTGTTGTAAATGAAACAGAAACAAAATAATCCTTGCATACAGCCGGAAGCTGTCTAAGCATTTCACGCAGTTTTTCATTTCGTTCCAAATCGATTTTTTCTCTGTAATCAGAATGAGACATACTACCTCCGTATAATTCAGAAAGGATGAAATGCTATATAGGGATCGATCACGGATATATTGCCGCTCCCCCAGGTCATATTTACCTCAATCTATTCGCAAAAGTATTCTTTTGCGAATAGTTGCAAAAGAATATACTCCCCTGCTTTGAGTGAGAAGTTACGCTTCTTCAGCGCTACCGGATAAGCATCATGTACTGTTTCCGAAATGACAATTGATAAATTATTGTAAAGTCTGTTGATTTCTTAAAAAATTATTCAGGAAGAACACAGAAATTATCAGGATCTCCCAGATCAGGATTTACAGTAAGATATGCTTTTATGGCATCTCTCGCCATTTTATCACAACGATTGTTCTCCGGATGATCCGCATGCCCTTTTACTTTGTTGAATGTGATGTTATGCTTGCCTTTTTTCATTGTAAGCAAAAGCAGCTTCCAGAGATCCTGATTTTCGACCGGTTCCCCCTGACTGTTTTTCCAGCCGTTTCTCTGCCAGTTGTAGATCCATCCGAGATTGAAAGCGTTTACAAGATAGGAAGAATCTGAATAAATATTTACATTGCACGGAAACTTGAGCTTTCCCAGACCGCTGATGACCGCAAATACTTCCATCCTGTTATTGGTAGTTTTGGACATACTGCCGGATAATTCCATTTCATGACCGTTATATCGCAGAATAGCCGCCCAGCCGCCGGGTCCCGGATTACCGCTGCATGCTCCGTCTGTAAAAAGCTCAACATTTTTCAGTGTTTCCGACATAAAAAGCCTCCGTGTGATGCTGCAACAGTATTTTACCATCAGTTACACGGTTTTTCAACGCAAAAATCGACGGATGCCTCTCATTGATCGAAAAAGCTGAAAATCGTTCTTTTATTGAACGATGACAATGTGGTATACTATATGAGTGTAATCTGTCCTGGAGGTGTTTCTGATGCGAATGAGGACAAAAAAATGGGCAAGGCCCGAGCTGCACGAATGCCCATGGTATACGGATCAGCCTGAAAAATATGCAGGCATATGGCATGAATGTTTTTCGCGTACTCTCCCCTTCCATGTTGAACTCGGCTGCGGAAAAGGAGTTTCAACATCGCAGATGGTTCGGGACGAGAAGGATATCAACTTTCTCGTGATCGATATGGCAGATAATGTACTTGGCGATACTAGGCGGAATATTGTAAGAGAGCTTGGCGGAGATGAACCCGATAATGTCCGGATCGCAAAATATAATATAGAATATATTGAAAGAATATTGACTCCGAAAGACTCTGTTTCACGCATCTATATCAATTTTTGCAATCCATGGACAAAACGCTCGCGCTATGAAAAAAGACGTCTTACACATCCGAGACAATTACTGAAGTACCGTACATTCCTCAAGGACGGAGGAGATATTCTTTTCAAAACCGATGATGAAACACTTTGGAAGGATTCACTTGTTTATTTCAAAGTGAGCGGTTTTGACACCGTTTTTCTTACAGACGATCTTCACTCCTCCGGATATGCTCCGAACTATATGAGCGAACACGAGATCATGTATTCTGAACGCGGGATACCGATCCATTTCGGTATCTTCAGAAAACTGCCTGGAGATTTTGATTTTGACGCAACAAGATGGAAGATCCCCGAAGAGTGATTTATAAAGACATCAGGTTCTTTTCAGTTTCCTCGGCATATCTTACTGTGTCCATCGCGTCCTTAGCATAAAAATCTGCGCCGATCGCTGCAGCATATTCGCTATTCAGTACCGCGCCGCCTGCGACGATCCTGCAGAAAGGCGCGGCGCTTTTTATCATGTGAATGGTTTCTTCCATGGCGGGAAGCGTGGTCGTCATCAGAGCGCTGAGACCGCACAGCGGAGCGTTTATTCTGCAGATCTCAGATACGATCACTTCAGGCTTTACATCTTTTCCGAGATCGTGCACATCAAAATTATAATTTTCCAGCAAAAGCTTTACGATATTTTTCCCGATATCGTGTATGTCTCCGTGCACAGTCGCGAGTACGATGCTGATTCGTTTTTTGCTTCCGCTCTTCCCTGCTGCTTCTCCGGCGTTTTTTAAAACATCGAATGACGCAGCAGCAGCATCAGCGCTTTGAAGAAGCTGAGGCAGAAACAGCCTGTTTTGCGCGTATTCTATACCAACACTGTCAAGCGCGGGAATGATCGTTTCGTTTATGATGCTGAGCGGTTCTGCTCCGTTTTTCAGAAGTTCTTCCGTCAGCGCGGATGCCTTTTCATTCATTCCGGTCAGAATAGCGCCGTAAAGGCCGGAAGGATCTGATTTTGTCTTGACAATGCTGTCAGCTGTATGATCAATATTTTTCGTATTGTGATCGTTTTCCGTTTTCATCACGGCCGCTTTGATATAGCCGGTACAGTTCGTATCTTTGCCGTTCAGCACAAGAGAAGCGGATATCGCGCGGCGGATCGGTATACTTGAAGGATTGACAATGGCGAAGTTCAAACCGTTCTCGATCGCAAGAAGCAAAAAGGCCGCGTTAAGTTCATCCCTTTCGGGCAGTCCGAACGATATATTGGATATTCCGAGGGCAGTATAGTATCCTGCTTCGTGCAGCGTTTTCAGTGTATCCAGTGTGATCCTGGCCGCTTTGTTATCGGCACTTACAGACATAGCGAGAGGGTCAAAAATCAAACAGGATCTGTCAATACCGTATGACGCAGCGTTGGCGGCGATTTTTTCGGCTATCTTTATCCTGCCTTCAACACTGTCCGGGATACCGTTTTCATCAAGCGTAAGCGCAACCAGCATACCACCGTATTTTTTGATCAGCGGCAGTACGGATCGCATGCTTTTTTCAGTTCCGTTAACAGAGTTGACGATCGGTATTCCGTTACAGACGCGCAGCGCGTTCGCAAGAGCTTCCGGGTCTGACGTGTCAAGCTGCAGCGGGAGACGGGAATGATTCTGAACTTCAGTAACCGTTGAAGGCAATACTACTTTTTCATTTATGCCGGATAATCCGCAGTTGATATCCAGAATATCTGCCCCGTCCTGCTCCTGAGAAGCGGCTAGATCAAGGATATAAGATATGTTGCCTTCGCGAAGGGCTTCTTTCATTTTCTTCTTGCCGGTCGGATTGATCCTTTCCCCTATGATATAAAGATTCTGACGTTTCGGAAAAACCGCGTCTGCGGGGCCTGTGATGACCGGCATGCTGCAAATATGTCTTTCGGTGATCAGCTTTCCTTTGAGCAAACCGGCCATTGAGGCGATGTATTCGGTATCCGTTCCGCAGCATCCGCCCAGAAGCGCTACGCCCTGATCGGCATATTCTTTCATTTTATCGGCAAAATCCCGCGCGCTGAGGCTGTAATGCACATTACTTCCATTGTAAACCGGTAGCCCGGCATTAGGCTGCAGCAATACCGGAAGTTCAGACAACTCGAGATAGGTTCTGACGATTTTCTTAAGATGATCAGGACCGAATGAGCAATTGATACCTACAGCATCGCAGCCGATTTTGTTTAGGACTGTGCATGCTGTTTCAGGACTTGCACCGGTGAGCATTCTGCCTTCTTTTCCGAAGGTACAGGATGCGATCACAGGAAGGTCACAGCATTCACGGGCTGCGATCACAGCAGCGCGCACCTGATAAAGATCGGTCATTGTTTCAGCAAGGATAAGATCAGCACCATCCTTCGCACCGATAATGATCAGTTTTTTGAATAACTCGACTGCTTCGCTGAATGATATTTTACCGGAAGGAACAAGCATTTCGGAAAGCGGGCCGATATCAAAAGCGATGGCTGTATCACATCCGCTGCCGCATTCTGCTCTTGCCTGTTTGGCGGAATCCATAGCGCTGTGGATCATCTTTTCAAGCTTTTGCGTGGAATACTTGAGCGGATCGCATCCGAATGTATTGGATGTGATCACATCGGCACCGGCTTCAATATATTTTTTATGTATATCCCTGATCATGTCCGGGTCTGTCAGGTTCATCATTTCAGGAGAAGTACCGGGACGCATGCCGCGCTTTTGAAGAACAGTGCCCATTGCCCCGTCAAACAGAATGACCTGACCGCTTTTGAGTCTGCTTCTGAAGTTCATATCGTTTTCCTCCCCCCAATGTAAATGCGGCTGTCCCCTGTTACTTAACTGCTCCGTTTCTGATATATAAAGCGACATCCGCCTTGTTCATCGTGTAAACATGTACATTGCGAATGCCGTGGCTGTACAAGTCATTGATCTGCTGAAGGGCATAATCAAGCCCCACTTGTTTCACAGAAGCCGGATCGTTTCGGAAACGCTCAAAATCATCAAGCAGCGATGAAGGCATATATGAACCGGAGATGGTTCTTGCCCGTTCCGCCTGACTGATCGTTGTAACAGGCATGATACCCGGTATAACGGGCACAGTAATACCCGCAGCATCGGTTTTTTCAAGAAACCTGTAAAACAATGAATTGTCAAAAAACATCTGTGTCGTAAGGAAATCACAGCCTGAATCCACTTTCATCTTCAGGTGACGCAGATCATCTTCTTCGGAAACGGATTCTGGATGCACCTCGGGATAACAGGCTCCGCCGATGCAAAAATCATATCCGCAATTCTGTATTTCGCTGATCAAGTCCGAAGCGTGATGATAGTCCCAAGCCGTACGGTCTTCATTCTCCCTTCCGGCAGGGATATCCCCTCTCAGCGCCATCACATTTTCGATTCCGGAAGCATTGATCCTTTTGATATACTCCTTTACCCTGCTTTTAGATGATGATACGCATGTGATATGCGTAAGAACAGGAATATGGTATTTTTTCTCGATGTTTTGCGAAATATCCAGGGTGTATTCGCTGGTGCCGCCGCCAGCGCCGTATGTGACGGATATGAAATCGGGGCTAAGCGAAGCGATCTCCTCCGTAGCCTTGCATACGCTCTCATAGGCGGAATCGGACTTTGGAGGAAACACTTCAAATGACAGTGTTCTGTTTTTTTCATTCAGGATCCGGCTGATTTTCATTTCTGTATCTCCTCCTGCAGATGTTATGCCAATGGCAGCGTGAAAACGGATTGTACACCGTTTCGTCTTTGACATTTTGTAAATCATCTGGAAATCGATTTCAGGTTCACAGATATATTATATCAAAAAGAACAATGAAAGCTCGTGCAATCATTGTTCTTTTGATGCATTTACGGCATGACTGTCATTCGATTTTGATCTTTCCTTCGCCCTGAAAACAGATCTCTGTTTCGAAAAATACTTTAAGTGCTGTAATCATGTAATCAATATCCTTTGAACCGGCTGTTTCATAACTGGAATGCATTGCCAGTTGAGCAAGACCGATATCAACGGTATTCATTGAAATGTGAGAATTTGATATGTTCCCCAAGGTGCTTCCTCCGGGAAGATCGGAACGGTTGGCAAAATACTGTACGGGAACACCGGCTTTTTTGCAAATCTCGCTGAATACGGCAGATGAAACTGCGTCGGTCGTATATTTCTGAGAGGCGTTCTGTTTGATGACGATGCCTTCATTCATAAACGCCCGGTTATCCGCGTCATATTTTTCAGGGTGATTGGGATGAACAGCGTGCGCATTATCGGCAGAAACCATAAATCCGGCATTCATGGCCGCCATGATCTCACCTTCGTTTTTACCGAGTGCCAGGCCGATACGATGCAGGGTATTATAAAGAAAATCGCCATCGGCCCCCTGCTTTGATGTGCTGCCCACCTCTTCATTATCAAATACGCAGAATACATTGATCTGTTCGGAGGGCGCGGCAGCAATAAAGGCCTGAAGAGAAGTCCACGCACATTCAAGATCATCTATCCTGCCGCAGGAAATAAACTCATTCTCTTTTCCCCACACACATCCGTTTACTCTGCAATAGAGGTACAGATCCTGCGCGATGATATCGTCTTCTTTTACTCCGGCAAGCTGTGCGATCTCGTTCTTCAGAAGCTCTTTTCCGGAAGAAGCGGAATAGATCGGAAGCAGATCCGTCTGCGGGTTGTAATTGTAGCCTGAATTGATCTCCCGGTTAAAATGGATCGGTACATTGGGGATCAAAACGGCATTTCTGCCGAGATCGATATTCCTTTCTTCGATCCCGTTTTCCGTTCTCAGCATAACGCGTCCGGCGATCCCGAGCGGTCTGTCAAGCCAGGTGGACATGATCATACCACCGTAGCGTTCAGTGTTCAGACGAACATACTTGCTGCCCAGAATACTTTCTTCACAAACCGGTTTCAGTTTGAAAACAGGTGAATCGCTGTGTGATGCCACGACCTTATAGGACGCAAAGCCGTTTTCCGGTATCCGGAATGCTATAACGGAGGAGCTGTTCCGTACGGCATAATACTTTTTTCCCGGACGGATCATCCATGAAGTGTATTCATTCAACTTTTCATAGCCATTTTCGTCAAGCACACGGCATATACCGCTTATCGCGTGGAACGGACTGGAAACACTGTCGGCAAAAGCGACAAACTGTTCTGCATAAGAACTCATTGATTTCACCTCCAACATATGAATTCTACCACAACCTGATAATGATTACAATACAAAAGCAAATGCGTTACAGGGCAATCGCTTACGAGGTAGGAAGAGCAACAGAGACAGAGAGCCAATTATCA
>CALGBY010000062.1 GCA_937886445.1 uncultured Clostridia bacterium | reverse complement strand
TAAAGCGTTGAGGCAATGCCGAGAGGGGCGATCGTCAGGGACTCGGCCTCCGGGGACGTGTCAACGATGCCCTTTATCGTTCCGTAGATAAAGCTGCCGCCGGCTGAAGCGGCTAATACGAGGAGCAGGATCGTGATCTTAAGAACATGAAGAATCAGGCGGCTGGTCATCTTGCTTGACTGATGCGCCGCATGTTCAAGTTCATATTCTACACTTTCAGCATCGTATTTCATATTCACCTCCGACTGTATTATAGCAGATCGGCGGCCTTTAGAAAAGAAAAATCGCTTCTTGGCAAACGCTGCGCTTCATGCTATGGTTACTTGTGGATAGGCTGAGGTCTCGAGCCTGAATAAAGCCGGGAAGGGAGGCGTTTGCGATGGCGGCATCTTATATGATCTTAAGCGGCACCGGAAGCGGTTATTATGAAGAAAAACGCTCCCGATTTTTGTCGGCAGCTTATCCCGTAAGGACGGAGGAGGA
Organism: uncultured Clostridia bacterium; assembly: GCA_937886445.1. Taxonomy (GTDB): domain Bacteria; phylum Bacillota; class Clostridia; order Christensenellales; family Aristaeellaceae; genus ZC3RG03. The sequence goes on along the minus strand of CALGBY010000062.1, from coordinate 70,261 downwards.
AGCCGCGCGGATCATTGCGGCAGAAAAGAAGAAGACCTTTGACGCCCGGCACCATTGCTTTGCCTATGTGCTCGGGAAAAATCGCGGGATATGCCGCTTCAGCGATGACGGAGAGCCGTCCGGCACTGCCGGAAAGCCGATCCTTGATGTCCTGCTCGGCCAGGACCTTCATGACGCCCTGATCATTGTGACGAGATATTTCGGCGGCACGCTTCTCGGAACAGGAGGCCTTACCCGCGCTTACTCCGCGGCGGCAGCGGCTGCGGCTGCGCGGCCAGCATGCTCTGCGCCCACATCCTGCCGCGTCTGGCCAGCGGGGAGCTGCGCAGGGTGTACTTCATGGCGACGGGCGCGCTGCTCAGCCCGACCTCGACCATGCAGGGGGAGAGCATTCCGGGCGTGGCGCACGCGATTGTGCTGGAGCATAGGGAGGGATGACGCTGTGGGGATTTCTGAAATTCTGCTGATGTACGTCAAGGCGTTTTTTGTCGGCGGGCTCATCTGCGCGTTCGGCCAGATTCTGATCATGAAGACGCAGCTGACCAGCGCGCGGATTCTCGTGGGCTATGTGACGGCGGGCGTCATTCTGGGCGCGCTGGGGCTGTACAAGCCGGTCATCGACTTTGCCGGGGCCGGGGCTACCGTACCCCTGACGGGCTTTGGCTACGTCCTGGCCAACGGCGCGATGGAGGCGGCGAAGAGCGACGGTCTCCTCGGCGCGTTCACCGGCGGCGTGATTGCTGGCGCGGGCGGCATCGCCGCGGCGGTGTTCTTCGGCTACTTCGCCGCACTGATCTTCAAGCCAAAGATGAAGACCTGAGCGCATCGGAACACGATTGCACAGGCAAACGCCGCTGAAAAGGACGACAGCGTCCGCTTCAGCGGCGTTTTCTGCGCAGCCGACATGAATGATACACAGAGTTATTTGATTGTTTTCGATTTTATGGTTGACAAAACGGCATTCCTTGTGTATAATACTTCATGTTCCGAACGGAACGACAACTTTACATGGGTAGGTTCCCGAGTGGCCAAAGGGAGCAGACTGTAAATCTGCCGTCACCGACTTCGTTGGTTCGAATCCAACCCTGCCCACCAATCTGCGGGAATGGCGGAATTGGCAGACGCGCATGATTCAGGTTCATGTGCTCGTACGAGCTTGCAGGTTCAAGTCCTGTTTCCCGCACCAAAGGTTCTGATTTGAAAGAATCAGAACCTTTATTTTTTGTGAGCAATGGTTTAGTGGTCATGATGGATATAGCTTCGGTATATCTTCAAACATACATTGGTATTTCATCCCGAAGGTTAGCCATAAATCCGCTGCAGGCTTGACAGCAGGAAGGATCAACGGAATATCAAAGGTATCCACCATGAGAATGGGTCTGCAGAAACGTGACCGGCAGGTATCCCCAAAATACTAATTCGGACGAACGGGCGAATATAAAGCCCGGGAATTATCAGAAAATATCATGCTAAACTCTTGCTGTTCATGTAAATCTATTGAACGCAGCAATGATCTGCGCTGCAGAAGGTTTTCACGCAAAAGGAAAACATACATTGGCGAAACGGTAAAGCATGCGATACCGCTGACGGACATTATCAAGCCGTCACTTAGCGGAACGGCACATCAGACTGCCGCAAAATCAGATACGTTCATTCATAAACATTCAGCATATACTGTAAATAACCTGAGGGGCTGTTCAAAACTGCTATTTATTCGCAAATACCTTTTCTGAGTTTCTGCTGGCAGCTCTTTTCAGTTATTGTCTGCGAGCAGCGTGATTTTTCTGATACAAGCACGTACTGCAGAACCCCGTGTCCTGTGCTTTTCCGGAAACGAATGCAGTCACAGGCTGAGGAAAACAAGGAAATCAATCGTAGCATTTATTTGCTTGTGAAGTACTGATCGGCATCACAAACGGGCGTATGTAACAAAAATGTAATGGTTGCCCCGTTGATAAAAAACGCTTTGGATAGTATAATATTATATTGGTATAGGTTTATTCTGCTCTTGAAATTGATGATTTTGAAGGAGGACATTTCAATGGCAAAAGTACATATCTTTGACCATCCCCTTATTCAGCACAAGCTTAGTATCATGCGTGATAAGAACACCGGCTGCAAGGAATTCCGCGAGCTTCTCAGCGAGATCGCCATGCTGATGGTATATGAAGTGACCCGCGATTTTCCCACTGAAGAAGTAGAGATCGAAACGCCCATCTGCAAGACGATGGCGAAGAAAATGGCAGGAAAGCCGATCGGAATCATTCCGATCCTGCGTGCCGGCCTCGGTATGGTGGACGGTGTGATGAGCCTGATCCCCAACGCAAAGGTGGGCCACATCGGTCTTTATCGCGATCCTCAGACGCTGGAACCTGTTGAGTATTACTGCAAGCTGCCGGAGGATTCACAGCATCGTCAGCTGATCGTGGTCGATCCCATGCTGGCCACCGGCGGAAGCGCCAGTGCCGCTATCTCCTTTATCAAAGAACGCGGATGCAATAATATCTGTCTGGTAAACCTGATCGCTGCTCCCGAGGGCATCGAAGCGGTACAGAAAGCGCATCCTGATGTGGATATCTATGTGGCGGCGCTGGATGAGAAGCTGAATGAACACGGCTATATTATTCCGGGCCTCGGTGATGCCGGAGACAGGCTGTTCGGCACAAAGTAAGAATCACCGAATTGCCGGAGCTGGCGATAATATCCTCCGGCAGTACGGATCCGCGATTAACTGAAAAGGAAGGAGCCTTTTTATGGCACTTGAAATGCTTGAAAAGGTACGTGAGGCCGAGCGTATCGCCGCGGAACGCTTTTCCGCAGCGCAGAACGAGGCGCGCGAGATCGTGAAGGGAGTAGAGGAAGCCTGTCTGGAAGGTGAGCGCAGCGAAAATGCCGAGATCCGTGTACTGTATCAGCAGGAAATGGAAAAGGCCGAAAAAGCTGTAAAAGCCGAACTGGACGGGCTGCAGAAGGAAAAGCTTGCCGCGAGAGAAAAAATGGCGGAACGCGGACGGGCCAATATTCCCCAGGCATCAGCGCTGATCTTTGAGAGGATAGTGAACAATGGCAATCGTTAAGATGCAGCATCTGCTGCTGCTTGCGCCGCTATCAGACCAGGAACATATTCTCAGGGAGCTGCAGAATGCCGGCTGCGTACAGATAGAATACCCGGACGGGGATGAAAATGCAGCGGCTGCACAGCAGGCTGACGGGATCAGTGAGGATATGAAAAGGGTGTTATGGGCCCTTGATAAGCTGAAAAAATTTGACCGGTCCGGTAAGGTGATGTTCAATACCTTTCCCGAAGTTCCGGAAGAAGAAGCAGAAAAGATCCTTGCTGATAAAGAACGGCTGATGAACGATGTGGCCCGCCTTGAACAGATGGAACGGCGCCGCGGTGAGCTGAATGGCATTGACCTGAAAAATAAGGCGTATGCCGATGAGTATGCCCCGTGGAAGGGGCTCAACGAAGCTCCTGCCGCAATTCTTTCTTCATCCGGCAAAACTGTGTGCCGTCTCGGCTGTGTTCCGGCAAGGAATATTGAGAAGCTTGAAAAACTGTTTACCGAGATCGGCACCTCGGCGTTTGAGGAAACGGGACAGAATGGTGAATCGGTATGTATTGCCGCGTATTACCTGAAGGAAACCGAAAAGGAAGCGTCCAAAACGCTGGAAGCGGTCGAGTTTACACCGGAAACATTCCTCCCTCTGGACGGGAAGACCGTGAGCGATTTCCTGTACGGGCTCGGTGAAGAAACAAAACGCGGCGCGGATGAGCGCCTCGAAATGGAAAAGGAAACAGCCGGGATCGCGAAGGATATCGACGCGCTCAAGATCCTTTATGAAGCGCTGTCCGCAGAGGAACAGAAGAACAAGGCTGCAGGCCGTTTCGTGAAGACGGAATCGGTATTTCTTATGTCCGGCTGGGTGCCTGAAGCAAGAGCTGATAAAGTACGCAAAAGGATACTGAAGCTCTCTCCGGACGCGAGCATCGAGATACGGGATCCGGAAGAAAACGAGAACCCGCCGGTCGCGCTTGAAAACAACCGCTTTGTATCCGCTTTTGAACCGGTTGTGGAAGGTTTTTCCATGCCCGATTACAGAAGCATCGATCCTACTGCCGTGATGGCTCCGTTTTATGCATGTCTGTTTGGCATGATGGTTTCGGACGCCGGCTACGGTCTGCTGATGGTGGTGCTGCTGCCCATCTTTATGAAATGGAAAAAGATCCGTTTCAAAAACGCGAAGATGCTGTGGCTTCTTACCTGGGGCGGTGTGGCCACTGTGATCTGGGGTCTTGTGTATAACACAGTCTTCGGTTTTAACCCTCTTCCGAGAAACCTGTGGCTGCTGGACAGCGTGAGTAATTCGCTGCCGGTCATGATCGTGTGTATCGGAGTCGGTGCGTTGCATCTGTTTACCGGGCTTGGTGTTGCCGCGTATATGAATTTCAAACGCGGGCAGCCGATGGCCGCCTTTGCGGATCAGATCTGCTGGTTTACGCTTTTTGTGGGTCTCGGGCTGTTTGCTCTCGGCGGGAGCACAAGGATCCCCGGCCTGATCATTCTCGCGGTATCCGTGGGAGTGATTCTGCTGTTTACCAAGAGAGGGGAGAAGAACCCCATCAAGCGTATCACAGGAGGCCTCGGTGCGCTTTATGGCATTACCAGCTGGGTGAGCGATCTGCTGAGTTATATGCGTCTGTTTGGCATGGGTCTTGCGACAGGCGTGATCGGTATGGTGTTCAACAATCTGATCGGCATGGTGTGGGCCGGAGGCATACCCGGAAAGATCATCGGCGCGGTACTGTTTGTTGCCTGCCACGCGTTCAATCTGGCTATCAACGCGCTGGGCGCGTATGTGCATTCCTGCCGCCTGCAGTATATTGAGTTTTTCGGCAAGTTCTACGAGGAAGGCGGAAAACCGTTTACCCCGCTCACACGGAAAGCGAAATTCATCGGTATCACAGGCGAAAAAGCAGAAGAAGAGTAACCAATGTGAATCACGTATCCTGTACGGAACAGGATACGATCAAAAAAAGATTATGATTTGGAGGAAAGAAAAATGGAATGGTTGTCTGCTCAGAATGAAATCGGTATTATCCTTGCTCTGATCGGTGCCGCTATCGCGGTGATCCTTTCCGGTATCGGTTCCAGCCGCGGCGTGGGCCTGGCCGGTGAGACCGCTGCCGGTGTCAACAGCGAAAACCCCGAAGTATCCAGCAAGCTTCTGGTGCTCCAGCTTCTTCCTGCCACGCAGGGTATTTACGGCTTCCTGATCGGTGTGATCGTGCTGATCAACACCGGTGTGCTTGCGGGCGATATCAAGGCTGTTACTGTGGGTCAGGGCATCCAGTACATCGTTGCCTGCCTGCCTATCGCGATCGTGGGCTACTACTCCGCTATCAAGCAGGCGAAGGTTGCCGCCGCCGGTATGCTGATGACCGGTCAGCGCCCCGAAATGAGCGGTAAAGGTGTTACCATGGCTGTTATGGTTGAAACCTATGCCGTGTTTGCTCTGCTCGTAAGCTTCCTGATGGTATCTGCCATCAAGCTGTAATAAGGGAAGGAAATATGGATATTCAATCGATTCTTGACAGGATCAGCAGCGACGGTGAGAAGAATGTGGCCGCTGTTCTCTACGAGGCGCGCGACAAGGCCGAAGCGATGAAGAAAGACCTTGAAGAACGTGTCAGACAGATGAGAGAAAAAACAGCACAGCGTGTGAAGCGGGACAGCGATGAAGCGAGAGACCGTCTTTTCCGTATGGCGGAGCTTGAAGAGAAGAAGGAACGCCTGAAGGTAAAGCGCGATGTGATGGATGAGGCTTTTCTTGCCGCCCGCGCGAAGATCCTCGCTATGGACGGCGAGAGCATGCGGCGTTTCTTTACTATGCTCGCGGTGAACAGTGCCGCCGGCAGCGCGATGCTGTGCCCGGGAAAAGAAAAGAAGCAAAACTGGTATGACGAACACGTCATTGATGAAGTGAACAGAGAGCTTCGCAACGCGGGAAAGGATGCCGTGATCCGTGAAGGCGGGGAAACCGACGGCTGCGGCTTTGTACTGCGTACGGATTCTCTTTCCGTAGACTGCACGGTGGATACGCTGATCGGCGAATACCGCAGTGAGCTTGAAACCGAAGTGGCGGGGATCCTTTTCCCGGCTGAGAAATAATCTGTTAAAGGAGGAAGACTCCTATGCCTCAGAGCAGTATTTATTACGCGCTGGGCCGGCTGAGTGTGCTGGGTAAGGATATGCTGGATCAAAGCAGGATAGACAGATTGCTTCAGGCTGACGGAAAGGATGAAGCACTGGCTGTTCTGGCTGATTTCGGCTGGCCGGTCGCGGAAGGGTTTGAAAAGGCAGCGGATGAGCATATGCTGCAGGCTGTGAAACTGGTAAAGAGTATCACGACAGACCCGGAGGCGGTTGACTGCTTTTTGCTCAGGTATGATATCAATAATTTAAAAATACTGATCAAATCGCGCTGTCTGAATACAGAATACGGTATGCTTTCGGAATGCGGAACACTGGACAGAGATCTTCTGATCCACGCTGTCGCGGAGCACAGCTACGGAAAACTGCCCGCGTATCTTGCCGAGGCGATGAATAAGGTCGAAAAGCTGCTGAGCCAGAAAACGGATCCGCTTGAGATCGACCTGATTCTGGACAGAGTGATGTACGAAACGGTATTTGCGAAATACGCCAAAAAGGTCAGCCCTGTCAAAACCTATTTCACGGTACGCGCGGATATACTGAACCTGATCGCCTGCCTTCGTGCGCTTCACATGAAAAAGCCGGCTTCCTTTATAGAACGGGTGCTTTTGCCGTATGGAACGCAGACGAAGGCTGAGTGGCTGAAAATGTGCGAAAAGCCCGAAAAGCTACCGCTCTCCGTAAACCGTTACGGGTCCGGTGTATATCGTGCCGCCATAGCGGCCCAGATGGACAGAAAAAAACTGCCTGCCCTTGAAAAAGCGGCGGATGATTATCTGATGAGTATTTTCCGTCCCTACGGTCGTGATACCGACAGGCCGGAGAGGATACTGTGCTATCTGTTGAGCCGTGAAAGAGAAACAGGCGCGGTGCGGCTGATCATGACCGGTAAGGTAAACGGTTTTGACAGCGAGACCATCCGGGAAAGGCTGCGTGAAGTATATGCCTGACAGTAAGATGATCGGTGCGATAGGCGAGAAGGATGCCGTATTCGCGTTTCGCGCGATAGGAATGCGTGTGATCGTTGCGGAAGAAAGTGAAAAGATAAGCCGTGCCGTATTCAATATGGTAAAGGACGGGATCAGTGTGATCTTTATCACCGAAAGCGCCGCGAGAAAGATACCGGATGTGATCAGGAGATACAAGGGCGATGCCGCTGTATCCCTGATCCCCATCCCGGGCTCCGCCGGTTCGGACGGATACGGAATGGAGCAGGTACATGCCAATGTTGAAAAGGCGATCGGAACCGATATTCTGATCAACAGTGAACAGTAAGGAGAAATTGCGATGGCACAGGGTACGATAGTTAAGGTTGCAGGGCCTTTGATTCTTGCCAGCGGCATGGAAGACGCGCGTATGTTTGATGTTGTTCGCGTAAGTGAAAGCCGCCTTGTGGGAGAGATCATCGAACTGCGCGGGGATCTTGCCTCCATTCAGGTATATGAGGAGACAAGCGGCCTTGGGCCCGGTGAACCTGTTGTTTCCACAGGTGCGCCCCTGAGCGTGGAGCTCGGGCCGGGGCTGATAGAAAGCATTTTTGACGGTATTCAGCGCCCGCTGACAAAAATCAGAGATCTTGCGGGCGAAAGGATCACGAGAGGCATCGAGGTCTCCGCTCTGGATCATGACAGAGAATGGCAGTTTGAGCCCCGTGTGAATGTCGGAGATAAGGTGGGCACAGGCGATGTGATCGGCACCGTGCAGGAGACCAGTGTGGTGGAGCACCGCATCATGGTGCCCGCGAAAGTGAGCGGTACGGTAGAAAGCATAAAGAAATGCAAGGCAAAGCTGGATGATACCGTATGCGTTGTAAAGGATGACAACGGAGTAAAGCATGAGATCACTTTGCTTCAGAAGTGGCCTGTACGCCGCGGACGCCCCTATGCCGAGAAGCTGTCGCCTAAAATGCCGATGGTGACCGGTCAGCGCGTGATCGATACGCTTTTCCCGATCGCGTCCGGCGGTGTGGCCGCTGTGCCCGGTCCCTTCGGAAGCGGCAAGACGGTAGTACAGCATCAGCTGGCCAAATGGGCGGATGCGGATATCATCGTGTATGTAGGCTGCGGCGAGCGCGGCAATGAAATGACGGATGTTTTGATGGAATTCCCGGAGCTGCACGATCCGCGCACAGGTGAGAGCCTGATGAAGCGCACTGTGCTGATCGCGAATACCTCGGATATGCCCGTTGCCGCACGTGAAGCGTCTATCTATACCGGCATCACGATCGCGGAGTATTACCGTGATATGGGCTACAAGGTCGCCATCATGGCTGATTCCACCAGCCGCTGGGCCGAGGCGCTTCGTGAAATGAGCGGACGTCTTGAGGAAATGCCCGGTGAAGAAGGCTATCCTGCCTATCTGGCCAGCCGTATCGCGGAGTTTTACGAGCGTGCCGGCAGAGTAAAGTGCCTGGGAAAAGAAGCAAAGGAAGGCTCCGTTACCGCGATCGGTGCCGTATCACCTCCGGGCGGAGATATTTCTGAGCCTGTATCTCAGGCAACTCTGCGTATCGTGAAGGTGTTCTGGGGCTTGAGTGCGCAGCTTGCCTATAAGCGTCATTTCCCGGCGATCGACTGGCTGCAGAGCTATTCGCTGTATGCTTCAAGCCTGGGTGACTGGTTCAATGACAATGTCGCGCCCGACTGGATGGCACTGCGCGCCGAGGCAATGGAAGTGCTGCAGAATGAAGCAGAGCTGGATGAGATCGTTCGTCTGGTAGGCATGGACGCGCTCTCCTGGAAGGACAGGCTTACGATGGAGGTCGCGCGTGCCATTCGAGAGGACTATCTTCATCAGAACGCTTTTGATGAGGTGGATACCTACACTTCGCCTGAAAAGCAGTACAGGATGCTGCGTCTGATCCTTCAGTTTGGGGCTAAGGGCAGAGCGGCGCTTGACAACGGAGCCACTTTGAATCAGGTTCTCTCTTTGTCTGTAAGAGAACGTATCGGCCGTGCGAAGTATATTCCGGAAGAAGATATCAGAGAATTCGGCAAGATCGAATCTGAGCTTTCCGGACAGATGGCAGCACTTACGGAAGGAGGATCACTCTGATATGACCAAGGAATACAGTACCATCAGGGAAGTTGTCGGTCCTCTGATGCTGGTGGAAGGCGTTGAGGGCGTCAAGTACAATGAACTGGTCGAGATCATTCAGGCTGACGGCGAAAAACGCATGGGCAAGGTGCTTGAAGTAAACAGGGATAAGGCCCTTGTGCAGCTGTTTGAGAGCAGCAACGGCTTGCTGATCAAAACCGCGAAAGCACGTTTTCTCGGAAGAAGCATCGAGCTTTCTGTATCAGAGGAAATGCTTGGCCGCGTATTTGACGGTATGGGCAATCCGAAGGACGGCGGTCCTGAGATCATCCCCGAAAAGCGCATGGATATCAACGGTGAACCCCTGAATCCCGCGGCGCGTGACTATCCCAGCGAATTCATCCAGACCGGTATCAGCGCGATCGACGGCTTGAATACGCTGGTACGCGGACAGAAACTGCCTGTGTTTTCCGGAAACGGTCTTCCGCACGCGCAGCTGGCCACTCAGATCGCGCGCCAGGCGAAGGTTCTGGGAACGGACAGCAAGTTTGCCGTGGTATTCGCGGCTGTCGGTATCACCTTTGAAGAAGCGGATTATTTTATAAGCGATTTCAAAAAGACCGGCGCTATCGAGCGTGCTGTGCTGTTCATGAACCTGGCTAACGATCCTGCTATCGAGCGTATCGCTACACCCAAAATGGCTTTGACCGCCGCCGAATACCTCGCTTATGAAAAGGGCATGCATGTTCTGGTCATCATGACGGATATCACCAATTATGCCGAAGCCCTTCGTGAGGTTTCTGCCGCGCGTAAGGAAGTGCCCGGTCGCCGCGGCTATCCCGGCTATCTGTATACAGACCTTGCTACGATGTATGAGCGTGCCGGACGCGTAAAGGGCAAGCAGGGATCCATAACGCAGATCCCGATCCTTACCATGCCCGAGGATGACAAGACCCATCCGATTCCCGACCTTACAGGCTATATCACTGAAGGACAGATCATTCTGAGCCGAGAGCTTTACCGCAAAGGGATCGAGCCTCCGATCGATGTTATGCCCTCACTAAGCCGCTTAAAGGATAAGGGAATCGGCAAGGGGAAAACCAGAGAAGACCATGCCGCGACGATGAACCAGCTGTTTGCCGCCTATTCACAGGGCAAGGATGCCAAGGAGCTTGCTGTGATCCTGGGCGAAGCAGCGCTTTCGGACACGGATAAGCAGTATGCCGCCTTTGCAGACGCCTTTGAAAAACAATATGTCAGCCAGGGCTATAATACGAACCGTACCGTTGAGGAAACGCTTGATATCGGCTGGAAGCTGTTGTCCATGCTGCCCAGAAGTGAGCTCAAGCGTATCAGGGATGAAATGCTGGATAAGTATCTGCCGGTGAAGAAGGAGACGGAGAATGGCTGAAGCACTGCGCGTTAACCCCACGCGTATGGAGATGAGCCGCATCAAAAAGCGTCTTGTAACCGCAAAGAGGGGCCATAAGCTGCTTAAGGACAAGAGAGATGAAATGGTAAGGCAGTTTATTTCTCTTGTACGCGAAAACGCCGCTCTGCGCGTGGAAGTGGAAAAAGAACTGAAAACAGCTCTCGGCAATTTTGCCATGGCACGCGCGGTAATGGATCCTACCGCGCTGGAGGAGGCCGTGCTTTATCCTGCAAGAAGCGTTGCGGTATCCTGCGGAACGCGCAATATCCTGTCTGTGCATGTACCAACTATGCAGATCTCCGGGGAGGAGAAGGGTACGGAGCTCAGCTACGGCTTTGCCGAGACAAGCGCTCAGCTGGATGATGCGATCAGCGTTCTGGCGGATCTGCTTCCTAAGCTGCTCCGACTTGCGGAAATAGAAAAAACCTGCGACCTTCTGGCGGATGAGATCGAAAAGACACGCCGCCGTGTAAACGCGCTGGAGTATGTGATGATACCTCAGTTTGAAGTTACCATACGCTCTATAGCAATGAAGCTTGAAGAAAATGAGCGCGGCGCGACAACACGCCTGATGAAGGTCAAGGATATGATTGCCGAAAGAGTTTGATGATTTCGGAGGTAGTTATGATTGTTGTAAAGTTCGGCGGAAGCTCTCTTGCCGACAGTAAACAGTTCAAAAAGGTAAAGGATATCGTTCTTTCCGATCCTCAGCGTCACTATGTGGTTCCCAGTGCGCCGGGTAAGCGCGGAAAAGGGGATGACAAGGTGACCGATCTGCTCTACGCGGTATATGCTGAAAACGAAAAGGGCGGTAACTGCGAGCTTCTGTTTGAAAAAATCAGGGAACGCTACGGTGAGATCGCTTCTTTACTGACGCTGGATGTACCGCTTGAAGACGAATTGAATACGATCCTCAGCAATATCAAAAACGGTGCATCCAGAGATTATGCCGCCAGCCGCGGGGAATATTTGAACGGCAAGCTGCTGGCTGCTTATCTCGGGTTTGAATTTGTTGACGCCGCAGAGGTCATTTTCTTTGACGAAAACGGTATGTTTGACGAAGATAAATCAAACAATGCGCTTTCACAGAAGCTGAAGGATATCCCTTATGCGGTCATTCCCGGTTTCTACGGAGCTGACACGGAAGGTAATGTCAGGACATTTTCACGCGGCGGAAGTGATGTGAGCGGCGCGCTTGTCGCGCGTGCCGTAAACGCGGATGTGTACGAGAACTGGACGGATGTGACAGGCTTCAGAATGGCGGATCCGCGGATCGTTCCCGATGCCCAGTATATTGATGTTTTGACCTACAAGGAACTGCGCGAGCTTTCCTATATGGGAGCCGGCGTACTTCATGAGGATGCTGTATTCCCTGTTCGCAGGGCCGGTATCCCGACCAACATCCGCAACACGAATGAGCCGCTTCATCCCGGTACCATGATCAGAAATAACGCCGGAGCGGAAAATCTCAGACACGTGATCACAGGTATTGCCGGGCGCAAGGGTTTTTCGATCATCAGTATTGAAAAAGACATGATGAATGCCGAGCTCGGATTCGGAAGGAAGGTACTGCAGGCGGTAGAGGAATGCGGTGTCAACTTTGAACATCTTCCTACCGGGATCGATACGATGTGCGTGGTCGTGAAGCAGGAAGAACTGAACGGGCACGAGGATGAGGTGATAAGCAGGATCATTGAAGCGGTGCATCCGGATTCTGTGACGCTGCATAAGAATCTTGCGCTGATCGCGACAGTCGGCCGCGGAATGGTACGGGCATACGGTACCGCCGCAAGGCTGTTTACCGCGATCTCCTCGCAGGGTATATCCATTCGTACGATCGATCAGGGCTCAAGCGAGCTGAATATCATTGTGGGTGTGGATGAGGCTGATTTTGAAAATGCCGTAAGAGCGATATATGATACTTTTGTCAGAATGTGACACAGATATATTTTATTTTCTGGAGGGAGTATGGAACTGAACGGACACCTTATCCTGTCCTATATAGAAGAGGATAATATTCAAAAAGCTTTTTTCAGAGTGAGACCGCTGCTGTGTACAAACGGAGTGATCACAGCGGAAGATTGTCAGGCCTGGCCGGATAACGGCTTTATGCGCGTCGTTCCGGATAAAAACGAACAGCATACCTTTAAGGAACGGATGCGCGGCTTATGCCCTCTCTGCCTGATCGATCTTAAAAATGTGAAGCCGGATTACAGCAAGGTAAGGAATAATAAAAACTATTCACCCGAGCGCGGCGAATTCAATCAATTCATTATTTACTCCGATGCGGTGAAAAAACTTCCGGAAGGTCTGTTTTTCGATATCGTGCCTGAAAATGCCGTAGAAAGCGGCGCGACGGCTGTAGTATTTACCAGAAACGGCGGGAATATTCAGGGACCGTACCGGCGTGACAACGGAGAACAGGCTGCAGAGGAACTGATCAGGATCCGTCCGGATTCATCGGATATATATGCTGTAACAAGGCCCGACGGAAAAGAGCATTTGATCTATTGGCCTGCGGCGCCCGTCATGCTTGAGCCTGTTAAGCCTTCAGTGAAGGAAGAGCAGCACGGAGAGACGGCTGCTCAGACACCTGCGGCGGAAGAGAAGCCTGTTACTGATGCCCCCGGCGCCCAAACGCCTGTTGAAAAGAGCGAGACAGAACCCGAGTCTGCCGGCGTTTCCGCGGCGGAAGGTATTGAAAACACCGAGAATACCGAGACGGCTTATGAAAAGATCCGCAGCATGGATGCCGGTTTGAAGGTTTCATCCAATCTGCTTCACGGCAGCGGAGAACACAGTGAGATCCCGGCCGCTGTAAACCAGTTCGCGGAAAGAAAGCAGCTGAGCGGTACTCCGCTGTACCGGCCCGGTTTCAAGACTCCGGCACAGCCGCACGGAAGAAATTATCTGAATGAAACTGTAGAGCGTCAGCGCGTTGCCGGAAGATATGAATCAGCCGGTGCCGAGATCGCGGATGCCGGAAAACTGAAGGAAGTAGAGAACCCGGTAGAGCGCTTCAACGCTGCGTTCAGAGCGGTATGGCGTATTTCAGATACACGCGAACAGGTAGTTCAGAGCATGATCTGCGCGGACGGGATCCGCACGATGCTGAGCAAGGCGCTTGGAACGACCGCGGAAAACCTGCCTAAAGCGGCTTTCAAAGCCCAGCTTCAGGAGATGGAAGCCGAGCGCCTGATGCAGCTCATGCACCTGGAGGAAATGAAGAGCAGCCGGGAGACGCTGATCAGGGAAGCACTTGAAAACATCGGGAATGAGAACAAAAAAGCTTCTGAGCGTCTGAAGGAAGAACAGACACGCCTGAACAGCGAAAGTGAAAAGCTTCTGCTTCAGGAGAAGGAGCTTTGCAGGAAACGTGATGAACTGAAAGCTGAAATCAGCGCGTTCAGTTCCGTTTCCGTACTGGCTGCGCCGCAGGGCAATGCTTACGCGATCAGTGAGACAGCAAAGCGTATACAAAGCAACCTCAATAAGTGCGGCTTTGTTACTGATGTGAATCTCGCTCTTGCTATGCTGATCGCGAAAACGGTCAGCCGTGATATCGCGATCGTATGTGAAACGGAGGATGACGCCCGTCTTGCTGCCGTTGCTTTCTGTAAAGCGCTTGGTGCTGCGTATACGGAGTCCTATCCGGATATTGTTGCAGCCGGCGGAAACGGCTATAAGCTGCTGATCACCGATTATCTTTCTGAATATCCCTACGGACAGATCGTGGTAAGCGCCTGTGAGGAAGCGGCCGGCAAGGGACTGTGCGGTATTCCCGAATTTGTGCTCAGGCAGAATCGCTCTATGATCCCGGATGAGCCGGATACATGCCCGTCCTGCGATCAGAACGCGGTGATCAGAGAAATAAATGAAGCCTCCCGCGCTTTGAGTGAGGAAGAAAGAAATACGATCATTCGCATTCGTGAAGTGCTTCCAGAAACACTTCCGGCCAGATGCGTGATCGGCATGGGCGCGTTTGTGAAGAGTGCCTCCTATCTGCTCAGCGGCGGAGCCGCGTCCGCTCTGGATATCGGAACGGGGATCTATCTTGTGCCGGCGGCATGCCGTATTGCTGAGAAAGATGATATTCTCAAAGCCATTCCCGAAAATATGATCTTTGCCCGGGAGCAGATGAAATGAGTGAGATCATTTCTCCGGGAATTCACAGTGAAAAGGTCTCCCGCTGGAAAAAGCTATCTGCAAAGGCTGAACTTACAGACGGTATATGCAGGATGATGGCCGAAGGCGAGCATATGGCAGGGGAGGCTCTTGCGTGCGGAAAAGCGCAGTGCCTGATCGTGAGTGAGAATGCGTGTGAAAAATACGCGTACCTGATCGAAAAGGCACGTCTGGCCGGGATCACTGTATATCATGTTTCCGAAAGGGTATACGCGTATCTCTGCGATACGAAGACGCCGCAGGGTATTTCCGCCGAATGCGAGATACGGACTGTACTGAAGCCCGGAGAGGCGAAAAAATCGATGATATTGGAACGGGTACAGGATCCCGGAAATGTCGGAACGGTATTGAGAACGGCTGATGCCGCGGGCTTTGATCTGCTTGTGTGTGACAGAGAAACGGCAAATCCGTTTTCACCGAAGGCGCTGCGCGCGTCGATGGGAGCCGTTTTCCGTGTTCCTGTAATGATCTGCGATCATGTTTGTCCGGTGATACGGGAACTCAAGGAGACCGGCGCGGATGTACTGGCCGGCGATCTGAGAGGATCAGACCTTTTCAGTGCTGATTATAACGCCGGACAGGTATGTATCCTGGTGGGTAATGAAGGCTCCGGTATCTCCGCTGAAGCGGCGGAAGAAGCCACAAAGCGTGTGCGTATCCCTATGCCGGGCAGGGCTGAAAGCCTGAACGCGGGGGTCGCGGCATCAATACTGATGTATGATGTTATAAGGCGAAACAGAACTGAATAGCAAAAAGCGAAGCCAAACGGCTTCGCTTTTTCATAGAGCATTTTCGATATGCAAATCAGAGACCTACGGTAAACTGCTTGATATCTCCGGCGAGATCATCACAATCATCATTATAGACATCAAGCGTGATGGGCTTGCTCAGATCCAGCGAGAAGATGCCCAGAATGGACTTAGCATCCACTACATGGCGGCCGGCACGCAGATCCATTTCATAGGGATAGCGGTTTACGGTATTTACGAAAGTCTTCACTTCTTCGGCAAAGCTCAGTTTGATGGGAATAGAACGCATAATCGATACCTCCGTAACTTTTTTTGTTAATTACATTATACAAAATATGTAATGCAAAATCAAGGGCATCAGCCCAGCTTTTCCAGTCCTTTTTCTACGCGGGCGATGCTTTCAGCCTTGCCCAGCAGATAAGCGATCTCAAATGCACCGCCGGGAGTGGATTCCATACCGGACAGAGCTATGCGCAGCGGCCACAGAACGGCACCGTTCTTTTTTCCGCTCTCGGCGATAGCGGCCATCACGATATCGTGGATGTTCTGCTCATTCCAATCCTCAATGCCCTTCAGAATGGGAAGGACCATTTCAAGATTTTCCTTGGCAACAGCGGGATCGGTCTTCATTTTCTTGTGCGTGTGAAGCTCAATGCTGTAATCGGGCAGTTCAGCCAGGAAGGAAACCATATCGGGGATACGGTTGAACACTTCGGTACGGCCCTGCATCAGCTCAGCCAGGCGCTTATAGTCAATGCCTTTTCCGGCGAGCGCTTTATCAAACCAAGGGGTCGCCATCTCAAGGTAGGTGTCGAAGGGCAGCTCACTGATGTATTTCGCGTTCATCCAGGTGAGCTTTTCCATATCGAAGATGCCGGGTGATTTATTGAGACGGTTTACATCAAAGGCGTTGATCAGCTCGTCCATGGAGAAAAACTCCTGATCGGTGCCGGGATTCCATCCCACCAGAGCCAGATAGTTGATCAGTGCTTCTTTCAGATAACCCTTCTGGATAAAGTCGCTGTAATAGGCATCGCCGTCGCGCTTGCTCAGCTTATGCTGCGAATCGCGCATAACGGTAGTCAGGTGGATATACTGGGGGATCTCCCATCCGAAGGCCCTGTACAGAATATTGTATTTGGGAGTGGAGGAGAGGTACTCCATACCGCGCATGACATGAGTGATGCCCATCAGATGGTCGTCGATCACATTGGCAAAGTTATAAGTGGGCATTCCGTCCGCCTTGATAAGGATCATATCATCCAGCGTATCATTGGGAAAAGCGATATGTCCGAATACCAGATCATCATAGGCCGATTCGCCTTCAGTGGGGCAGTTCATGCGGATCACATAGGGAATACCGGCGTCCAGCTTCTGCTGTACTTCCTCCTTGGAAAGCTTCAGGCAATGCTTGTCATATTTGAAGACCTCGCCTTTGGCTTCACAGGCGGCACGCCGCTCGTCCAGCTCTTCCTTGGTGCAGAAGCAGTAGTAGGCGGCTCCCATTTCGACAAGCTTCTGCGCGTAGGGCAGATACAGGCTCTTGCGCTCGCTCTGTACATAAGGGCCGTAATCACCGCCGACATCGGGACCTTCGTCCCAGTTGATGCCGCAGCCCTTCAGGGTATCATAGATCACATCGATAGCGCCTTCCACAAAACGCTCCTGATCGGTATCTTCGATACGCAGAATGAATTTTCCGCCCATCTTTTTTGTAAACAGATAGTTATAAAGCGCGGTCCTCAGCCCACCCAGATGCATGAACCCGGTAGGAGAGGGGGCAAAACGGGTACGAACTTCCATTTTAGTCTCCTTTGAATTTTTTATTAAGCAGATCAAACGGGTTTATAGCTGTCTTTCAGAGAAACCACCCGGTTATATACGCTCATCTCGCCGGTGGAATCTTTATCCTTGCAGAAGTAGCCGGTGCGCAGGAACTGGAAGGTGGCACCGATATCGGCATCGGCAACGGCCTTTTCGGCATAGCCGCGAACGATATGCAGGCTGTCCGGATTCAGACGGGCAATGAAATCCTTCTTATCCGCGGTTTCTTCGCCTTCGTCATCGGCTTCGATCTCATCGTTGAGCAGCGGCTCATAAAGGCGGGCTTCGATGGGTTTGCAGTCAGCGGCGTTTACCCAATGGAGCGTACCCTTAACCTTGCGGTCGGCTCCCGGAGTTCCGCTGCGGCTGTCAAGGTCAACACTGCATTCCAGATGATCGATGCTGCCATCCTCGTTTTTGACGACCTTATCACATTTGATGATATAGGCGCCCTTCAGACGCACCTCTCCGTCGGGCTTGAGGCGGAAGAACTTTTTGGGAGGTTCTTCCATAAAGTCTTCCTGTTCGATCCAGAGCTCACGGCCAAAGGTGACCCTGCGGGTCCCCATTTCCGGTACATCGGGATGATTTTCCATTTCCAGCTCGTCGGTTTTATCTTCAGGCCAGTTGGTAAGTACCACCTTCAGGGGATTAAGAACAGCCATCGCGCGCACGGCTTTGCTGCCGAGATCTTCACGCACGCAATGCTCAAGCATGGCATAATCTACTGTCGAATCTGCCTTGGAAAGCCCCACGGCTTCAATGAAGCTGCGGATGGCAGCAGGCGTAAAGCCCCTGCGGCGCATCGCGCACAGTGTGGGCATGCGGGGATCATCCCATCCGCTTACATAGCCTTCTTCCACAAGACGGCGAAGATAGCGTTTGCTCATGATCGTGCGGGTGATATTCAGACGGGCAAACTCGATCTGTCTGGGGCCGTGATAGCCGTTTTCTCCCTTACGGAAACCGGCATTTTCAACCACCCAGTCATAAAGCGGACGATGCGCTTCAAACTCAAGACTGCAAAGGGAATGCGTGATCCCCTCAAGGGCGTCCGAAATGGGATGCGCGAAATCATACATGGGATAGATGCACCAGGTATCGCCTGTACGGTGATGCTTCTTGTAAAGGATACGGTACATGGCGGGATCGCGCATATTCATATTGGGGGAAGCCATATCGATCTTCGCGCGCAGGATCATTCTGCCCTCGGCAAACTCACCTTTGCGCATGCGGCGGAACAGATCAAGGCTTTCTTCAATGGGACGGTCACGCCAGGGGGAGTTTTTGCCGGGTGTGGTAAGGGTTCCGCGGTATTCGCGCATCTCGTCCTGAGAAAGCTCATCTACATAAGCGAGACCGCGCTGAATAAAGTCCTCGGCGATCTCATAGATCTTTTCATAGTACTCGCTCGCGTAATAAAGACCGCCCTTCCATTCAAAGCCCAGCCAGCGAATATCCTCCTGTATACCGTCAACATACTCTGTATCTTCCTTGGACGGGTTCGTGTCGTCAAAACGAAGGTTGCAGAGCCCGCCGTACTTTTCGGCCGTTCCGAAATCCGTGATCAGGGCTTTGCAGTGGCCGATATGGAGGTAGCCGTTCGGTTCGGGCGGAAAACGGGTGTGGATATCCTTGCACCATCCGTTTTTCAGGTCTTCATCAATGAAGTCCCAGATGAAATTGCTGCGTGTATTTTCGTTTTCCATGAGTCCCCTCCGAAAATAGTAAGGATAAAGATCATTCAGCCGCTCCGGACGCTTCCGGCAGGCTGAGCGTAAGGATACTGTTGAACACCTTCAGGGCATTATCCTGATTTCCGCTGTCGAAAAACACACTGATGAACAGATCCGTACCGATCACAGCGGAAGCATCGTACATACCGGTATACCGGTCAAGTGGAATGCCGTATACATGAGCGGACCCGTCATAGGAACAGGTACCTTTTGCTCTGTCTTCTGCCGTAGTAATCGCTTCCAGTTCCGCATCTGTTTCATCAAGCGGAAGGAAAACGCCCTGCTGTGCGTACTGGGTGAAGAATGTCCGCGGCATGATGACGATATCTTCTTCCTTGCTGAACGCAAGACGGATCGCGATCACCTGCTCTACCTGACCGGTCGCATCCGTCGTCTGGCATTCGCAGGTCACGGTTTCAAGCTCAACATCCGGTGTACGGTCAATGATACTGCGGAAGAAGGCTTCGGAATATGTTTCTGACGGCGACGCGTCTACCATAAAGAAATCCAGCCGTTTATCAGCGGGGGATTCGTATCTCCTGACGCTGAAAACGAATGTAGGAATGACGATCGCCAAGATCAGGACAAACAGGTATTTCCACCAGCTGTACTGAAAATGTGTTTTGATGCTGTTTTTGCTTAAGGGGAAGCCGGTTTTCATAATACCTCACAAAAATATCTGATGTGCCGATGAAGTGATGCTGCTTCTGCCTGTGCGAATTTCCGGTTCAATAGAGCTTTGCTCCGGCGGGGATATGCGGATCCACCATCAGGAGGTGCAGCTTCTCTTCATCGTTTTCCTTATGAAGCGCTGAGATAAGCATGCCGCAGGAATCAATGCCCATCATCGGTCTCGGGGGAAGGTTTGTGATGGCGATGAGTGTTTTGCCGACAAGCTCTTCAGGTTCGTAGAACGCGTGAATACCGGAAAGAATCACACGGTCTGTACCGGTTCCGTCATCAAGTGTGAATTTGAGAAGCTTCTTGGACTTTTTGACGGCTTCGCAGGCAAGTACCTTTACTGCGCGGAAGTCGCATTTTGCAAATGTGTCAAAATCAACATAATCCGCAAAGAGCGGTTCGATCTGAACATTTGAAAAATCGATCTTTTCCGCGACAGACGTGGAGGCGGTCTCTTTCACATCCGCGGCGGTGTTGTCGCACTGAGCGGCGGCTGCCTTTTCGGCCTGGATCGCGTTGTTGGCTTCATTTTTCGCCGCGCCCTGGGATTTGAGTGTGGGGAAAAGCAGTACATCGCGGATGGAGGCGGAATCTGTAAGCAGCATTACAAGACGGTCGATCCCGTATCCGATGCCGCCCGTGGGGGGCATGCCGATCTCCAGCGCGTTCAGGAAATCCTCATCCGTATGCTGAGCTTCTTCATCCCCGGCAGCCGCGTTGGCATCCTGCATGGCAAAGCGCTCACGCTGATCGATCGGATCGTTCAGCTCACTGTACGCGTTGCACATTTCCCAGGTGTTGATAAAAAGCTCAAAGCGTTCCACCTTATCGGGAGCGGTGGGCTTTTTCTTGGTGAGGGGAGAGATCACAAGGGGATGATCCATGATGAAGGTGGGCTGAACAAGGTTCTTTTCGCAGTATTCCTCGAAGAAAAGGTTTACGATATCGCCCTTGGTATGCCGTGCTTCAAATTCGATATGATGCTCCGTTGCCAGCGCCTTGGCTTCTTCATCCGTATTGACCTGATCAAAATCGATACCGGCATACTTTTTGATGGCGTCGTTCATGGTGAGACGCTCAAAAGGCTTTCCGAAATCGATCTCGATACCGTTATAGGTGATCTTGGAGGAGCCGCAGACGGTTTCGGCAAGATAACGGAACATGCTCTCAGTCAGTTCCATCATGCCCTGATAGTCCGTATAAGCCTGATAGAGTTCCATCAGCGTGAACTCGGGATTGTGGCGGGTATCGGTACCTTCATTTCTGTATACACGGCCGATCTCGAATACCTTTTCAAGGCCGCCCACGATGAGACGCTTGAGATAAAGCTCCAGAGAGATACGGAGCTTCACATCCTCGTCCAGCGCGTTGTAGTGGGTCTGGAAAGGTCTTGCGGACGCGCCGCCGGCATTGCTGACCAGAGTGGGAGTTTCAACCTCCATAAAGCCGCGTCCGTCCAGGAAGGAACGGATCTCCTTAATGATCCTTGAGCGGAGAATGAAGGTCTTTTTCACCTCCGGGTTCACGATCATATCCAGATAGCGCTGACGGTAGCGGGTATCGGTATCGGTAAGCCCGTGATACTTTTCGGGCAGGGGCTTCAGACACTTTGAAAGCAGCGTGATCTTCTGTGCGTGGATGGATACTTCACCAGTTTGGGTGCGGAAAACAAAACCGGTGATCCCCAAAAGATCTCCGATGTCATATTCCTTGAAAAGCTTGTAGGCATCGTCTCCCACATCGTCGCGGCGTACATAAAACTGGATCTCGCCGTTCTGATCCTGCAGGTGGGCAAAGGCAGCCTTTCCCATTACACGGCGGCTCATCATTCTGCCGGCTACCGTAACGGTTTTCTGATCGAAGGATTCGAATGAAGCGAGGATATCGGCGGATGAGGCGGTCACATCAAAGCGGGTGATCACATAGGGATCCATTCCGCCTGCCTGAAGCGCTGCTAGCTTGTCACGGCGGATCTGTTCCTGCTCGCTGAAGGAAATATTCTGACTGTTCTGCGGCATACTGTATTTCTCCTAAACTGTTAATCTGCTGAATTCTTCCGGGCGGAAACTCGGTTCGCGATGTTTTGCCCGTCTGAATCGCCGGGCAGGACGGATATCCGTCAGCCCCTGCTGGCTTCCAGAATTTTTACGCTGTAGCTGCCGGAAGGAGATACTACCTCAACGATATCGCCCGCCTGTTTGCCCATGATGGCAGCGCCGATGGGGGATTCGTTGGAGATCTTGGTGATATCATCCGTGTTTTCACGGGTACCGGTCAGGGTGTATTCCTCGGTCTCGTCATCGTCCATGAACAGCAACTTTACCTTGAAGCCGATATTGATCTTGTTGCCGGACAGCTCCTTTTCATCCACAATGTCGGCAAAACGGATCGTATCCTCGATGCGGGCGATCTCGGTCATCAGTGCTGCCTGTTCATTCTTCGCTTCTTCATATTCGGCGTTCTCACTGAGATCACCGAAGCCTCTGGCAATATTGATCTGCTCGGCTACCTGCGCTGTGCGGGTGGTTTTGAGGTATTGAAGCTTCTCTTCAAGTTCTTCAACTTCTTTTTTTGTCATGCGCTTGCCGATGGTCTGTTTGGTCTCGCTCATTTTATATTCTCCTTTTCAATAGAATGTCATATAGTGCTTACAGACTGCGAACAAGATCAGCCATATTGTAGCAGCCGTTTTGCTGCCGCGTAAGGAAAAGAGCCGCTCTCAGCGCACCGGCTGCGAAGACACTTCTGTCCTGTGCGGTGTGGGTAAGGGAGATCGTTTCAAAAGGCCCGCAGAAGTCGACCTCGTGTTCGCCCACTATGGTACCGCCGCGTACCGAGTGGATGCCGATCTCGTTTTGCTTTCTGCGGCAATCCGCTCCGTGTCTTCCGAAAACAGGCTCGGAAGTCTCGTTTTTGACCGCGTCCAGAAGGATCAGAGCGGTACCGCTGGGAGCATCGGCCTTCTTATTGTGATGGCGCTCAATGATCTCGATATCATAGCCTTCAAGCATGGCTGATGCTTTTCGCACGAGCTCTTTAAGAACTTCGATGCCGAGGCTGAGGTTCGCGCTGCGGAAGATCGCGATATTTTCGGAAGCTTCTTCGATCAGCTGAAGATCATTATCGCTGAAGCCGGTGCAGGCGATCAGCACAGGCGTTGAGGTTTTCTGAGCCCATGCCAGTTCGCTTTTCAAAAGAGCGGGAGACGAAAAGTCGATGATCACATCCGCCTTTTCGCCGGGATCACAAAAATCCGGATAGACAGGAAAAGCGTATTCATGCGTATCCGCTTTCTGATCCACTCCGTAAAGGATCTGATGCCCCATCTCGCGCGCCTGCTGGACGACCTGATGCCCCATTCTGCCGCAGGCACCTGTCAAAATGATCTTCATACCGGCAGTACCCCCAGATGATTCAACTCATCACGCAGCAGGGCGGCGTTGGTCTCGCTCATGGGGATCAGAGGCAGACGAAGCTCGTTTTCGATCAACCCCATCATGGAAAGCGCTGCTTTCGCGGGAGCGGGACTGGTTTCCGTAAACAGCAGTTTATTCAGCCGGAACAGCTGCTTTTGAATGATGCCGGCTTCCTCCGCGGAAGCATGTGACATCTTTACGACTGCTTCGGGTACGATATTGGCTGCAACGGAAATAACGCCCTTATAACCGAGCGCCATCAGCGGGGCCACGATATTATCCTCACCGCTGTAGAAGGTGAGCTGATCGCCGCAGAGAGCGGCAGATTCAAGGCTGTTGACGATACTGCCGCCGGCATCTTTGAAAGCAACGATGTTTTCATGCTCACTGAGGACCTTCAGAGTGGCGGGAGCGATTCCCATGCCGGTCCTTGAAGGTACGCTGTAAAGCACCACAGGGAGAGGGGCGGCATCTGCAATGGCGGTAAAGTGCCGGATCAGCCCTTCCTGCGTAGTCTTGTTATAGAAAGGAGTGACGACCAGCTGCGCGTCAGCACCCAGGCCGCAGGCTTCTTTCGCGTTTTCGATCGCGTTTGCGGTGCAGTTTGAACCGGTACCGGCGATCACGGGAACACGCCCGTTTACCGCTTTTACGGTAAAGGAGATCACGGACTTCCATTCCTCATGTGTCAATGTTGCCGGTTCACCGGTCGTACCGCAGGGAAGCAATGCGTCAACGCCTGCGGAAAGCAGTCTGTCAAGATGCTTTTCGAAGGCGGCAAAATCAATTTTTCCGTTTTTGAACGGTGTGATCAGCGCAACACCGCAGCCTGTAAAAAGAATCTTTTTCATAAATACCGTTACTTCCTTGTAATATAGCCCGCGGCACAGAGATACTCCGCGGAAAGCACACCGCCGCCGGCAGCGCCGCGAAGTGTGTTATGAGAAAGGCAGACAAACTTCCAGTCAAACAGGCAGTCTTCACGCAGACGGCCGACAGTGATGCCCATTCCATGCTCAAAGTCGCGGTCCAGCCTGGTCTGAGGACGGTCCGGCTCATCAAAATACTTGATGAAGGGTGTCGGCGCGGAAGGAAGATGCAGACGCTGAGCTTCAGTGGTATATCCGCTCCAGCGCTCAAGAAAATCCTCTCTTGAGGGGGTGGAGGCAAACTTTACGCTGACAGCGGCGATATGGCCGTCTGACACCGGTACTCTGAGGCACTGTGCGGAGATAACGGGCTTTACGGCCGGAACGATCTCGGAAGAATCCTGAGAAAGCGCGCCCCAGATCTTCAGCGGTTCCTTTTCGCTCTTTTCTTCTTCACCGCCGATATAGGGGATCACATTATCAAGGATCTCGGGCCAGCGTTTGAAGGTCTTGCCGGCGCCGCTGATCGCCTGATAGGTACATACACTGATCTTTTCGATACCGAAATCAAGCATAGGTGTCAGCGCGGGAACATAGCTCTGGATGGAGCAGTTCGGCTTTACGGCAATAAATCCGCGCTGTGTGCCGAGACGCTTCCGCTGCGCGGGAATGACGCCCGCGTGAGCGAAGTTGATCTCGGGGATCATCATGGGAACATCGCCGAGCATTCTGCACGCGCTGTTATTGCTGATAACAGGCGTTTCAGCCTTTGCATAGCTTTCTTCCATGGCGCGGGTAGCGGCCTTGTCCATATTGACGGCGCAGAAAACAAAATCTGCCTTTTCGGATACGGTTTTAACATCAGACGCGTCGTAAACCGTCATATCACGCACTTTTTCCGGAATATCCCAGTCAAATGCCCAGCGATTCGCTACTGCTTCCTGATATGTTTTTCCTGCACTGGAAGCACTGGCGGCAAGAACTGTGATCTCAAACCAGGGATGATCTGCAAGCAGAGTGACAAAACGCTGACCTACCATACCTGTTGCTCCGATAATACCTACGCGATACTTCTCCATAAAATACCTCCTAATAAAAGGGATACAGTATTATATCATATATTTGACGGTTCAACAAGTATCGAACATGCGTAATTTGCGGTTTGAACTGTTTTAATACAGAAAATCAATTCTCTTTTTCGGGATAGATATACCCGGGGCTTGCAGACACGGATGCGGGGAGGATATCCACACTGCAGAAAGCGTTGGGAGAAAGGGAAAGAGCTACCTCTCCGTTTCCGTTTTTCACACTGAAACGAACAGAGGAAAGAGCGGGCTGCGCGGCTGCCTTCAAAAGTTCCTTCTGAATTTCCGTAAGAGAAGAAGGCTCTCCCATATTATGCCATAGAAGCAGGGGATTTCCGTTCAGATGATCCACCGTACGGATCACGGCACAGTAATCGCCGTCCGGAAGGTCAAAGCTGAAGCGATAATCCCTGTTGTTCTTCTCCGCCTGACAAAGGTTGAACACGATGCCTCTCAGAGAACCATCCGGCTGAAGCGTGAAAACGGCATCGTCTTTTCTGAATATGCATTTTCCCGTCAGCCTGCTGAAAAAGCGGTAGGCATGGAAGGTGGGCTTGGCAATGCCTCCGTCCGCAAGCAGACCGAACCCGCCGTGGAAGATCCTGTCATATACGCCGGTTTCTTCAAATACATCTCCGAAGGTCCAGTAGGAATATGAAGCGCAGTAATCGCCCAGACCCGTGAGCATGCCGCAGATGAGCGCGGCGTTGTAAAGCGTGTCATGCGTGGGGCAGCGCGGATTATAGGAGGTGTTGTATTCCGTGATATGGAGAGGAAGCCCTTTGAAGGCCGGGAAGGAATCGATCAATGCCCTCGTTTCCTTCGCTTCGCCTATCGCGTGTGCGGGAGTACACATATCGTGGTAGGTATAGCGCAGCTTCCGTTCGGGCGTTTGAGCCATATAGATATGACGGCTGACAAAATCAACGGGCACATCATTTTCAAGGCAATGCTCAAGAAAAGCCCTGATCCACGGCATGCATTGATCCCCGCCGCAAACGGCAGGTCCGCCTACGGGCATTTCCGGAATGACCTTTTTTACGGCGCGGACGGAACAGTCATATAGCTTCAGGTATGCCTCTCTGTCCGCGTTCTGCCAGAACCCGGGAAGGTTCGGTTCGTTCCACACTTCACATGGCCAGGCGCGTACTTCATCGCGGCCGTACCTTTCGGCAATATGTGATATGAACGCGCTTACCAGACGGGACCATTTATCCCAGTCCGCCGGAGGGGTGGTGTTTCCCTGCCAGTAAAAGATCGTCTGTGAACCGGAGGCCAGCTTTTTCGGCATGAATCCGAGCTCGATAAACGGCTTCAGTCCCTTTGCAAGGTAGGAATCGAACACGCGGTCCAGATAGGTGAAATTGTAATGCTCATGTTCCGTACCGTTTTCATCGGTATAGCTGTCGTAGATCGCCATGTCATCCGTAAAAAGTCCGTGTCCGCGGATGTGGGAAAAACCGATCTCCTTTTGTGTGATCTCAAGCTGCTTCTGGTATTCCTCCTGAAGAGCAAGCCCCATACGGCCGGTCCCGATACAGAAGCAGGCGTTGTTGTTGAACGGAAAACTTTCATTTACGGAAACAGAATACGGTATCTTCATGTATATGACCTCCTCAAATCATTGATTTTGTTGATCAGCGCTGTTTTCTCATACGCAGGATGAACCACATGATGCACATGATCTCAAGTACTCCCGCGATAACATATATGAGCCAGGTTCCGCCCTCCTTAAGCGTGAACAGAGCAACCAGCTGAAGACTGACCGCGGTTCCCCAGATGATGCCGGTCACGCTCAGACATTGAAAAAGCAGCTTTTTCCATTTGCATGAAAAGACAAGTGTGATGATAAAGCTGATCGGAACGGCGAATATAAAGCACAGCCAGGAATACCGCGCGGCCGGTACGGCGAGGCGGAGCAGAAAGTACACGCTCACCGCGGTGAGCCAAACCAGTGCTACAGACAGCAATACGGTGAGGACGCGTATCTTTCTTTTCAGTGGCAGGATCTCTTCATCCGCCTTTTTCAAAAGCAGAGTATCTGTACTCACACCGAAAAGCTCAGCCATATTGCAAAGAACACAGATGTCCGGCAAGCCTTCGCCGCGTTCCCATTTGGAAATGGATTTGTCACTGTAGCCAAGCTTTTCGCCGAGCGCGCTTTGCGTTAATCCGGCGTTTCTCCTCAGCTTTGCGATATTTTCGGATAGATTGCTTCTCAGTTCATTTTCATTCATAAATGGCCTCCGGTTACAAATACAGTTTATCACTCACAGGGCCGTTTTGCAAATAAATCGGCATGTATTTTTCAAAGCCGTGCTGATCGGTCGCTCAGGGTGTCACAACGCTCTGATGGGCGGGATCCTTGAAAAATAAGGCATTCTACTGACGGTAGAGCAGGATTTCAGGTGGGTAGAGAAGCGTGACCGGGTAATAGAAAACGGTCATACAACAGTAGGTTGCACATCGGAACGCCGAATGTTAGCATCCTGAACGGATGACCGATTGAAATGATAAACAGATAAGGAGAATGAGCTTATGACTGAAAAACGAAATACCCGTGACCGTTTGGCGTTCTTTGTACGCGCTGTTACCGTTCCGCCCGTGATGGCAGCGGTACTGATTATTACTCTCAGCCTGAACGGAACGGCATTTACGGGATATTCGTTACCTGTATGCCTGTTTTGCCTGAGTATCCTGCCTTTGGCTGCTTATCCGCTCAGCGTAATGATCCGCACGCTCAGAAATAAAAAAAGAAAAGCGCAAAGAACGCTTGCGGTATGTCTTTCAGTAGCCGGTTATATCATCGCCACTGTGTATACATTCATTGAGCGGGGATCGGTACAGCAGAAGGTGATCCTGATCACATATCTTGTATCGGGTATATTGATTTTTGCTTTTTCCGGCGCATTGAAAATCAGGATCAGCGGTCACACCTGCGGGATGTCCGGACCGGTTTTTGCTCTGTGCGTATACCGGTCACCGTGGTGCGCATTTCTTATGCTTTTGCTGCTTCCGGTTATCAGAAGCAGCCTCCTGCTGAAAAGGCATACCCTGCCGGAGTTGCTTGCCGGCTGTGCTGTGCCGGTCGCTGTGCAGATGATATTGATGCAGATCATCCGCTGACCGGAGCGTAATTCAGAGAAGCTGAGTCAAAAGCATACAGCAGGCCGTTCCGCAGATGATGCTGAGGAGACTGCTGCGGCGAAGCAGATGAATGCCGGCTGTTACCGCGGAGGCGGCAATGTACGGTACCCATGAGGCATATGACGTGAATGAAACATCCTTGAGGCAATACACTACAAGCATGGCCATGACCGCATAGGGAAGCGTTTTTACGGTGTTTTCGATGACAGGAGGAAGCTTTTTGCCGTTTAGGAAAAGAAAAGGAGCGAAACGGAGCGCCGCCGTTATGAGACTGATGATGGCGATCGCGATGAATGCTTCGGATTTATTCACGGCTTTTCACCTCTTTTTTCGCATAGATCAGGAGAAGAAGGAAAATAAGGATCATAGCCGGGATGATAAAGCGGTCTTTTCCGAGCAGAAGGAGAAACAGAAGAGAGCTTGCCGCACCGCATATCAGCGGGATACGATCTTTTGTTTTTTGCTGTTGATCGATCACCACCGTGATAAACAGCGCGGTAAGGGCAAAATCGATCCCGGCGGTATCAAACGGGATGAAGGAAGAAAATACGGCGCCGAGGAATGTTCCGAGCGTCCACCAGAGATGGTTGAAAAGAGAAATGAGAAAGCATTCATCCGTATCTCTGTCGCCGGAGCAGACAAGCGAATAGGTTTCATCAGTAAGCGAGAAAATCAGATAGGCACGCTTTTTTCCGGCACTGCGGTAGGCATCCGCCATTGAAAGGCCGTAAAAGAGATGCCTGGCGTTTACGGCAAGTGTGGTGAAGGCTACGGACAGCAGTGACGCGCCGCCTGTAAGCAGACCTACAGCGAGATACTGCATGGAACCGGCATAAATGAAAATGCTCATTGCCGTGGACCAGAGAACATCGTACCCGTTTGCTTTCATCAATATGCCGAAGCCGGCACCCAGCACGAGGTATCCTCCCATCACGGGAAGCGTCGCGCGGAATGCTTTTCTGCGTTTTTCTTTCATATCAAAGCCGCCTTTCTGTAGTATAACAGGCGCTGAAAACATTTGGCTGGGCATGCCGGTCTTTCGGCATAACATTCATGCTCTGTAAAGCATCCGTCCGAAACTGCCTGAGTAATGATACCATCGGGCCGTATCGGAATCAATATGAATATTTTATGGTTTATTCCGTTTCCCGCCTTTGTGAATACCGACAAAAACAGGGACCGGGTATTGAAAACCGCGTAACTTTATGATAAACTAACCGGGTAAATTACGCGGAAGGCGGGGTAGTTGTGATTCGGATCTATCTGGACGCGATGGGGGGAGACAACGCTCCCGAATGCAATGTATCGGGCGCGCTGGAGGCACTTCGTGCGGATCAGGAACTGGAGATCATCCTTGCGGGAGACAGCGAAAAAATCAACGGGCTGCTTTCCGGTGCGGACGATGTAAAAAGCAGGATCACGGTGGAACACCTGAATGATGTGATCACAAACCATGATGCTCCTGTTATGGCGGTAAGGCAGAAAAAAGACAGTGCTCAGGTAAAGGGAATGCTGGCCGTAAAAGAGGGCAGGGCGGAAGGCTTTGTTTCCGCGGGTTCCACGGGGGCACTGCTTGCGGGAGGTATGTTCCGGTTGGGAAGGCTTCCCGGCGTGGAAAGACCGGCGATCGCGTCCATGCTGCCTACGGGAAAAGGTTTCGTGTGTCTGACTGACTGCGGCGCGAATGCGGATTGCCGAAGTGAATATCTGCCGCAGTTCGGTATCATGGGAAGCGTGTATATGCAGAGCGTGATGGGGATCGAAAAGCCGCGTGTGGGGCTTGTCAATATCGGCGCGGAGGATTCTAAGGGCAACACGCTTACAAAGGAAGCCTATCCGCTGATGCAGAATGCCCCGATAAACTTTATCGGCAATGTGGAAGGCAGAGACATTACCGCAGGAAACACCGATGTGGCGGTATGCGACGGATTTTCGGGAAATCTGCTCCTCAAGTTCATGGAAGGCGCGGTAGTGACGATGACCGGCATCATCAAGCAGGAACTGAAGCGGGATCTGCGCGGAAAGCTTTCCTACCTGATCGCGAAAAAGAACTGGAAAGCGGTCAAAAAGCGCCTGGATTATTCCGAGGTGGGAGGAGCACCGCTCCTCGGAGTAAGCGGTGCCGTGATCAAGGCGCACGGTTCCAGCAACGCGCATGCGATCAGCTGCGCGATCCGCCAGTGCACGGATATGGTGAGAAACGAGACCGTCAAAAAAATCAGCGACGGAATAAACGCTATGACAGGCGAAAACAAGGAGGAATAAACATGACTACCGGTGAAAAAGTGATTTCGATGATCGCAAAGCAGCTGAGGATCAATGAGAATGAGGTCACCCCTGAAAAGCGCCTTCTGGAAGACCTGAAGGCTGACAGCGCGAATGTGATGGTGATGATCATGGATATGGAAGACGAGTTTGACATTTCCGTGGACGACGGCGCCATCGTAAAGCTGAAGACTGTGGGAGATGTGATCAGATACATCGAGGAAAACGCGTAAGCGGCTGCTGAGAGGCCAGAATGACCGGATTGGAAACATTGGAAAAAAGCCTCGGTTATTGCTTTAAGGACGTCTCTTTATTGGAAAGGGCGCTTACGCACCCTTCCTGTTCCAGAGATAAAAACAACCAGCGGCTTGAGTTCCTCGGAGATGCGGTGCTTCAGCTTACTGTAAGTGATGTGCTGTTTCATGAACACACAAAGGTGCAGGAAGGCGCACTGACAAATCTGCGTCAGCACCTCGTATGTCAGGACGCATTGGCGGCAGTGGCAAGGCGGATAGGCCTTGGCACTTATTTGCGTATGGATAAGGGCTGCGAACTGGGAGGCGGCCGTGAAAACGACAGCGTTCTCTGTGATGCCTGTGAAGCCGTGCTTGCAGCCGTGTATCTTGACGGAGGTTTTGACAGCGCGATGCTGGTGCTGAAAAAGCACTGGCCGTTAAGCGAAGCGGAAGCGTTCAATGACGCGAAATCCGCTCTGCAGGAATATCTGCAGAAACGCGGACGCCCGCAGCCCAAATATATCCTTTGCGGGGAAAGCGGCCCGGATCATATGCCGACATTTACCGTAAAGGTGACAGTGGAAGATAAGGAATACGCGACGGGAACCGGCAACGGCAAGAAGAAAGCGGAACAGGCGGCTGCGGAAGCGGCATTGAAAATTCTGAAAGCGGAGGAAAAGTATGAAGCTAAAAAAGCTTGAGATCCATGGCTTCAAATCCTTTGCGGACAGAACGGAGATCGTT
The DNA here is from genome assembly GCA_937886445.1 of uncultured Clostridia bacterium. Classification (GTDB taxonomy): domain Bacteria; phylum Bacillota; class Clostridia; order Christensenellales; family Aristaeellaceae; genus ZC3RG03. Next base: position 38,641 of record CALGBY010000062.1, on the reverse strand, counting down.
TTTGACCAGGGGATCACGGGAATCGTGGGACCGAACGGCTCCGGAAAGAGCAATATAGGTGACGCGGTGCGCTGGGTGCTCGGAGAACAGAGCGCGAGGGTGCTTCGCGGGGCGAAGATGGAGGATGTCATCTTCAACGGCACCGAAAAACGCAAGGCGGCAGGCTACTGTGAGGTCACGCTTACCTTTGACAATGAGGACGGCGCTCTGAAAAGCAGCTATGCTGAGGTATCTGTTACACGCCGGGTCTACCGCAGCGGAGACAGTGAGTACTATCTGAACAGGACCGCCTGCCGTCTCAAGGATATACTTGAGCTTTTTCGTGATACCGGTATCGGCAGAGAAGGCTATTCACTGATCGGGCAGGGAAGGATCGATGAGATCCTTTCCGTAAAAAGTGAGGACAGAAGGCAGATCTTTGAAGAAGCGGCGGGTGTGATGACATACCGCGTTCGCAAGGAGGAAGCCGAGAGGAAGCTTGCCAGAACAGTTGATAATCTGGACAGGGCAAATGATATTCTTGAAGAACTGGAAAACCGTATCGAGCCGCTCAGCAGACAGGCGGAGACCGCGAAGGAATATCTTGAAATAGCGGAAAAGCTGAAGTATCTGGAACTGAATGTTTTTCTGCTGCGTCATGACAAACTGAAGGAACGCATTGCCGCTTTGCAGCAGACAGTAGATGGTTTGAACGATGTTATTCTGAACCGTGAAGCGAGCATAAACGAGATCGGCGCGCGCAGGGAAGAGCTGGATGAAGCGATCCGTATTCTGGAAGAAGAGCTGGCTGTCGCGCGCGCGGCTCATCTTTCCGAAAATGATGTGTATCACGCTGCAAAGAGCGCGAGAGAACTGACCGCGCAGCAGCTGGACCAGGAAAAGGAGCAGATCACAAACTGCGAAACCGAGCTGGAGACACAGCGTAAACACAGGGAAGAACTGGCGCAGCTTTACGAAAAAGGAACAAAAGATACGGAAAAAAGCCGCTCCGCGTTGGAGAGCGCTGAGGCTGAAGTAAAAAGCAGGCAGGCACGGCTGGATGAAGCGATCGCGGACGCCGAACAGAAGGAACGCGCTCTGGATGAACATAAGGCTGATATCCTGAACTTCGTGAACCGTATGAGCGAGGCGAAAAATCAGCAGGCCAGAAAGCAGGCTATGTGTGAACAGATGAAAGTACGCCTGCAGGAAATAGAAAACGGTATGTTACAGCTTCTGAAGGAGAAAGACGAGCTGGATGAAAACCTTCAGAAGGCTAAAGGGCAAAAGGAAGCCGTTGACGCCGAGCTTCTGAAGCTGAGAGAGGAAGCCGCTAGAGCCGAGGGACATCTGCGCCTCGCGGTAGATGAAGCAAGAGAGATCCGTGACGAGGCTCAGAAGAAAAACGCAACGCTTCAGGGAGATAAAAGCCGCCTGCATCTGATGGAGGAAATGAACCGTGAAATGGAAGGTTATTCCGGAGCGGTTCGAAAAGCACTGAAGTTTGCTGAAAATGATCCGGCGGTATACGGAGCTGTGGCAAGGCTGATCAAGGTGCCGCGTGAAATGGAGACCGCGATCGATATGGTGCTTGGCGCGGCACTTCAGAATATCGTTACCCGTGATGAAGAAGCTGCGAAAAGGATGATCGATTATCTGCGCCTGAATAAGCTGGGCAGAGCCACCTTCCTTCCCATTGCGAGTATGCACGGCAGGGTATTGACGAATGAGGAAAGACGCCTTCTCAATATGCCGGGCTGCCTTGGTGTGGCCAGTGAACTGATCGAGTTTGACGAAAAGTTCAGGGGGATCATTGAAAATCTTCTCGGACGGACTGTGATCGCGAAGGATCTTGACAGCGGGATCGCGATCATGCGCGCCGGAAGACATTCGTTCAGGTTGGTTACGCTGGAGGGCGATGTAATGCATTCCGGCGGATCCATGACCGGCGGTACGGCAACCAGTAAAGCGGTAAGCCTTCTTTCAAGAGAACGCGAGACAGAGGAACTGCGTGAAAGTGTTATAAACCAGGAGACGGCGCTGAAACAGCTTCAGGACCGGTTCCAGAAGATCTTGGCCGAAAGGGAGGAACTGACGCGCATCAGGGCGGAAAGCGACGAAGCCGTGCGTCAGGAAGAGATCGCGGCGGCCCGTGAGCAGGAGAGGCTTTTTAATGCAACGGCGGAGCTGAATGCTCATACCGAGAGGATCAGACAAACCGAACAGGCGAGAACACAGCTGAATGAGAGCATCGCCGAGCTGACGGAGGATCTGAAAGAAGCCGAAAGCGAGAGCCGGAATGTAGATATCGACCGCAGCGCGATGGATGAAAAAACAGAGTATCTGCAGCTTGTGCTGAAAGACGCCCGTGAAAAAACGGAACGGCTGCGTGAAGAAGCGCAGAGCGCGCTAAAAAATTATGCGGAGCTGGAGCATGCCCTTGATATCCTGCGCCGGGACAGCGAACGCCGGGACGAGGATGTGGAGAAGGCGGACCGCCGCATTCAGGAACTTTGCGAACAGCTGCAGGGAAGACTGCTCCACAGGGAAGCGCTTGAAAAGAAGCTGGAGGGTCAGAGCGAGTACGAGGAGGATGTACTGGCTTCTGTCAGGACCAAGGCGCTTGAAGTCGACAGACTGGAATCAACGCGCAAGAGCAAAAGCGATGAGCAGCGCGAGTGCGTGAACGCAGGCGAAGAAGCGCACCGGCTTTATGATGAGGAACAGAAGCGGCTGCACCGTAATGAACTGAGCCTCTCCAACGCGGAGGGTGAATTGAAAACGATGTGTGACCGCATCTTCAACACCTATGAGCTGACATATGCGGGAGCCGAGGAATACAGACAGACGGAAGGTTTCAACCTTTCCGAAAGTGAAAAGGAAGCGGCAGGATACCGCAGCCGTATCAGAGAAATGGGCCCTGTGAATGTGGGCGCCATTGAGGAATATGCCGATACCAAGCAGCGTTATGATGAGATGAACGCAAACAGGGAGGATCTTCTCAAAGCCAAGAGCGATCTTGAAAGCCTGATCGCCCGTCTGCTCGGGCAGATGGAAAGACAGTTTGTGGACGAATTTGCAAAGCTGCAGGGATATTTCAGAGAGACATTCACCCGCCTGTTCGGAGGCGGCCAGGCTGAACTTCGCCTCGGAGACCCGAATGACGCATTGAACTGCGGAATAGAGATCATTGCCCAGCCGCCCGGAAAGAAACTGCAGTTGCTCAGCCTTCTTTCCGGCGGAGAACGCGCGTTGACGGCGATCGCGATCCTGTTTGCCATGCTGAAGCTGAAACCGACTCCGTTCTGTATTCTGGATGAAATCGAAGCCGCACTGGATGAGGCAAATATCGGGTATTTCGCCGATTATCTTTCCGAATATGCAAAGGATACACAGTTTGTTGTCGTAACGCACAGAAAAGGAACGATGGAACGCTGCGACGGGCTGTACGGTGTGGCTATGCAGGAAAAGGGCGTTAGCCGCATGGTTTCCGTTGACCTGAAGGATTATGAGTGACCGGAGGTAAGTATGGGATTTTTTCAGAAACTGAAAGAAGGACTTTTCAAGACCCGCAAGAATATGACCGAAAAGGTCGAGGATCTGGTAGAAAACACCCAGAAGATCGACGATGATTTTTATGAGGAGCTGACGGATATCCTCCTGCTTGCGGATGTAGGCGTTGCGGCAACAGAAGATATTATCGACAAGCTGAAGCAGCAGGTAAGGGAAAAAGGCATCAAGCTTGCAGCGGATGCCAAAGCCGCGCTCAAGAGCATTATGATCGAAGAAATGAGTTTGCCGCGCCCGCCGCTCAAGTTCCCCATGGTCATGTTTGTAGTGGGTGTGAACGGTGTCGGGAAAACGACCACCATCGGTAAACTGGCTTTGCGCTTTCAGGAGATCGGCCGCAGCGTGATCCTTGCCGCCGGTGATACATTCCGTGCCGCGGCTGATGAGCAGCTGGCGGTATGGGCCGAGCGGGCAGGCGTGCCTCTGATCAGCCAGGGAGACGGGGCGGACCCCGCTGCTGTGGTGTATGACGCTGTACAATCCGCCAAGGCCCGCAAGACAGACCTGCTGATCGTGGATACGGCAGGAAGACTGCACAACAAAAAGAACCTGATGGATGAGCTTTCCAAGATGCGCCGTGTGATCGCCAGAGAATATCCCGAGGCTGAGGTACGCTGTATGCTGGTCCTTGACGCGACGACAGGACAGAACGGTCTGCAGCAGGCGAAGGTTTTCAAGGAAGCGGCTGAGATCGGCGGCATTATACTGACCAAGCTGGACGGTACAGCCAAGGGCGGTATCGCGATCGCGATCAGAAAAGAGCTGAATGTACCGGTGTGGTATGTCGGCGTAGGAGAAGGGATCGACGATCTGCAATCCTTTAATCCCGAAGAATTCATTGAGGCACTTTTCTGAAAAAGTGATACAAAAACAGCGGTATGTGTACCCGGTAACGGAACCGGGGTGCACACACCGCTGTTTTTTACACGATGCTTTTAGTTACCGTAAGGATATTCTTGCCGTCCTTATATTCATATGTGACACAATCCATTGTTTTTTTGACCAGATAGATCCCGAGACCGCCGATCGGCCTTTTTTCCGCGGAGGAGGTAATGTCCGGGTCATCCTTTAGAAGCGGATTATACGGTGTACCGTTGTCAAGAAATGTGATGGCTGCGCCGAGCGGCTCTTTCAGGATCTCGACCTGTACAGTGGCGGTGCCGATCCCGTTTTGATAGGCGTAATCAGAGATGTTGGTGAATATTTCATCAACGGCAAGATCGATCTGGAACATTGCCCGTTCCGGGCAATCATATTCCCGCAATAAGGCGTTGATAAACTCTGTTACCCTGGTCAGGTTTTCTCTTACCGCGTCAACAACGATCTCATTCATGATCAGTGCCTCCTATGTACTTCAGGCAAAGCATCGTAATATCATCAAACTGGACCCTGTTTGAGGCAAATGCGTCCACATCCTTTTTGATCCGTCCGCATATTTCTTCAGGTGCGGCGTCCTTAAGATCACACAGGGATCGATAGAGCCTTTCCTCGCCAAAGAGCGTGTCGTTTGCGTCACATGCCTCCGTTACACCGTCTGTGTAGAGAAAGAGCGTATCGCCCGGATCCATATGAAATGAGCCGCTTTTATAGCGGACGCTGTCGAAAGCCGCAAGCACCAGACCCGGCTTTGTACGAAGCCATGATACATTCCCGTGAGAACAGAGGAGAGGGGGATTGTGGCCGGCGTTGATGAACTCCACTTCGCCTGTTTTTGTATCAAGAAAGCCGATCCATGCCGTAACGAATTGTTCTGTATCATTGCCTTCACATAGCTTGCGGTTTACGGTGGAGATCACTTCAGCAAGAGGCAATCCGCTTTCGGCGTAGGATTTGATCAGTGTTTTTGCCCGCATCATGAACATTGCCGCAGGAATACCCTTACCGGATACATCGGCGATCAGGAAGGCCAATACAGAGGGGCCGGCAAAGAAGAAATCGTAAAAATCTCCGCCGACTTCCTTTGCTGTGAACATATCTGCCCAGATGTCAAAATCCTTTCTGTCCGGGAAGGGCGGGAAAACATAGGGAAGGGCGCTGTGCTGAATAGCTTTCGCCAGCGCCAGCTCCGCGTCAATACGCTTTTCGGCATCGGATATATAGCGTTTCAGGGTGTCAACAGTTGCGTTGATATCGGTACTGAGAGAATCAAACTCTCTGTTTTCTCTTACATTGACCGCTTCGCTGAGATCACCGTCGGCGATCTTGGAAAGGGAGGCGTTTACCTTGCTCAGGTTTTTGATCACTACTTTGCTGAGAAGGCGGTAAACCATGAACAGGACGCAGATCAGTGTGACTGCTACCGCGACAGAAAGCATTTTTACCGAAACATTACGCGAATTCAGCGTTTCGGCGATAGGCATATATCCGAATACACGATAACCGTCGATAATATCATACAGGCAATAGCATTCTGTGTCCTTGATCGTATGCGGATAGATCATTCCCTTTGGATGCGCGGTGATCCCAAGATCATCCGGAGTGAATACCTCGCCGGAAAGCGATTTCGGCAGGGATACCATTTTGCTGAAGTAGTTAAATATGATCATCCCGCCGGTTTCACCGACATGCCGGTTCGCGGTGACATTTTCCGCGAGTACGGCGATATCTCCCTCCAGCGTTTCCTCATCGTAGCTGATCTGGAAGAACCCGCCGAAATCCGCGGCCGCTCCGGCAAACTGCCTGAATTGGGTCGGATCGGCTGCAATACTGCGGTATTCCTGAATAAAGGTATCCCGGCTTCCGTCCAAAAGGCAGAGGAACTCACGCGATTGTTCTCCGCTGTGCATGTCAAAACCGATAAATTCCGGATTGGATGAGGCAGTAATGATCCCGTTCGGGTCGATATAGCTGATTTCCGTAGCACCGTATGATGCCGCGTATGATCTCAGAAATTCAGAATCCATGACAAAAATATGAGGGATCATATCGACAGGGCTTTGAAGAGACGCTATATCAATGGGATATTCGTCTGTTAATATGTCACTTGCCTGAAAATCGGCGTTTTTGACTCTGCTCAGCATATCGTTGAGCGTCGAGCTGAGATCGGCCGTGATCGTTATTGTTTTTGCCAGAAGACCGTTGTCAACGGAATCGGAAACATCCTGAGAAACATCCGAAAGGTTTTGCAGCAGTACACGCGCCGCGTTCCGCTTGCAAAGTGAAGTTTCAAAAAACCAGATGAAAAGAGCGCTGACAAGAAATGCCACGAGCATAATGATCAAAAGCCGTGACTGAATGATGTGGGTGATCCTTTTCCGGTTCTTATGCAGCAAGGAATGATTTCCCTCTTTCTGAAATAAATATGGACGAAACGGTGCCTATGAAACCGAAAACCGTTCTTCGGATAAATCATAACATAACATATGCAGTGTTTCAATGCCTGTTGATAATAATTCAGGAAATATAAACAAAAGATTGATTATTCAGCGTTTGCTGATAGAATAGATTTTTGGGGAAACACTGATTCATTTGTCAGGCTCATCTGCGGTGCCTTTTGTACAATCTGCTTTCCTTAAAAATCTTGATTTGCCTCCGGTAAACCTTCGATTTTTGCGGTCGCATCTTGCGCAAGATTCACTCGCATCTGAGTCTGCTTCAACTGATCAGCGCTTCTTTAGATGATTTGGAAGGAAGGTCGGCATGAGAATTCTTTTGCTTCGTCACGGAGAACCGGATTACGAAAAAGACAGTCTGACAGAAAAAGGAAAACATGAGGCCGAACTGCTCAGCCGGAGGCTGGAAAAATACGATATACGGGATGTCTATGTCTCTCCGCTCGGGAGAGCAAGAGAAACGGCGGAATATACGCTGAAGAGACTCGGGCTCAAGGCGGTCTGTCTTCCGTGGCTGCCTGAATTCAGAGCGCGTATACCCGCAAGCGGGATCACAGGCGGCACATCGCTTCCCTGGGACTGGCCTCAGGATCAATGGCCCGGACAGCCGGGTGTGCTCGACAGCGAAGGATGGGCGGATATTCCGGCATATAACGGCGGGAATGTCAGAGAAATCTGGGAGGAAACCAAGCACGGTGCTGATGCTCTGATGGCCGGATACGGTTTTTTCAAAAACGGACCTGTATGGCAGTGTGAAAACAATACAACAATAACGATCGCCGTCTTTTCACATTTTGCAGTGCAGATGGCGTTCGCGGCCTATCTTTGCGATATTTCGCCCATGCTGCTGTGGCAGAGGACGCTTTGTCTCCCTTCCTCTCTCACGGAGCTGGTAACAGAGGAAAGAGAAAAGGGGAAGGTCGCCTTTAGGATCACAAGGCTCGGAGACTGCACGCATCTTGAAGAAAACGGAGAATACCGGTCTATGGCGGGCCTGTTTCCGGAATGCTATAACGGGATCGATTCTACAGACTGGAAAGTAAACGGAATGGAAAACATCAGGAAATACTGAATATCAGAAAGATCCTCCGTCTGCTGCAGATCTGATCAGCTGGAGGATCTTTTTCAGGTCAAATCGCGGATGCGTTCCGTTATCAGCGCTATGTTTTCAGACACGGAGGCCGCTCCGTCCAGAAGCAGCGTGCTGCACGGCAGCAGCTTTACCCATTTTGAATGCTGAGCAAGGCTGCGCACTTTTTCGCCCGCTGTGTCGTATTGCTTAGCGTAATCCAGAAATGCCGTAAACTGACGGTACATATCCCCGCCGGGGTCTGCACGGCACCCGAACAGGCGTTCCTCACGCTCACATATTCGCTCTATACGGATCGATGTATCTGTCTGAAGCCAGACAGACAGATCAATATACGGAATCAGTTCATCGCCCCAGCCGCATACGGAACCGGCGATCACACAGTTTTTGTGCGTTTCGATATCCCTGCGCATCAGGCATAGACCTTCCGCGGTGTCCCTTTTCCGTGAATACGGTACTGGACTTTTCAGCCAGAAGTAATCATCCGTATCCATAAAGAAATAATCCATTGATTCAGCTAATGCCTGCCCGAGCGTGCTTTCACCGCTTCCGGGGGCACCGAAAATAAGTATATTCATGTGTTTACACCGAAAGATTGGTAATTTTTGATATGTTCGGGATCGTTTTCATATGAATTTAAGAGCGTGCCGAAAATATATTCAGCATTGGGAAAAGGAAAACCCGGATCGTGATGTTGATCAGTGAACATTTTTTCCTCCAGAAACCGGCGTGCCTGCGGCATATGACAGCAGAGCCGTATTTATTATATAACGCGTTGTCTGTATATGCTGTTTTTTTGATGTATGAACGCGGGTGAAACAGATATATGGATCGACCTTTACTGAACAGACAGGCATTGACATATGCGTTTTCAGGGTGTATATTATATGGGAACTGATGTTCACATATGGAATTGAAAATTATCAACTGCAGATGGCCGGTCGCGCGAATGATCATGCATAATTGCCGAAAAAACGTGGCGGACGAAATGATGTTGATACATTTCGCACCGTATGATGCGTTCACTTAATCACAGGATTTCTTTATCCGGAACAGAAGTGACCGAAAAGCAGGCCGGTGAGAAACTCCGTGCGGCCTGTGGCCGGGAAGAGGGAAGAAAAATGAAATTTGTTCAGGCAAAGGGGATACTGTCTCATCTCAACGGTATCAATGTATACAGGGGATGTACACACGGCTGTATCTACTGTGACGGGCGTTCTGAATGCTATCATACTCCGGTGCCGTTTGAGGATATCGAGGTAAAGGAAAACGCTCCCGAGCTGCTGGAGGAAGCACTGAGAAGAAAAAGGCAGCCGTGTGTGGTCTCTACGGGGTCCATGTGTGACCCGTATATGCCGTGCGAGGAAAGAATGCTCATAACAAGAAAATGCCTGGAAATAATCGACAGGTATTCCTGCGGTGCAGCGGTCCAGACGAAATCCGATCTGGTTTTGAGAGACGCCGATCTGCTTGAACAGATCAACCGCAAAACAAAAGCGGTCATTCAGGTGACAATAACGACCTGTGATGAAAAGCTTTGCCGCATGATCGAGCCGAATGTTTGTTCAACAGAACAAAGATACCGGGTGCTGAAGGAATTTCAGAAGCGGAAGATCCCGACTGTTGTATGGCTGACTCCGATATTGCCGTTTATCAACGATACAGAAGAAAACCTGAAAAGCATACTGGAACTTTGCTTTGATGCCGGTGTACAGGGGATCGTGAACATGGGCTTTGGAGTGACCCTCCGCGCCGGAGACAGAGAATACTTTTATGCAAAGCTGGATGAATACTTTCCCGGGATAAAGCAGCGCTATGTGCAGACATACCAAAACAGCTATGAGTGTCTTTCCGAAAACGACCGGAAACTGAAAACGATATTTGAAAAAGAATGCGCGGATCACGGAGTAATGTATAAAGCCGGTGAAATATTGGACAGTATCAGAAAAATGCCCGAGAAAGGCAGGCAGCTCAGTTTGTTTGACCTGTGATTTTCAATGTGCCCAAAAGGCTCGGACAAAGCCGTGATGAAATACACCGGTTTACAGAATGTGAAACGGGAAATGAAATGCAGTTTAACGTTTACGGACAATTACCCAGTACGGTAAGCTGTGCCGTCTCGATCAGATATCTGACGCAACCGTCTGATCTGATAATGCAGAAAACGCTGTCATACGGGATAAACTCTACTGTTCTGACGGTTTCTCCCGTGTGAACTGTTATTGTATAAAGAGGCTCGGTATCAGGCGGGATCGATATGCCGCCGGCCTGTACTGTTCCGGCAAGCTTTGTTACCGATGAATACCAGGTGAGAAAACCGATCGTGTCGATCGCGGTGCCGTTTTTTGTGACGGAGATGTCATAGATGTATTCGCCTGTATTACTGTCTGTTTCCAACTGACCGTTCGGGAGAACGCGTTCATCAAAAGAGAGAGAATAGGCGTGGCTTTCATTGCCTGATGAGCTTACCGTTACGGAAGAAAGCGCGTTTGCCGGGATATTGACCGGGTTTGCCGCTTCATAGTATGAGGCTTCCTCTGAGATAAGAAAACCGAGAGAGAAGCGGGTCGCGATATATACTGTTTCGTCCAGAATGCAGTAAAACGCGGAGGTACTGTAATCGTTTCCGACGGTCAGGTGATATTCTTTGCCTTCCTGAACGGCGGAAATGAACTGTCCGTTTTCATCATAGCCGTCTATACGGGTGGGAGCGGCAGTGATCGTTATCTCAAGGCGGGGAGTATCAAAGCCATACTGACCGGGTGAACAGGAATCCGCTTCACCGATCCATGACGAAAACGATATGCGTGCGAAGTTTTTCAGAAACTGCTGCATTTTTCCAGCATCGGCAGGCCAGAGTCCGTTTCTCTCCACATACCACCGGCTGTCCTTCTGAACAAGCGAATAACAGTCTTCTTCATTTTCGGAATAAAAGGATACCCTGTCGATAAGTGAAGGATCCGGCAGAGAGAAGGAGACTTCATGAAGCATATGCTTTTTCAGTGTGAGCATGTCATACATATCGGAGGATACCAGCCATACCGTATCCGAACCGGTTTCCGCCATATAGTAGCGCACAAAGTTGCCCTGCATGACAGGATCACCGAAATCGACCGTTTTGCTGCTGCCGTCCTGCCAGGTGACGGTCACGCGGCAGCACGCGGGATCAAGCCCGAAATCAGAAAGTGAGAGCCCCGCCGAATCGGGAGAAGACAGGTCACACACATTTTCCATGACCGGCAGCTCGGACGCGTAATAGATCATATCCGGGGCAAACGCTTTTCTGACAGGCATATCGGTATCCCCGTCAAGATAAAGATTACCGCCGGAATAGGAGAGCATATAGGGTTCTCCTTCGTCCGGCCGGACTGATATCGAGAACAGCATATCTTCGCCGTAAGCGGAAAGCGCATGTATTTCCTGTTCCCTGCTTTCAACGGCCGGGTTTGGAATATCTTCTTTTTGTTTGCCCGTTTCCGTATCAGGTATTCTGTCCGTACTGCCTTTCAGCAGGATCAGCGCCGCGATGCACAGTACTGCCAGCACTGCGGGCAGGATATAGCGAAGCGACCGGGGCATACTATGCTTTTTTTTCTTTCTGATCGGCTGCATACTATCTGTGTTTCCTCGGAATAAGAATGATCAAAGCAATAATGAGAATGAGAAACGGAATAGCAAAGACAAGTATCATCGGTAGTGTGAGCTGTGAAAAACTGAGCCCCTCACGAACAGCGGAACGCGGAATGATACTGAGATCCTGCTGACGGACGCTGCTCATGGATTGAGTGATATAAAGCATCAGAGAGGCGGAGGAGGTATTGTCATACATCCATTGCTCGGTAAACATGACCGTGTTGCCTGATATGAACAGTTCGCTCCTTTCACCGGAGGGCATCACCTTTGTGCTGAGCAGGGCAACGGCCAGGTTTCCGTACAGGTCTCCGGCCTGCATTTCCACGGTATCCAGTTCGTCCGAGTAATCACGCACCCATGCTCTGTCAGTAACAAGAATATTCTGCAACTGTACATTACTGTTATCGGTATTGTTCTCTGTGAATGCCCTCGCGCCGATCATCAGGTAACGATCCTCACCGGCACTCAGGAGAGCGGAGGTATTATCAGAACGAACAAGGACCGGGAGGATATACAGGCGATCCTCATCCGTGTCTTTTTGCGCCCAGTATCCGTCGGTATCCGCGTCGGCGACCACAACTCCGGCGGCCGGGCTGATCCCCCAGGAAAGCAGCAATGAATCAAAAACAGGAAGAGAAGAGAGATCGGCGGAAATGTCGTATGTGACAAACAGATCCCCGCCCCGGTCGGCGAAAGCAATGAGCTTATCGGCATCAGAGGAGGAAAGATCATATTTCGGGGAAAAGATGAACAACGGCATGCCGGGATCGGGAACATCCACCTCAGAAAGCGTGATATAGGAGACAGAAAACGCAGCGTCGTACATTTTCTGCTCAAAAGCAGCCAGCTGATCACGCGAAACCTCGCCGTGACCGCAAAGGACCTGTACACAGGGGAGCGTATCCGATGTAACAGACAATACTGCCTGCATGATCGCTTTTTCATATTGAAAGCCGGATACCGTAACATTATAATCGCTGTCATATGAAAGAACATAAAAATCATTCGAGTCAAGTATCCGCGCGCGATCTGTTTCCTCACAGCAGATGATCAGACAATGGTCTGATATTTCCCTTTTTCCGAGAGAATCACGATATCTGGATACAAGAGAAGGATTGTTGACAAGCTTCTGCTCTGAATAAGAAAAATGATTTGATCCGGCGGAAAAGCGTTTCAGAAGCATTCGCAGCGTATCTGTTTCGCCATACAGCGAATCAGCATCCGAGGTGCCGTCTGATACCAGGATCACATGCACATTTTTATCAAGCGAAGATAGAATACGGTCGGTTTGCTCACTTTGTACGGTGGCACTGTTGAATGAAAGGTCCGCGGTGAGAGCCCATTTTTCTTCAGCGGTATCGGCAAGAAGAACGATCAGTACACATACGAAGGCTACAAGAAGCGAGAGCAGTACAGCACCTGAACCATAACGGAACCGGATCCCTTTTTTTTCGAAAAGTCTGCTTATTTTTTTCATGCGTTCCTCCATCTTCGCGCGTCCAGTACTCTTACACAGAGGAAGCACATGATGAATATAAAGGCAATGAAGTAAACGATGCTGCCGAGGGAGATCCTTCCCGCACTGAAGGGAACGGAACGCCTGTAGAGGCTGATGAAAGAAAAGACGCTGTCCAGAACGGGCACAGAAACCGCTTCACTGATGAGATCCGCCAGCCAGAGGAACAGGTTGACACCGATACACGCGGCCGAGGCGGAGATCTGATTGGCAGCAAAGGAGGAAACGAAAAGATCCATCGCGATGTAAGCGATACCCTGAAAAATAAACCCGAGATAAGCTGCAACTGTTTCGCCGAGATAGAGATGGCCGTAAACAGCGGTCAATACCGGGAAGATAAAGCTGAGAACGACTGCGGTAAGCATTACACAGACTGCCGCCAGAAATTTTCCCGCAACGATATCGGTCACGGATAACGGAGAAGAAAAAAGCAGTGTATCGGTGTGACGGGAGTATTCTCCGGCCAGCAGGCGCGGAACTGCGACCGGGCACAGCAGCATCCAGATATATCCCATATATTGCAACGTATACAGCATATTGCCCGACCGTGCCGCGAGATTCAGCATGGCATAGCAGATGCCGGAAAGCAGCATGAATATGCCGATGAACACATAGCCGGTGGCTGTTAGGAAATATCCCATCAGTTCTCTTTTCAGGATCGGGATCATAGTACCTCCGTTATTTTCCGGTAATATTCAAAAAGATATCCTCAAGGCTGTCTTTGGCGGGATACATACGCAGGATCGGCGCGTCCATGCCGGAAAGAAGATGAAAAACCGCTGTTTCGGCATCTGCTCCGGGACGGCAAAAAACCTCAACATTGCTGATGCCCGGTGTTTCGCTTTCTGTGCGGACGGCTTTCAGGATGCACGGAAGGGTGCGAAGCGCCGAAAGCAGCTTACCGGTATCATACCGGACGGAAAGCCGAAGACGCAGGGAAGAAGCGTTTTCGGAATGAATATCGCTGTCGTAGATCAGCCTGCCTGCATGAAGAATCAGGCATCTTGTGCATATTGCCTGCAACTCGCTGAGAATATGAGAAGAAATAATGATAGCCGAGCGGGATGACAGCGCTTTGATCAGCTTTCTGAATTCTGCATTCTGAGACGGGTCAAGCCCTACGGACGGCTCATCCAGAATGATGATCTCCGGAAAGGAGCAGATCGCCTGCGCGATCCCGACTCTCTGACGCATGCCCTTTGAAAGGTTTCCGGCTCTGCGGTCAAGAAAATCCGTGATGCCTGTCATGTGCGCTATTTCGTCGATATGGCCGGGTATATCCGCATCAAGCATTTCTCTGATCTCACAGACAAATTTCAAACACGCGCGGACAGTCATTTCGTCGTAGAGAGGGACAGTTTCGGCAAGATAGCCAATGCATCTTTTGGCCTGACGGTGCTCGTCTGTGATGTCGAAACCGTTTATTTTTACCGTGCCGGAGGCCGGAGCCAGACAGCCGCTGATGATATTCAGCAGCGTGCTTTTTCCGGCACCGTTTTCACCCAGTAAGCCGAGTATCTGCCCGTTCTGAACGGTAAAGGAGACATTGCTGAGGGCGTTGTGCATTCCGAAATTTTTACTGACATCGATCACTTCAAGCATTGTGTTTTCCGCATCCTCCTGATTTCAAAGCCATTATATCACAAAAATCGGTATTAATAAATAAATTCGATAAGTAAAAATGAATGTATGCTCACAGAAAACAGGAGCACAGGCAGCAGAAACCCTTAAATGAAAGCACAGAAAACGCGCCGGCTGTATATGACGGAATAACAGACCGGCAGAATTTGTGCTTCTGAGTGTTTCTCAGTCTGAACGGTGAGTTTTGATTTACAATCCGCTCCGGATGATGTATAATATGAGCGGATGCTCTGCAGCATCGATTTATAACGCCGGATCCCGGAGGAAGATGTGCAGCTTGATGATTTTGTTCAGCGGGGCAGTGCCGTTTCCGCGCTGATCGGTGATTTCAGACTGAACGCGATGCCTTCCGCTTTGCTGATTACCGGAGAAAGCGGAACAGGAAAAAAGACCCTGGCGGAATTGCTCGCTAAAGGGCTGCTTTGCCGTGCTGATGGGAACAGACCCTGCGGAAAGTGCAAAAGCTGCAAAAGATGTGATCAAAAAACGCATGCCGATCTGCTGATGCCGGCAGAAAATTCATCAAAGAAGAGTATCGGTGTGGATGAACTTCGAAGAGTTCTGGACGCGTTATCAAGACACGCTTTTGAAGGCGGGACACGGGTCGTTCTGATCAAAGAAGCGCATCGCATGACATCGCAGGCGCAAAACTGTTTGCTGAAATCGCTTGAAGAATCGGAACAGGGCACTTTCTTCATTTTGTCAGCAGACAGCGAGGCCGCCGTTCTGCCGACGATCCGCTCAAGATGCCGGCTGCTGCGTATGCCTCCGATGGAAGACACATTGATCGCGAAAGAGCTTGAAAAACATTTCGGTAAAAATGAAAAAACCGTCAAAGCGGCGCAGGACAGCGGCGGAAGCATCGGAAAGGCTTTCAAACTGATGGAAGATGATTCCTACTGGCAGGCGCGTGAGATATTCGAAAAGACGTTTTTAAGTGTCAACGCGGCAGGTGATATTCCGGCTGCCGCAAAGCAGCTGAAGGATATGAAGGATTCAAGCAGTCTTCTGCTGGATATTTTCGATGTTTTTCTCAGCCACGCGGTCAGGAATAAGAATGAACTGTTTCCGGGATGGCAGAATGCCGATGACAGCTCATTGCTGTCTATTCGGGAGGCATTGCTTAACGCCAGAAAGCAGATCGTATCCAATGTGGGATGGGCTGCTGTATCAGAGGAGCTTTTATTATCGGTACTGAAGGAGAAAACAAGATGGCAACAGTGATTGGTGTACGGTTCAGAAATGCCGGTAAACTGTATTATTTTGACCCGGGTTCATTTTGGCCGACTGCCGGGAGCGCGGTGATCGTTGAAACCGCACGCGGTATTGAGTACGGTGAAGTGGTCGGCGGCGTGAGGGAAATAGAGGATGAACTGGTCCAGCTGCCTCTCAAAAGCGTGATACGCGTTGCAAACGATGAGGATTATGACCATGAGATGCAGAACCGCGCGAAGGAAGCGGATGCGCTTGCCGTTTGCCAGAAAAAGGTGGATGAGCACAAGCTGCAGATGAAGCTGGTGGGCTGCGAGTATACCTTTGATAACAGCAAGATCCTGTTTTATTTCACATCGGATAAGCGTGTTGACTTCCGCCTGCTGGTGAAGGATCTGGCGGCGATTTTCCGTACGAGGATCGAGCTGAGACAGATCGGCGTACGGGATGAAGCGAAGATGCTGGGTGGCCTCGGCCTGTGCGGAAGAAAGCTTTGCTGCGCGGCTTTTCTTGGGGATTTCCAGCCGGTATCTATCAAAATGGCAAAGGAACAAAGCCTGTCTCTCAACCCGACAAAGATCTCAGGCGTGTGCGGCCGGCTTATGTGCTGCCTTAAATATGAAGAGGATCATTATGAGGAAACACGCAAAAGGATGCCCCGCATAGGAAAAGAAGTCATCACACCGGACGGAAACGGAACGGTGGTGGAACTGAATATCCTGAAGGAAACCGTAAGGGTGCGTATTCCCAAGGGAGACGGGACCGAGCAGAAGGATTATCCGCTTGAGGAAGTCAAGCGGCTGCACACAGGTATGTCCGGACAGAATACAGAAGGAAAGGAGCAGAATAACTCTTCGGTGTTTACCGATGAGGATGAGGAGGCAGAGGACATCAGCAGGCTGCAGGAGAATGAGATCACAGAAGATATGAACAGTTTGAACGACTATGAGAACTGAGGAAAGAGGTATGAATATGAAAAAGATGATCTGTATCGTGCTTGTGCTTACAATGCTGCTGCCTTTCGCCGCGTTTGCCGGCAGCGAAGCTTCCCGCGATTTTACCGCCGTGAGGCTGAATGAGTTTATGGCTTCAAACGGGAAGAAAACCATTGTTGATAAAAACGGGGAATCCTCCGACTGGATCGAGCTCTACAACACATCGGACAATGATATCGACCTTGAGGGGCTTTGCCTTTCGGACAGCAAGAAAAACCCGGAAAAGTTTGTATTTCCGTCTGTGATACTGCCGGCTCACGGCTATATCATCGTATTTTGCTCCGGAACGGAAAGCCTGGATCCGGTTGAGCTTCACACCGCTTTCAAGCTTAACAGCGCTGAGGGAGAGAAGGTCGTTCTTTCATATAAAGGCGTCATTCTTGACAGATATGATTATGCGATCCAGCAAAAAAACATTTCCATGGCGGTAGACGCGGCAGGCGAATGGCAGTATACATCAACGCCTACTCCCGGCTATGAAAATGTGATCACTCCGATAGAACAATAATCCATAACGGCCGCGGAACTCTTTCGGAAAACGCGGTCGTTTATCTTTGAAAGGTCGAAGCTCATGAACAGGATCAAGTGCATTGCCTGTATTTTATTGGTGGTTTGTATCATGGCTTGCTCAGCGTCATTTTCAGGCGTATCGGCGGAAGGAGCCAGTCCGTGCGAAAATGCGAGACCGGAAAAGCTGAAGATGACAGAGACCGTATTTACAGGTGCGGATATACTGAAGGATTATCAGCGAAAGGTTACCGTATGTGCTCCGGATGCGGATCACTATACCTATGCGAAAAACGGGGTATTTACATTTCGCGGCAATAACTGGCGCGGGAATGCGGCTTACGGAACAGCGGATCTAAAAAGCGAGAGTATGGAGGTCAGCTGGAAATACAAGCTCGGCGGGATCAATACCTCAAGCGGAAATGTGTACGGAGTGGGCTGGGGTTCACAGCCGGCCATTGTAAAATGGGATAAAACTGTTCGCGAAATGATGAACCTGTATCCTGAAAAGCAGTCTACGAAGGCGCTTCGTGAAGTGATTTTCGCCGCGCAGGACGGGAAAGTGTACTTTCTGGATCTGCTCACCGGAGAGGCGACGCGTGATGTCATCAATATCGGTTATCCGATGAAAGGCAGCGTATCAGTCGACACCCAGTCACGGCCTGTGATCGCGTTCGGTCAGTCTGTCTCAAAGCTGAAAAACAAAACGGGACAGATCGGGCTGTATGTGTATGAGCTGATCGGGCAGACAGAGCTTCTGTTTATCAACGGCAGATCCGGTGATAAACAGAAACAATATTCCAGCAACGGTGCTTTCGATTCCACACCGCTTTTTCTGTACCGTGATGATATGATGGTCGCCTGCGGTGAAAACGGACTGCTCTATACCGTAAAAATGAATACAGACTTCGATTATCAGAACAAAAAATCTCTCGCGGCGGCGCCGGAAACAATATACCTTCGCAGCAAAACGAAGGATGAGAAGGATGCCCGTACGACCATAGAAAGCAGCCCGGCAATGTACAACGGGTATGTCTATACGGCTGACGGCTACGGGATACTTCGCTGTGTGGACTCCGCGACGATGAAGACCGTATGGGCCGTTGACTGCGGTGACAACACAGACGCTTCTCCGGCACTGGACCGGGAGACGGACGGCAGTGTCGCGCTGTATACAGGCAATACCGCGTTTTCAAGACTGGGCAAGAAAAAGGATGTGACCATCCGGCGTCTGGACGCGATGACCGGTGAAGAGATGTGGACATACAACATAAAATGCGCCTATGACAAGGATGAGATGTCCGGATGCAAGGCAAGCCCCGTAGTGGGTGAGAAGTCTGTAGGAGATCTTGTGTTCTTTACAGTAAATATGACCGATGGCGGGAAGACATCCACCCTCGTCGCGCTGGAAAAGAAGACCGGTTCGGAACGCTGGCGCTTTGTGATGGATTGTCAGACGGTATCTTCTCCGGTGGCTGTATATGATAAGCTGGGCAACGCATGGATCATTCAGGCCGACGGCAACGGAGTGCTGCACATGATCAGCGGCGTACACGGCAATGAGATCTCTTCTTTGCAGCTGGACGGAAAAATACAGGCATCGCCCGCTGTATACGGAAATATGCTGGTGATCGGTACATGCTCTAAAAACAACGCGTGGATGTATGGGATCAAGTTGAATTGATCCCCTGCACACAAAAAGCAGGGTCATCCCTGCTTTTTTGTGTGTCAATATGATCAGAAAAGGGGACAGGGGAGATCCAAATCCCTGTGAGTATATACTTTCGTTTCGCCTACGGTGTTGCCGTTTCCGTTCAATATATATTTGTATGTCAGCAGGCCTTCCACACCTACCGGTCCTCTTGCGTGCAGGCGGGAGGTAGAGATGCCGACCTCAGCCCCGAAACCGTATCGGAAACCGTCGGCAAAACGGGTGGAGCAGTTCACATAGACACCGGCACTGTCCGTTTTTGCACAGAAAAGAGAGGCTGTCTGTTTGTTTTCGGTGATGATCGCGTCTGTATGGTGGCTTCCGTAATGGTTGATATGGCTGATGGCTTCCTCAACGCTGTCTACAACGCGGATGCTGATGATGGCGTCAAGGTATTCCGTACGCCAGTCCTCCTCTGTCGCGCTCAGGCAGTCGATATATCCGCGCGTCCGTTCATCCCCGCGGATCTCAACATGCTTTTCATCAAGAGCTTTTTTGATCGCCGGAAGAAATGCGGGTGCGGCTTTGCTGTGAACGAGCAATGTCTCTGCCGCGTTGCAGACAGCGTAATGATTGGTTTTTGCGTCTGTCGTGACCCGTACAGCCATTGGGATATCGGCATCGGAATCGATATATACATGGCATATCCCGTCCGCGTGCCCCATGACCGGGATATGCGTATGATCCATTATGTACTTGACAAAAGCATTGCTTCCGCGGGGAATGATCAGATCGATCAGGCCGTACTGCTCAAGCATTTCATTAACATCATCTCTCGTTTCACACAGACCGATCCAGCCATCCGGGAGCCCGGCTTCTTTTCCGGCCTGACATATCGCTTCGAAAAGGGCTTTGTTCGTGTTCAGTGCTTCACGCCCGCCTTTCATCAGTACAGCGTTTCCGCTTTTTACGCAAAGCGAAGCGATCTGCACGAGAGCATCCGGCCGGCTCTCAAATATGACACCCAAAACGCCGATCGGGCATGTCACACGGTAAAGCGCCAGACCGTCTGTAAGCTCTCTTGAGAGCATCGTTTTTCCGACTGTATCTTCCAGACCGGCGAGATTGTTGATGCCTTCCGTAACTGTTCTCAGTTTGCTTTCGTCAAACAAAAGACGCACAAGAAGGGGAGCGGGCAGCGCTTCCTTCACAGCCGCATCCATATCTGCTTTATTGGCGTCAAATATCGTATTTTTATGCTCATTCAGCTTTTCGGCGATATGCCTGAGCGCGGATTCCCGTGTTTCCTTTTTCAGCATGGGAAGCGTATAGGACGCTTCGCGCGCTGCCGCGGACATTTCACTAACATTCATCAGTTCATCCCTCCCGAATACATTATAGCTTTGTTTGGCAGCGGTGTGCAAGCAAACTGTGAAGCAAAAATGTATTTGTTTTGCATCATGTCGTGATAAGTGATGAAACGGTTTTGACAGGGTAGGGTGAAGATGATATAATTTATAAACGGCACAGGCACCGATACGGGCCTGACGCCGAGAAGAAACAGCAACATTTCATGCGTCGGACATCCCGGAGAGCCCGAACGGAGGTAAAAATGAAAACAAAAAAGAATAACAGCAGCTTCATTTTCAGAATGTGTATTCTCGCGGTATTTACCGCGGTTGAAGTGGTCGTGAAAATGGTGGGAACCATTCCCGTAGGACCGCTGAATATGTCTTTTGTAACAATTCCCGTTGCGATCGGAGCGATGATCCTCGGAAATTCAGCCGGCGCGCTGCTTGGCTTCATCTTCGGTATCCTGAGCTTTTTTGACGCGATGAACGGCCGTTCCGCGATGACGGGTGCCTTTTTTGCGGCTGATCCGTTCAGCACATTCCTGCTCTGTGTGGGAACAAGAACATTGATGGGACTGCTGACCGCATTGATCTGGAAGGGATTGAACAAGATCCGCTGCCCGAGAACGGTAAGCTGTTACATCGGAGCGCTGTCGGCGGCAGTATTGAATACAATTCTCTTTATGGGATATATCGTTCTGTTTTTCTTTGATAACAGTTATGTCGCGGAGAAGATCACACAAAACCCTGACATGGCGAACCCGCTTATGTTTATCGTGCTTCTCGTAGGCGTACAGGGGCTTGTAGAGGCCGTGGCCGGCTGTGTCGTTGGCGGAACGGTGACGCTTTCGCTGCTGGCAAACAGGAAGATCAGAACCATAGCTGAAAGCAACGAGCGGTAAGGCGGTGAATGAAATGATACTGACGATGGATGTCGGAAATACAAATATCAAGCTTGCGCTTTTCAAAGGCGATGATATTGCGGGATATTGGCGGCTTTCCACAACACGCAAGTATACCAGCGATGAAATGGGTTCGGTGATCGTCGGTCTTTTTTCGCTGAAGGGTTTTTCGGTGAAAGATGTTGACGGGATCATGCTGTCCAGTGTTGTGCCCACTGTCAATTTTACTGTGGAGCATATGTGCAGGGATTATTTCGGCATGGAGCCGATGTATGTGGCGCCCGGTGTAAAGACGGGGATCGATATCCGATATGAAAATCCCAGAGAACTGGGAAGCGACCGTATCTGCAATGCTGTTGCCTCTGGGAGCCTGTACGGAGGTCCCTGCGTGTTTGTCGATTTCGGCACGGCAACGACCTTCGGCGTGTTGGATTCGAAAAACGCTTTTCTCGGCGGTGCGATCTGCCCGGGTATCAAGCTGGCCAGTGAGGCAATCGTATCCGGCACGGCAAAATTGCCGCATATCGAGCTGATCCGTCCCGAACACGCCATTGGCAAAACCACTGTGGCAAACCTTCAAAGCGGACTTGTCTTTGGCTATGTAGGCCAGGTGGAGTATCTGGCCAATAAACTCCGCAGGGAGATGGGATATCCTGACGCAAAGGTCATTGCCACTGGCGGTATGGCAAAGCTGATCGCTTCGGAAAGCAATGTAATTGATATTATTGACGGAACATTGACTCTCAAGGGCCTGAAGATCCTTTGGGAAAAGAATCATTGATACGGAGTGCGGAACAATGAAGGAAGTAACGATCGGTTTTCTCGGATGCGGAAATATCGGCTGCGGCGTATGGAACCTGCTCAATCATTTCAGTGATGAATTGCTTCATCGTGATGATGTGTGCTTCAGGGTGAAAAAAATACTGGTCAGAAACCTTGAAAAAAGCAGAAACGCCGAGATCCCTCGTGAACTGCTCACTACAGATGTGTCTGAAGTGACGGATGACCCGGAGATCTCACTGATCGCCGAGTTTATGGGCGGGGAAGAGCCTGCGACGGCCTATATGATCCGCGCGATGAAACATAAAAAAACAGTTGTGACAGCGAACAAAATGGCGCTTGCACTGAACTGGCACACCTTACAGCAGGCTGCAGTGGAAAACGGAACGGGTCTGTATTTTGAAGCCAGCGTCTGCGGAGCGATCCCGGTCATCCGTACATTGAATGACAGCCTCCAGGCAAACCGTATCATGAGTATGATGGGTATTGTGAACGGTACGACCAATTATATTCTCACCAGGATGAGCCGCAACGGTGAAAAATATGATGATGTTCTGAAGGACGCGCAGAAGCTGGGACTTGCGGAGCCGGATCCGACCAGTGATGTGGAAGGCTATGACGCGTGCTATAAGCTGAGCATATTGTCTTCCCTCGCTTTCCATGCCAGAATTCCTTTCCGCTATGTATACAGAGAAGGGATCACCGGTGTAAAGCCGGAAGATATCGCATTCGGGCGTGAACTGGGCTATACGCTGAAGCTGCTTGCTGTAGCCAAAAGAGATCACAGCATGCTGGATGTACGTGTTCATCCCACCTTTATACCGTCTTCTCATCCGCTTGCATCTGTAAATGAGAGCTATAACGCTGTATTTTTGCACGGAGACAGTTGTGATGACATGATGGTGCTCGGACGCGGAGCCGGAAGCGCGCCTACAGCCAGTGCGGTGGTGAGCGATATCATATATGCGGTCATGCACGAAAAGCCGCTGCATCCCACCTTCAGAAATACGGATGAACTGGACCAATCCCTTACCGTTACCGATGACTGGCACTGCGGCTTCTATGTCCGCCTGAATGCGGTCGATGAGCCCGGCGTACTGGGGCATATAACCGCCTGTTTTGGTGAAAACGGCGTGTCGATCCGCAACCTTTTGCAGAGAGACGCAGGAGAAGACGGAAATGTGCCTATTGTGATCGTAACACATACTGCCGGAGAAAAGGCAGTAAGAAAAGCACTGAGCTGTATCGATCCGGCTATGGCTGTACCGGTCAGCCTGATCCGGGTAGAAAAGTGATATGAAAAAGAAGCTTCTGTTCTTGCTGGACCGTGTCAGATCGTTTTCTGCCGGAACAGTGATCGCTGTTTCCGCACTGGCAGTTGTAGTATTACTTTTTGCGGTGATACTTACCGTGACAGGCATTGAGAACGGGGAGATAGGTCATGCTGTCGGCGCAGAGAAGACGGCGGTACCGACAACCGCTGCTGAGACACCGCGTCTGAAGATCTCCTACGAGATGGTGACTCCTCTTCCGGCGATCGGTGCTGCGGATACGAAGCCTGACGGAACATTTACCCTGACGCTGTGCGGCAAGATCCCATATTCAAGTATTCTCAGCAACATGAACAGCGATGATGCCGAAAGAGTATTTGCCCCGATCGCTACAGAACTGTACGCGGATGAAAATCTGCTTTTATCCGATTCGAAAATGCCCGATTATTTACCCGGTGTGCTTAAGCAGACGGGGATCGATATCGTTGCCGTTTGTCCTGATGAACAGGGAGCCGGCGCCGCGACAGAAGCGCTGCTGACGCAGAACGGACTGCGCGTTTGCGAAAAAGCAACCGGTGAAAATGCCGTGAAAACAGAAACGGTCGTACTGAACGGCGTATCATCACTGTTTATTTCGTGCAGCGAGGAAACATTGACCGGAAAACAGACGGAGGGAACAGAAAGGGAGCAGCATACCGCCGGAATAGCTGAAAGCATTCGAAACGCGAGAAACAACGGTGTTGCGTTTGTTGCGGTAACGGTATTTCTGGACCCGGACGGGACAACGGCAGTGACCGAACAGCAAAAGAAGCTGGTCATGAGCCTGTGCGCGTTGGGGGCGGATCTTGTCATTTGCGAAAAGGAAGGATGTCTGACCGCCCCGGAATGGGTGGATGTAACGGATGCCGCAAGCATGCAGACAAGACGCGCTCTGGCCGTGTATTCCGCCGGGATGCTGCTGCCGGAAAAAGAAAACAGCATTGCCGTGTCGTATCTGCTGCACCTGAACATTGAGTATCACAGGCAGAGCATCAGATATGCCGGTATAGAGTATACTCCTGTATACTCGGATGCTGAGAACGGGTATGAGATACATGTATCGGAAACAGAGCCGGCGAATAATACCGCATTAAGTGAAAAGATACAGGAAATGATCGATCTGCTGGAAAACAGCCCGGCAGCAAGAAGATGATCATCATAACCCCTGATACATAATAAACAGACTCCCGAACAGGGTATTCGCCCGATCAGGAGTCTGTTTTGAATTCTATGATATTTCAGCGATACGCCTTCCGGAAGAGACCGGTCACATGACTACATTTACTGTATTGTCACCGGCGATCAGTGCGGAGGCATCAATGAAGTCTCCGTCGATACGGCGGCCGTTCAGCTCGATATACCGGGTGCCGCCTTCGCTGTGGGCGCTGTTGTCTACCGAAATATGAAGCCGTGCACCGCGGAAGGTCTTGTCAATTGTGAATCCATCCCATGCGGAAGGGATCGCCGGTGAAATGCGCAGACCGGCGGGAGTGGGACGCATCCCCAGAATTCCCTCAACACAGCCAACCATCACTGTGCTGGCGGTACCGGTAAGCCAGTGAACATGAGCGCGTCCGGGCTGAGGCGTACTGCGGCCTTCAATGAACTGCGTATGTACATAGGGCTCGGATTCGCGGATCTCAGCACGGTCATTGTAAGAGGCAGGACAGGATTCGGCAAAGTATCTGAACGCGCGGTCTCCGTGTCCCATCAATGCTTCGGCAAGAATGATCCAGCCCTGAGCCTGACAGAAGATACCGCCGTTTTCCTTTGTATTGGCATTGAACAGGATCATGGCGGCACCGTCAAACGCGTGCTTGCGGTAGCAGGGAGTCATCAGTTCAAGACCGTTCGGGGTATTCAGCTGCTCCTCCACGGTATTAAGGATCTTTTTACTCTGTTCCTTTGTTGCGGCACCGCTGATCACAGCCCAGCTTTGCGGATTGAGCCACATGCTGGCTTCCGGATCCTTTTTGCTGCCGATGATCTGTCCGGCTTCGGAATATCCGCGCATGAACCTGTCATCCTCCCAGAAGAAGGCATTGATCTTTTCAAGCTGATCCATCGCGAGGTCAAGATAATGCTGCTTTTCATTTTCCTCGCAGAATTCAGACATGATTTTCAGCGCGTAATAGAACTGCATCGCCACAAAGCAGCTTTCTCCCTGTGCGCCGAGACGCAGGCAGTCATTCCAGTCCGCATGCAGACCGGCGGGCATACCGTGCGTGCCGAGGTGATCAAGCGTAAAGCCGATGGCGCGGCGCAGATGCTCGCGCACAGTGCCCTCATCCTTATCGGCAAACGGGATCACTTCATCCAGATATGCGGTATCGCCGGTTTCGGAAATATATTTGTACACGGTGGGGAAGAGCCACATGGCGTCATCGGCGCGGTAATGCGGATGACCGGTTTCCTTTACATAGGAATCATCCTCAGGCGTGTTTTCGTGACCGGCATTATGAGTAAACTTTACCAGCGGAAGCCCGCCGCCGTGATGGACCTGCGCGGAGAGCATGAAGGTGATGCGCTCTTTTGCCATTGCGGGATCCAAATGGATGATACCCTGAATATCCTGAACGGTATCACGGTAACCGTAGCCGTTTCTTTCTCCGCAATAGAACAGAGAAGCGGCACGGCTCCAGACAAAGGTCGTGAAGCACTGGAAAGCGTTCCAGGTATTGACCATTTCGTTGAAACGGTCATCCGGCGTTTTCACGATGAAATGATCCAGCTCCCCGTGCCAGTAGGAGCGCAGGCTCTGCAATTCATTTGCGGTAACCTTTTCCGTATCCGCGTAACGGTCAAGCAGCGCGCGGGCCTGACTTTCTGTTTTCTGACCGAGGATGAAGGCAACAGTCTTTTCTTCACCGGGAGCGAGCGTTATGACGGTGTGCAGCCCGCCGCAGCCGTTTCCGTTGAAGTTGCAGGTGTTATCACATTTTCCGTCAAGGACCGCCTGAGGATCGCTGAAACGGTGTACCCCGAGAAAACGCTCTCTGCGGCCGGTATAGCTCGCGACTTTCGCGCCGACAAGCCCGAAGAAGCGTTCACTGCCGTTTTCACCGTTTTCATTTACATGGCAGTTTTCATTGATATGCTGAAGGATATGATCGTTTATGAATTCCGTGCGGGTGATGAACTGGGTGTACTGCAGGTTGACAAGATCCTGTGTGTAGAAGGATTCGTTGGTGAATTCACAGTAACCGAACACCCCCAGCGTACGCTCAGTGTCGGAAGCGTTTTTGATCTTCAGACGCCATACCTCATGCTCCGCGTTCATAGGTACATAATAAAGCGCCTTTGTTTCTATCCCGCGGTAAACGCTTTCGATCTCGGTGTAGGACGTGCCGTGACGGCATATTGTTTTGAAAGCATCCAGATCCTTTTCAACAGGACGCCAGGAGGCGGACCAGAAATCACCGTCCGATTCATCTCTGATATAGATATAGCGTCCGGGTTCATCAAACTGATTGAAGGTATAGCGAAGGATCCTTCCGGCTGCACCGCTCTTTACAAAGCTGTAACCGCCGGCGTTCTGCGTGATGATGGCACCGTACGCGGGGGAGCCGAGATAGTTGGCCCAGGGCATCGGCGTACGCGGGTCGCAGATCACATATTCACGCGCTTTTCCGTCAAAATATCCGTACTGCATTGTCAACCTCCGAACAGAAATATAGCTGTAGTGCTTTCTGAACAGCTGTGAATATCATATCATACGGACATAGCTTTTTCAAGCGTGACTGATTGCATAAAACGAAAATCCTATAGTACATTTTATGAGGCATTATATAAATAAGGCGGTAACAAAAATACCGGTCCCCGTCAACGCGGGAACCGGTACACGATAAAGCTGATCGGAAATGCTGAAATCACTTTGCGCTGTTCTGTTCTTTTTCAGCCTCGTATTCCAGTACTTTTCTGAATTGCGTTTCGTAAAGATCTCTGTAAATGCCGTTTTTCGCGAGCAATGTCTCGTGATCACCCTTTTCGGCGATCACGCCGTCCTTTACGACAAGGATGCTGTCCGCCTTGAGGATCGTTGAAAGGCGGTGAGCGATCACGATGCTGGTGCGGTTTTCCATCAGCCTTTCCAGCGCGTCCTGAATGGCGTTTTCAGAGATGGAGTCAAGCGCGGAGGTCGCTTCGTCAAGGATAAGAATATTGGGATTCTTGAGGATCACACGCGCGATGGAGATGCGCTGTTTTTCACCACCCGAAAGCTTCAGACCTCTGTTGCCGACAAAGGTATCGTATCCGTCAGGTTGATTGATGATGAAATCATGTATGCTCGCGATGCGGCAGGCGTTTTCGATCTCTTCCTGCGTGGCGTCCTCTTTGGCATAAAGCAGGTTTTCGCGTATCGTGCCATTGAAAAGGTAGGTATCCTGTGTAACGACACCGATATTTTCTCTAAGATATGTAAGATCGATATCCCTGACATCGGTCCCGTTGATCGTTACTCTGCCGCCGCATACATCATACAGGCGGGGGATCAGGTTGACAACGGTGGATTTGCCGCTTCCGCTGGGGCCGACGATCGCGTACATCTTTCCGCCGGGTACGGTAAAGTCGATATCCGTAAGAAGGGGATGCTCCTCCTCATAGGAAAAAGCCACATGTTCATAACGGATATCCTTGTTTTTCAGCTCGGGCTTTACAGCATCGGGTTTTGAAGTGATCGTGATGTCTTTATCGAAGTATTCGAAGATCCTGGTGAAAAGCGCAAGGGAACGCGTGAAATCCACAGAAATGTTGAGGAGGGATTCCACGGGGCGGTAAAGACGGTTGATAAGTGAAATGGTTGCTGTGATCACACCGATCGTGATAGCGGGGTCTTCAAGCTTGATCATCACATAACCGCCGGCAAGATAGATCAGAAGAGGACCGATATTTGTGAAAATACCCATTACCACAAAGAACCATTTACCGCTTCTCTGTTCCTTCATTGCCAGCTTTGTCACTTCAGTGTTGACATTCACAAAGCGGTCGTATTCCTTTTTTTCTCTTGTGAACAGCTTCACAAGAACGGAACCGGATACAGAAAGCGTTTCATTTACCATCTGGTTCATCTCATCGTGCTTTGCCTGGCTTTCCGTGAGAAGCTTCCAGCGTGTTTTGCCGACGGATTTTGTGGGCAGAATAAGCAGGGGGATGATGATAATGCCGACAAGCGCAAGCTGCCAACTCATCGTGAGAAGAGCGACGAGCGTGGTGATCACGGTAGCAATATTGCTTACAATGGAGGAGAGGGTGCCGGAGATGACAGAGGATACACCGCTGATATCCGTATTCATACGCGTGATGATATCGCCCTGCTTTTCGGTGGTAAAGAAAGAATGAGGCATGTGCTGGAGGTGGTCATACATCTGGTTTTTCATATCGAATATGATATGCTGACTGATCCAGGCGTTGATATAGCTTTCAAGTACGCCGATGATATTTGATATGAAAAGTGTTCCGAGAGAGGCAAGCAGCAACTGGATCAGCAATACCCAGTTTTTATTGGTGAGCGCGTTGTCTACGATCTCCTTAGTGATCATAGACGGGAGAAGACCGACTACGGCCGCCAGAATGATCGCGATAAATACAAACAAAAACTGCAGAAGATAAGGCTTCAGATAGGAGAAGATCCTGATCAGCAGTTTCTTGTCTACCTTCGGCATATTCTGCTTTTCTTCATCTGTTAGAAAACCGCGGGGCCCGCGGCCGCCGCCCATTCCCATACCAGGCATAAGTTACACCAGCTTTCCTGAAAAATTTAAAAGAATTATATATCAGAATATGTGAATAAGCAATGCAAATAAGGAAAAATATTAAATATGCCGATAACCGTTGATAATTCCCTGTTTTTCGGATATACTTTATCATGTAGATTTCTGCGAGAAGGAGAGAACACGCTATGATCAAATGGCAGGGGTTTGAAAAGGGTGTCAATCTCGGCGGCTGGCTCAGCCAGTGCATACATACCGATGAACACTACAGAACATTTATCACAGAGGAAGATATCAGCGTGATCAGCAGCTGGAATGTGGATCATGTACGCGTTCCTGTCGACTATGATCTTGTTGAAACAGCGGACGGAGCATATAAAGAAGAAGGCTTTGCATATATTGAAAAATGTATCGGGTGGTGCAGAAAATATCATCTGAACATGATACTCGACCTTCATAAAACATACGGGTTTTCCTTCGATGAAGGCGAAAAAGAAACCGGATTATTCTATAGCAATGCCTGCCAGGAACGCTTTTTCCGCCTGTGGGAGCAGTTTGCCTCCCGGTTCGGGAAGAACAGTGACATGCTCGCTTTTGAACTGCTGAATGAGGTGACCGAACCGGAATACGGTATGATCTGGAACCGTGTCAGTGCGGAATGCATAAAGCGTATACGCCGGACAGGATGCATTTGCACCGTACTTGTAGGCGGATACTATAATAACCATGCCGGAACGGTCAAGTATCTCGATAAGCCGTATGATGAACATGTCGTGTATAATTTTCATTGCTATGAGCCGCTTGTGTTCACCCATCAGGGCGCTTCGTGGATCAGGGTGATGCCGGGAGACTTCCGCTGTGCCTTTGACTGCACGGAAGGAGAAATGAGTGAACGCACAAAGAAGATCCTCGGCGTGCCGCTCTCCGGAACAAGGGAAGAAAACGCGGAAAGAGCGATCAATGAGGATTATTTCATCGGCCTTTTTGAAGAAGCGGTGAAGAAAGCGGAGGATAACGGAACCTCCCTGTATTGCGGTGAATACGGAGTGATCGATCTTGCGGATAAGGCTGAATGCAGAAAATGGCACAGCGCCATCCATAAGGCATTCCGGCATTACGGGATCGGGCACGCGGTATGGAACTACAAAAAGCTGGATTTCGGCATCCTTGACAGATCGCTTTCCGATATGCTTGAATGATCCCGCAGGATAAACGGATATTCCGGAAGAAAGGATACGTTTTTCGTGCCCGGCTCCGTCGTTTTTCTGCTTTGTTTATGCCGATCGAAAATATTACGAATTTATTAAAAGATGAAAAAATTATGGCATTTTATCGGAAAATAATGTAAAATATAAAAATGCGATAAAATCGCTTTGGTTACTATTGCAATGTATCCTAACAGAGGAGGAACCTGTTGATGAATAACCAGCCTGCCCAGGAGAAAAAGAACACGGGTGTTAACAGACAGCAGAATGCAAACCGGACTGTGGTCGCGGATACTACCGGCAGTATCGATTTGCTGGAGCTGATCTATCGCCTGTATGACAAAAAATGGATCATCATTGCGATCACTTTGGTCGCGGCGGTAGCGATGATGGTATACAGCTCCTTCTTCGCGAAACCTGTATACCGTTCTCAGAACATTCTGTATGTGCGTAACAATACCAGCTCCGTTGTGAACCTTTCCGAACTGAATACCGGATCAAGCCTTACCAAGGATTATTTGAGGCTTTTTGAGATCCATGAGGTGCGTGAAAGGATCGTCAACGGTGTCATAGATAATGAGATCACCGAAAGAGACGAGGTCACCGGCGAAAAGATCGTAACGGGATATGAATACGCGATCGAAGGTCTGAAAGCGATATATCCCAACATCACCGCGTCCACGATCAGGGGTATGCTGAGTGTGAGCAATCCCTCCAATACCCGTTTCATTTATGTTACCGCTGAGGGCGGAGACCCGGAGATGACCAGAGATGTCGCGAACAAGGCGGCCGAGGTCGTATCTCACTTTATCCGTGAGGATGTCGTGGACGCCGGCGCCAATCAAAAGGACAAGACCAGCAGCAGGATGAACAAGGTATCTCCCAGCATCATTTCGGAAGCGGTAAAGGGAAGCAAGATCTCGCCGAACAAGACAAGAAATGTGTTTCTCGGCGCTGTTGCCGGATTTATTGTATCCGTTATCATCATCCTTCTTCAGTATGTAATGGATACCAAGGTTAAAACCACGGATGATATCAGGAGATATTCCGGTATGGCAACGCTGGCCGTTGTGCCTGTGCTCAAGGATAATGTGACCACATCCGGAAGGAAAATAAAGAAATCGGGTTCCGGCAGACATCACAAGGAAAACGCGGGAGGTAAGAAGTGATATGGCAAAGGTAGAGTTTACCCATTTTAAGGAGCTTGATTATGCCGCTCAGGAAGCGATCAATACACTTTGTACGAATCTTACCTTTCTCGGCTCTGAAAAGCGCAGGATCATGATCACCAGCTGTCAGCAGCATGAGGGAAAATCCATGCTGTCCATGAATGCCATGCGTACGCTCGCAAAGCTGGGCCACACTGTTGTACTGGTGGACTGCGACCTCAGAAGAAGCCAGCTGGTAGCCAAGTACGGCATCAAATGTTCTTCAGACCATATGAACGGTATGACGCATTATCTGGCCGGGCTTGCCACAATGAATGATGTGGTTTATGAAACAAACATCGAGGGCGCCTATTTTGTGCCTTCGGGTCATCTGGTAAGCAATTCACTGGCACTGCTCAGCACTCCCCGTTTTTCGGCTATGTTGGAGGAGCTTGCCGGGAATGTCGAATATGTGATCATCGACGCGCCTCCTGTAGGCATGATCATTGATGCCGCCGAGATCGCGAAGAACTGTGACGGCACCATTATCGCGGTGAAATATAACTCGGTCGACCGCAAGGAACTGATTGAAACGAAGCAGCAGATCGAGGCTACCGGCTGTGAAGTGCTGGGTGCCGTACTCAATCAGGTGTCCTTCAATACTGTCAGCAGCAAAAAGTATTACTATAAGAGTTATTACTATAAGTATGACAAAAAGTATTACAAGGCGGATCATCATAGCAACGATTGACGGTTCGTGCGGCTAACTGCAGCATAAAGAAGGAGAATCGTTTCATGCCGAAAAACAGGGACGCGAATACCGATGCGAAGGTGAAAAGCGTCAGGAACGGAAGAATGAGAAACACGGTCAGATGGATGCTGTTTTTGTATGATCTCATCTGCTACCTTGTTATTGATTTCATTGTTCTGTGGCTTTATATTCCGAACAACTCCGCAATGAAAAGCCATACACCTGAAATGCTTCTTTTCATGGTCGCGACCGGAGCGGTGTTTATATTTGTGTCGAGATTCATCTGGCATATCTATAAGCAGATCTGGCGCTATGCCACTGCCAGTACTTATTTGAAACTTGTATTCAGTGATTTCTGCGGAAGCGCGGCGTATCTCATATTCTACTACTTCACGGTATTCCGTTCGCCCGAAAGCGTATTTTCATTTGCCGATGTCGGGATCATGCGCGTTGTGATCATTCTTGCGATCGATCTGCTCGCCGTGATCGCGATCCGGCTCTTCTATCAATATCTGTATACCGCGTCGAGCCGCGGAGGACGCTTCTGGTCCTTTATCAGGAAGCTGCTCGCCATGCTCACCAATGTGAAGATCGCTCCCGATGAAAACGAAAGAAGCGGACTCAAAAAGATCAATATTGCCATCATCGGCGCGGGAAGGGTAGGCGCTATGCTGGCTGAGGAGCTGAACGCCAATCCGCATGCCGCTTACCGTCCGTGCTGCTTTGTCGATATCAGCCGGGAAAAGATCGGAAGGCAGATCATGGGTCTGGATGTACTGGATAGCGATACTGCCGATAATAAGGTGTTTTTGCAGTATGGTATCCAGGAACTGGTATTTGCTCTTCCCAACATGGACAGCGAGGATAAGCGAAAGCTTTACGAGCATTACCGTGATCTCGGCTGTAAAATGAAGGTATACGACTATTCCGCGATGGGAAGCAATGAGATCGGCGGAAAAAGACAGCTGAGAGAATTTGAAATAGAAGAGCTTTTGTTCCGCAAGGAAGCGAATTTTCTGGACGATAAGTGCAAAGCCTGCTATGGCGGGATGACTGTACTGATCACCGGCGGCGGCGGAAGCATCGGCAGTGAGATCTGCCGGCAGGTCGCCAAAATGAACCCAAAGCGGATCATCATTCTGGATATATACGAAAATAACGCGTATGATCTGCAGCAGGAAATGAAGCTGGCATGGGGCGATAAGCTGGATCTTCAGGTGGAGATCTGTTCCGTATGCGATTATCAGCAGATCAGGACTATTTTCGGCAAGTACCATCCCGATATCGTGCTGCACGCGGCCGCGCATAAGCATGTGCCGCTGATGGAGCATAACTGCTGTGAGGCCATCAGGAACAATATTTCCGGTACATACAACTGCGTACGCGCCGCGTCCGAGTTCGGAGCGAAGCATTTCATCATGGTAAGCACCGACAAGGCGGTCAATCCCACCAATGTTATGGGCGCTACGAAGCGCATGTGCGAAATGATCGTACAGTCCTTTGCCACGCTGCCCGAAAACAGGACGATCTATTCCGCTACACGCTTCGGCAATGTGCTTGGGAGCGCCGGAAGCGTTATTCCGCTTTTCAAAAAGCAGATCCAGAAAGGCGGACCGGTCACTGTTACGGATAAACGGATCATCCGTTATTTCATGACCATTCCCGAGGCCAGCCAGCTCGTGCTTCTATCCGGAGCAATCGCCAAAAATGGTGAGCTGTTTGTTCTGGATATGGGTAAGCCGGTCAAAATTCTGGAAATGGCCGAGAACATGATACGCCTGTGCGGTCTTGAACCGTATAAGGATATCGACATTATTGAGACCGGGCTGAGACCGGGCGAAAAGCTTTATGAAGAGCTGCTTATCAAATCCGAAAATGTCAAGAAGACCGAGAACAATATGATCTTCGTAGAGCATGATGAGCCCAAGGAATGGAAGGAGATCGAAAGCTCCTACGGTCAATTGATGGCCGCCGCCGCGACAAACGATGATGAGCTTGCCCGACAGTGTCTGCATAACGCGGTATCCACCTTCCATACTGCCGAGGAAGTAAACCGTAAGGCACAGTACGCGGAACAAATGAGAATGACTGAGGTTTAACGGGGACGCGTGTGTTTCCGTCAATCATAATTATTACTGAAGGAGAAAAGAAAATGAAAATTCTTATCGTGAATGCCGGATCATCCTCTCTGAAGTATCAGCTGGTGGATATGGACACCGAGAATATGCTTGCGAAGGGATTGATCGAGCGTATCGGAATGCCCGAGTATGGTCATCACGAATGCAAGATCAACGATAAAAAGGTGCTTGACTGGAATGAAGGACATATTCTTTCCCATGTTGAAGCCTGCCAGATGATGCTTGCCGCGCTTACCGATAAGGAATACGGCTGCATTAAGGATATGACCGAGATCGGTGCGGTAGGACACAGGGTACTGCACGGCGGAAGCAAGATCTCCGAATCCGTCATCATTACCGATGAAGTCGAAAAGGTGATAGAAGAAAATATCCCGCTCGGACCGCTTCATAACCGTGCCAACCTGCAGGGCATTCAGGCCTGCAAATCCGTTATGCCGGATACTCCGATGGTAGCCGTGTTTGATACCGCCTTCCACCAGACGATGCCCGCGAAGGCTTATATGTACGGTGTGCCTTATGAATACTATGAAAAGCTGCATGTGCGCCGCTACGGCTTCCATGGCACCAGCCACAGGTTTGTCAGCAAGCGTACCGCGGAGTTCCTCGGCAAAAAGCCTGAGGAACTGAAGACCATCGTATGCCATTTGGGCAACGGTTCCTCCATCAGCGCCGTGAAGTACGGCAAATGCGTGGATACCACAATGGGCCTTACCCCGCTTGAGGGCGTGATCATGGGTACCCGTTCCGGATCCATGGATCCTGCCGTGCTGCAGTATATCTGCAACAACGAGCATATCGATATCAATGAAATGCTCACCATCTGCAACAAAAAGAGCGGTCTTGTAGGCATTTCCGGCATTTCAAATGATATGAGGGACGTTGATAAAGCTGCGCAGGAAGGCAATGAACGCGCCGTATTGGCCAGAGATATGCTGATCTACGGCATCAAGAAGTATATCGGTTCTTACGCGGCCGCGATGAACGGAGCTGATGTGATCGTTTTCACAGCCGGTATCGGTGAAAACAACTACCGTCTGCGTGAAGATGTCATGAAGGACATGGAATTCATGGGCGCCAAGCTGGATATCGAAAAGAACAGGGAGCTCGCGTGGCCCAATGTGCATGAAGCCGTTATTTCCACTCCGGACAGCAAGGTGACCATCTGTGTCATTCCCACCAATGAAGAGATCGCCATTGCCCGTGACACCAAGGAACTTGTCGAAAAATACGTTGCCAAGTAAAGCTAATAGATGAACGCCTGAAGCGGACTGAGACCGGGTGAGTACTGCTCATCCGGGCCCGGTCCGTTTTGATTCGGTCAGAATCGATCGCATCAAAAACCATTGAAAAGCGCAGCCTGTATAAGGGGGTTCCCGCTCATAACAGTAAGCATATGAAACAATACGGCAGGCCGGGCATGAGAAAAGAATGCAGCACTTTCAGGCACAATATGATGTAAAGGAAGATCGAAAGAATGGGAGATTTTTCAGGGTATATCGGTTTTCGTACAGACAGTAAACGGCTGTATATGGAAATATGCAGGCAGAGCGATACTGATTTCGGCAAACGCAGCGGTGATATATGGCAGGTCACTTTCAGAACATCGTTTAACGGCGAGGAAACGGAAGAGGAGATCCGCCGTTATATGGCCTTGGCGCAGGATGGGGAAACGGTCATTGCCTGCGGTTATTCACAGTACAGCGCTGTCGATACGGGCGCATACTTTCGCCATTTAGGGGAAGGTCTTTATGTCTGGAACGATATCATGATGGATTATGTGAGAATAAATGATGATGATCCGGGCGATGAAGAGAAGCTTTGGACGGTAACCATGTCAAAAAAGCTTTCCGCTGCGAAACGCTTTACCGAGGTTTGTACGGAGAAGGCAAGCAGGCTGAAGAACGCGAACCTGCCTACTTTCACTTCTGATTCCTCCTACTGGGATGAGAAGCGGGAAGCGGAACACGCTAAACGGCTTCGGGAGGCTGACGCCCGACTCAGGCAGTGGAAAAGGAATATGAAAAAAATGTTTTCCTTTATCCTCTCAAAAGCGGAAACGCCCTTTGGCAGCGACAGACTGCTGCATATGGAGGTATTGCGCTGGTTTCACGATGATCCTCAGGAACTGTGCGCGATGCTGCACCAATATGGCATGACCTATTATTTTATTCCGTTTGTTTTTCACAGATATTCAAGCTGGTGTATCGTGGATGACGGTATACTTGGCAAGCTGAATGTTGATCCGGCGGATTTTTATACGCAGGATACCCTTCAGCACAATACAGAGCATTTGATCGAAGAACTGCAAAGCCCGGAGCCGCATATCCGGATATGCACATACAGCGCGGCATGCCGGGCGATGAAAGAGATTTGCGCGCAGGGAACAGTACCGACCCTGCGTGAAGACAGGAAACGCTTTGCATGGGCGGAGCCTGCTGATGATGCTTCCGCATTGGATTTTAATGGAAAGCATATTGCCCTTCTGGCCTGTTCCTATGATATTGAATATCAGGCAATGATGAAAACCGAGGGCGTGTCCGTTCCCGCTGCGGAGGAAGCGGTCACTCTGTGCGGCGCAAGCATACAGGAAAGCCTTGCCGGTGCGGATTATCTGGTAATGGGTCAGAGCCTGCCGGAAGACGACTGTGATTTGAAGGAGGCCGTTTCGCTGCGCAGAAAAACGGGAAGACCCGTCATTCTGTTTGAGAGCGATTTTGTTGAAAGAGTACAGGCGATAATTGAGCAAAGGGCGGAGCAGGCGGAAACGGAGGCAAAAAAACCGTCCTCGTTTAACGCGGCCCGTTACAATATTCCGGACAGAAACACAGTCATCGGCCGTGCCGGAAGGACTGTTGACCCGCCGGAGGATGTAAACCCTGATAAGTGTACCTGCCGGTTTGTAAGCAAGCGTGACGGCAGCGTGTATTATACATCGCTCGCTTGCTGTACCTGCCCTGCCTACCTGAAACAGGCGGACGGAAAACCATGCAAGCATATGTTCCGCCTGGCAATGGAGCTGGGGGATATCAAGGCATCACCGCGTCATTCTCAGGCGCGTTGAACAGTGTGCATTTTCCGCTATCTTCATCTTTTAAAAAGCTTGAATAGTCGCCTGCAGAACTTCGATTTCTGCAGGCGTATACAGGTAAAGCGTTCGCCATCGCACTGGAATGTTTGTACGGAGCTGCAATAAGTGAAAGCATATTATGACGAGGAAGCGAGTAGAATTGAATTGCTGATAAATATATAATGAAATTGATAGCAAAAGTATCGAAACACATACCAAATCCCGACTTTGAAACGGAAGCCGCTTCATTGGTTAAGCATGTCAACGAAAAAATACAGGCAGGAACGGATCCGATGGATATCTGTATCGTTGCAAGAACAAATAAAATGATTATAGATTATGCTTCCGTATTGGCAGAAGCCGGTATTCGAACCTACGAAATAAAGAGAAGCAAAACCGACGATCGTCATATGCCCGGCGTCTGCCTTGCGACCATGCACCGGGTAAAGGGACTTGAATTTGATTGCATGTTTATTGTGGGTGTGAACAAAAACAATATGCCGCTCAAATCTGCGATTTCAACCTCCGACCCCGTTGGTAAGCAGGAAGCGCTGACCGCGGAACGGTGCTTACTGTATGTAGCATTAACAAGAGCGAAGAAAACGGCATATATCACATCTTACGGCCAGGCATCGGAATTCATCAAATAATTGATATATACTGTGGGGAATGAAAATCCGGTTGTTACAAACTATTGGCTATATTGAAACAGAGCTCGACTATTCACGGCTGAAGATAGCACCGGTATCAGAAGCATGGAAGCCGGTCATCTATCGGAAAAATGTCAATACAGGAAAACTGTTTGTGACTGCATCAAGTGTAAAATAAGCATTCGGAAGCCTTAGCAATCTGCCATGTATAATGAATCCTCCACCCCAAGCAGATGAATTTTCTTTTGTTTGAATATTAGGACAGCCGGGAAAGAACTATACCGGCTGTCCGGTTCATCATGTTAACCGGAAATGAAACAAAAAATCCCATAAAAATATGGCTGTCATTTCGACCGTGATGTCAAAATGACAGCCTTTGGCGCGCCCGGCGCGATTCGAACGCGCGGCCTTTCGCTTAGGAGGTAAAAAAAGCCACTTTTCTCTGAGTTCCTCTGAGGCCTTCTAAGTGCCGAAAAGCCCGAAAAATCGGGCTTTTCTAAC